>NZ_LATD01000005.1 GCF_000981895.1 Streptomyces odonnellii | reverse complement strand
CCGATCCCCCGACCGACCCGCCCACCGGAGGGGCCGCGCTCTTCGACGACTTCGACTACACCTCGTACACCGATCCGGCGCTCGCCTCCCACGGCTGGAGCGTGCGCGCCAACTCCGGCGGACCCGGGGTGCCGGGCGCCACCTGGGCGCCCGAGAACGTCACCTTCGCCAAGGAGGGGACCAACTCGCTGATGAACCTGGAGACTTCGACCGCCGGTACGAGCGGGACGACCGAGCAGACCGAAGTCCTCACCAGGGCGACGAAGTTCAAGAACGGCACCTACGCGGCGCGGGTGCGGTTCTCCGACACCCCCAAGTCAGGCCCGGACGGGGACCGTCTCGTCCAGACCTTCTTCACCATCAACGACCTCAAGGCCCCGATGGCCGACGACTACGCCGAGTACGACTTCGAGTATCTGCCCAACGGCGGCTGGGGCGAGCCCGCCAACATCCTCTACACCACCTCCTGGGAGACCTACCGGCCCGATCCCTGGGAGGCCGTCAACCAGCACTCCGAGTCCCGGGTCAGCTACGCCGGCTGGCACGATCTCGTGGTCACCATCGACAACAACGCCATCACCTACTACGTCGACGGCCAGACCTTCGGCACGCATGACGCCCGCTATCTGCCCGAGCGGCCCATGTCGATCAACTTCAACCAGTGGCTGATCGACCTGGCGGGCCAGACCAGCACCACACCGCGGGCGTACGACCAGAAGGTCGACTACGTCCTGCACGTCAAGGACCAGGTGCTGACCCCCGCACAGGTCGCCGCGAAGGTGAACGCCTACCGGAAGGCCGGCACCGCCTTCGAGGACACGGTGCCCGCGAGCTGACATCACGGCGCCGGAGCAGCCGGCATCGGGGGAACGGGCGCCGTTCAGGCGGCCGTTCCCCTCCGTCCTCCTCGGGGACTTGACCCTCCTCTTGGTCCATACCAAAATCCCACACACCCGTGCGAACACCGTTCGCATCCCCCCACGTCGGGCCCTCTCTTCGTGCCGTCACGCCAGAAGGTTGACCTACGTGAAGAACCGATGTCTCGCCTGTTCCGTGGCAGTTGTCTCCTCCGTCGTGCTCGGCGGCTGTGGAGTGATGCCAGGTGGGGGCGGCTCCACCACGGTCACCGTCTGGCTGATGAAGGACAGCGTCTCCGACGACTTCCTCGAACGCTTTGTGCGCGACTACGAGGACGAACACCCCTCCGTCGAACTGGACATCAAGATCCAGGAGTGGACCGGGATCGGCGAGAAGGTGCTGGCCGCGCTGGACAGCCAGGACGCGCCGGATGTCATCGAGGTCGGCAACACCCAGGTCGCCCAGTACGCGGAGAGCGGGAATCTGCGCGACCTCACCCTGGAGTCCGTACGGGACCTCGGCAGCGAGGCATGGCTGCCCGGCCTCGCCCAGCCGGGCCAGATCAACGGCGCGCAGTTCGGTGTCCCGTGGTACGCGGCCAACCGGGTCGTCATCTACAACACGGAACTCTTCGCGCTCGCCGGGATCGAGGAGCCGCCCAAGACCCGCGACGACTGGCTGGCCGACACCGAGAGGCTGAACCGCGGCAGCAACCAGGGCATTTATCTCGCCGGCCAGGACTGGTACACCCTCGCCGGGTTCATCTGGGACGAGGGCGGCGAACTGGCCGTCGAGACCGGCGGCGACTGGCAGGGCGCGGTCGACTCGCCCGCGGCGCTCAGAGGCATGTCCTTCTACAAGGACCTCCAGGCGCTGGGCGACGGCCCCACGAACTCCGACGAGGCCAAGCCCCCGCAGGCGGACGTCTTCGCCGGGGGCGATGTCGCGCAGATCATCTCCACCCCCAGCTCGGCACGGCTCATCGAGGAGAAGAACCCGGAGCTGAAGGGCAAACTCGGCTTCTTCCCCATCCCGGGCAAGTCGGCGGACAAGCCGGGCGCGGTCTTCACCGGCGGCTCCGATCTGATCGTCCCGAAGAACTCCAGCCACCACTCGGCAGCCGTCGACGTGGTGAAGGCGCTGGCGGGCGAGAAGTGGCAGACGGATCTCGCCAGGACCATGAGCTACGTGCCGAACAAGGTGACACTCGCCCGTGTCATCCGCGGTGACGAGGGGACCGCGGCGATGGCCGAGGGGGCCGCCGGGGGCCGGGCCACCCCCAACTCCCCGCAGTGGGCGAGCGTCGAGGCCGACAACCCGATCAAGCCCTATATGACGGCCGTCCTCGAAGGCGCGGACCCCGAGGCGTCCGCGAAGGAAGCCTCGGAGCGCATCACCGCCGAACTCGTCTCGGGCTGAACCACCGGTGACGGTAAGGGCTCGGAGGGCGCTCGACCGCGCCCGAACGTCACGGAGAGTCATGGCAAGGTTACGTGCCGGTGAATCCGTCACCCGCTCCGGTCCCCGGCATTCAACCGTCCCACATCCGCTCTCCGCCGTGTGGTCATGTCAAATCCAGCCGGTCACGGAAGAAACAAGGTGCCGGGCCCTTCGCGCCAGCGTCGGGCCCCCGCAGCCGCCTTCCCCACCGGCACAGGAGACAGCCATGTCCGCCATCGCACCCGCTCCGCTCACGACCGCACCGTCGCCCGTCGGCACATCCGCTCCCGCCGACGCCGAGACGCGCTATGTGGTCTCCCTCGCGCGCAACCAGGAGGACGTACGGGCCGCGCAGCGGCTGCGCCACCTGGTCTTCGCCGGGGAGCTGGGCGCCCGCATCGAAGGACCGGAGCCCGGTCTGGACGTCGACGCCTTCGACGCCTACTGCGACCACCTGCTGGTACGGGAGGAGACCACCGGCGAGGTCGTCGGAACCTACCGACTGCTGCCGCCGGACCGGGCCAGGGAGGCGGGCCGGATCTACTCCGACAGCGAGTTCGACCTGTCCCGGCTCGGCCCGATCCGGGACGACCTCGTCGAGGTCGGCCGTTCCTGTGTCCACCCGCTGCACCGCACCGGCGGTGTCATCGCCCTGATCTGGGCCGGACTCGCCCGCTACATGACCAACAGCGGCCACAACTGGCTGGCGGGCTGCTGCTCCATCCCGCTCGCGGACGGCGGCGCCCTGGCGGCCACCACCTGGGCCACCGTCAAGAACAAGAACCTCGCGCCCGAGGAGTACTGGGTCACCCCGCACCGGCTCTGGACTCCGGAGACCGAGGCCGCGCCCGGCTCCGCCGCCGACCTGCCGCCGCTGCTGCGCGGCTATCTGCGGCTCGGCGCCTGGGTGTGCGGCGCGCCCGCGCACGACCCGGACTTCGACTGCGCCGACCTGTACGTGCTGCTCTCGATGCGCCGTACCAACCCGCGCTACCTGCGGCACTTCCTTTCCCTCGTACCGTCCGTACCGTCGGCATGAGCGCCTGGCTGCCCGTCGCGCCCTGCACCCCGCAGGGCTGCGCCACCCACAACGGCCCCGCCGTCGGCATGCTCACCGCGATCGGCCGGCTGGCAGTGGGAATCCCCATCGTCCTGGCCGGGGTGGTGCTCACCCCGCTGGTCTCCCTGTTCAGCGGCGCGCACCGGGACCGGCTGACCCGGATCTGGGCCCGCACCCTGATCCGGGCCTTCGGTCTGCGCGTCCGGGTCGCGGGCGAACCCGCGCCGCCGCGCGGCACCGGGATGCTCGTCGTCTCCAACCACATCTCCTGGCTGGACATACCGCTGCTCGCCGCCGTCTTCCCCGGGCGGATGCTGGCCAAGAGCGAGATCCGGGGCTGGCCGGTGATGGGCGCGATGGCGACCCTGGGCGGCACGATCTTCGTCGAGCGCGAGCGGCTGCGGGCACTGCCCGACACCGTACGCACCCTGGCCACCGCCATGGACGAGGGCTCACGGGTCGTCGTCTTCCCCGAGGCCTGCACATGGTGCGGCAAGGACCACGGCCGGTTCACCACGGCCGTCTTCCAGGCCGCCATGGACGCGGACGCCGATGTCCGGCCCGTACGGCTGACCTACCGCGGTCCCGACGGGGAGCCGTCCGGCGCGCCGGCCTTTGTGGGAGAGGACTCGCTGGGGACCTCGCTGTGGCGGGTGGTGAAGGCGCAGGGGCTGACGGCGGAGATCGCGGTCCTGCCGGTGATCCCCGCGGGCCGGCACCCCGACCGCCGCGCGCTGTCGCTGGCGGCCAGGCTCGCGATCGCGCCGGACGGGGTCGTCACGCCCGACGCGGCTCCCCGGGACACGGCCGACACGGCTTCCCGGGGCACGGTCGGCTTGCGCATGACCAGCAGGCGCACCGGCGGCAGGCGCACCGGAGGCCGGCGCGCCCGCGGCCGGAGCGTCACAGCTCCGGCCGCTTCAGCGCCGACCGCCCAGGCTCCGGCCGTTCCCGTCCGGGCCGCCGCAGCCGCGCAGACCGCGGCCGCTCAGACCGTCCCCGCTCAGACCGCTGTCGCGAGCGACAGCGCGAAGCGGCCCGCCTCGTCGGTCCACCAGTGCGCCAGTTCCAGCCCGGCGGCGGAGAGCTCGGCGCGGATCCCGTCCTGACGGAACTTCGCCGAGATCTCCGTCCGTACCTCCTCACCGGCCTCGAAGTGCGTCACCAGATTCAGTTCGGGGATCTTCACGGTGAGGGCCCGGCGCGCCCTCAGCCGCATCTCGATCCACTCGTGCTCCGCGTCCCAGAGCGCCACATGGTCGAAGTCGCGCGGATCGAAGTCGGCCCCCAGTTCCCGGTCGATGACGGAGAGGACGTTCCTGTTGAACGCGGCCGTCACCCCGGCCGTGTCGTCGTACGCCCTGACCAGGACGGACTCGTCCTTGACCAGGTCCGTACCGAGCAGCAGCGCGTCACCGGGCGCCAGCAGCGCCCGGACCGACGCCAGGAACACCGCGCGCTCGGCGGGCAGCAGATTGCCGATCGTGCCGCCCAGGAACGCGACCAGCCGGGGACCGGGGGTGGCGGGCAGGGCGAGCCCGCCGGTGAAGTCGGCGATCAGGGCGTGCACCCGGAGCCCCGGCCGCTCGCCGAGCAGCGCCTCCGCGGCCCCGGCCAGCGCGCTCTCGCTCACATCGACCGGCACATACACCTGGAGCGAGGTCAGCGCGTCGAGCAGATGACGGGTCTTGTCGGACGATCCCGACCCCAGCTCGATCAGGGTGCGCGCCCCGGTCGCCGCCGCGATCGCGGGCCCGCGCGCCAGCAGGATCTCCCGCTCGGCGCGGGTCGGATAGTACTCGGGGAGCCGGGTGATCTCCTCGAACAGTTCGCTGCCCCGGGCGTCGTAGAACCACTTGGGCGGCAGGGTCTTGGGGGTACGGGTCAGCCCCTGGAGCACATCGGCGCGCAGCGCGGCGCCGGTGGCGTCCTCGGGCAGGGTGCGGGTGATGTCGTACGGGGTCACGCGGGTGGCTCCTTGAGAGGGGAGAGCAGAACATCGGCGCGGGTCGCCACGAGCAGCGTGCGGTCGGGGACCTCGTGCCAGCGCGGATCGTCGTCGTACGGCTCGGACGCCACCACCGTGCGCTCGCCGGGACCGGTGAGGTACCAGAGCGAGTCGCCCCAGGCGGTCGCCGCGATCCGGGCGCCGTCGGTCAGCAGCAGATTGAGCCGGGAGGCGGGCGCGGCCGTGGCGATGTCGAGAACGGTGTCGCTGAGCGCCTGGCCCGGTTCGTCCCCGGCCCGCAGCCGGTGCAGCAGCAGCGCCCACAGCAGCGCGGAGTCGCTGCGGGCCGGGAGGGCGAGCAGTTCCTCGGCGGGCAGTGTCGCGGCGGGGGCCGCGACGCTCGCGGGCCAGCCGTCTATGGAGCCGTTGTGCCCGAACAGCCAGGGCCCGGCGGCGAACGGCGCCGCCGCCGCCTCGCCGTCGGCTCCCGCCACCGTCGCGTCACGCACCGCGGCGAGCAGGGCGCCGCTGCGGACGACCCGGGCCAGATCGGTGAATCCGAGGTCGGCCCAGATGGGCAGGGCACGCCGGTAGCGGGCCGGTACCGGATCGCCCTCGGCGTACCAGCCGACCCCGAAACCGTCGGCGTTGACCGTCCCGTGCCGCTGGCACCGCGGCGCCCAGGACTGCCGGTGGAGCGCGTGCGGAGGCGCGAGCAGCACCTCGCCGAGCGCCACCGGCGGTCCCAGATAAGCGATCTGACGGCACATCAGGACTCCCCGGCGGGGGCGGTACGGGCGGTGCGGAAACCGGAGAAGATCTGGCGCCGGACCGGCAGGTCCCAGTTGCGGAAGGTGCCCCGGCAGGCCACCGGGTCCACCGCGAACGAACCGCCGCGCAGCACCTTGTGGGCGCTGCCGAAGAACACCTCCGAGTACTCGCGGTACGGGAAGGCGGCGAAGCCCGGATACGGCAGGAAGTCGCTCGACGTCCACTCCCACACATCACCGATCAACTGCCGTACCCCCAGCGGCGAGGCGCCCCGCGGATAGCTGCCCGCCGGGGCGGGCTGAAGATGGCGCTGGCCGAGGTTGGCCCGCTCCGGGGTGGCGTCCTCGTCGCCCCAGGGATACCGCAGCGACCGCCCGGAGTCCGGATCGTGCCGGGCGGCCTTCTCCCACTCCTCCTCGCTCGGCAGCCGCCGCCCCGCCCACCTGGCGTACGCGTCGGCCTCGTACCAGCTCACATGGAGCACCGGCTCGGCCGGCGGCACCGGCTCCACCACGCCGAAGCGGCGGCGCAGCCACTGCCCGCCCTCGCGCCGCCAGAACAGCGGGGCGCCGATGCCGTGTTCGCGGATCTGCGCCCATCCCTCCGGGGCCCACCAGCGCTCGTCCGTATAGCCGCCGTCCTCGATGAAATGCAGATAGGCGCCATTGGTCACCGGCACGGTGTCGATGAGGAACGCGGGCACGAGCCGCTGATGCGCCGGGCGCTCATTGTCCAGCGACCAGGGCTCGGTGGAGGTGCCCATGGTGAACGGACCGGCCGGTACGAGCACTTCGGCGGGCAGCCCCGCCGTGTCGCCGGCGGGCGGCGGGGGCGCGGTCAGCGCGGCCGGTCCCCTGCGCAGTTGATGGGTGATGAGCATGGTCTCGTCGTGCTGCTGCTCGTGCTGGGCGATCATGCCGAAGGCGAAGCCCGCGTCCAGCAGCGGGGCACCGTGCAGCGGGGTGCGCTCGATGACGTCCAGGACCCGGCCCCGTACGTCCGACGCGTACGCCCGTGCCTCGGCGGGCGCCAGCAGCGGCAGGGTGGGCCGCACCGAGCGGGGATGCTCGAAGGCGTCGTAGACCGAGTCGATCTCGGGGCGGATCGCCGCACGGCCCGCGACGGTCCGCAGCAGCCACTGCTCCTCCTGGTTGCCGATGTGCGCCAGGTCCCAGACCAGGGGGGACATCAGCGGGGAGTGCTGCGCGGTCAGATCGTGGTCGTCGACGCACGAGGTGAGCAGCGCGGTACGGTCCCGGGCCGTGGTCAGCGCGTCCACGGCCAGGCTGCGCAACTGTTCGGCCGGTATCCCGGCGGCGCCCGTGCCCGTGGGGCTCGTCGCGGCCGCGCCCGTCCCGCCGGTGCCCGTTCCCGTGCCGTTTGTCTCAGCAGTGTCCGTGGAGTCGGTGGTCATGTCCTGGATCCTTTCCGTTCAGTGAGACGCGCAGCTCGTCGGCGGGGCAGCGGCCCGGCACGACATAACGGTCGTTGAAAGCGGCGACGGCTTCCTGTACGGCCGGAGTGGCACCGATGCGCGGAAGTGCTTCCTGGGCGACGGCGAAGCAGGCCATCGCGGCGATGTGCAGCTCGGGGTCGGCCAGTCCGTGCCGCGCGGCGTTGACCCAGAGCAGATTGCGCGGCGCGGGCAGTGAACCCGCCGTCTCCGCCAGCGCTTTGACGGTCCGGTAGACGGTCTCCGACGCCTCGGGATCGTCGAACAGCGCGGTGGTGACCGCGAGCGGCACCATCCAGCCGTCCTCCCCGGGCTGCGCGTCGATCATCCGCAGCTCAAGATGGCCACGCGGCCTGACCGGCGGAAAGAGCGTCGTGAGGTGGTAGTCGAGATCGGCGCGGACCGGCGGGCGCGGTAGCCCGGACCGGATCCAGTCGCGGAAGGTCAGCCCGTCGGGCACCGCCCAGGGCCCCTTGGGCGCCCGGATGCACATCACCGGCGCGTCCAGGGCGTGCGCGGCCCAGCCGGCCCGTGGCTCGTACCGCGAGGACGGCGCCGACGTACGGGGCGGGTCGAGCTGCGCCCACAGCGCCTGCCGGTTCGAGCGCCAGCCGGTCGGTCTGCGCTCCCGCATCGGTGAGTTGGCGAACGCGGCGACCAGCACCGCTCCCAGCAGATGGGCGAGCTGCCAGCGCCGGCCGTAGCCGAGAGGCCCCGGCTCCTCGTGGCCCGCGTCGAGACAGACCTGGATGGAGGCGGTGGACCGCATCATGGCGCGGCCGGCCGGACCGATCCGGTCGAGATAGGTCTCCATCGCGTCATAGCGCGGCTCGCGCAGCAGACGGCCGGGAGAGTGCCAGGGGTCCTGACCGAGACCCGCGAGGGTGAGTCCCGCCGTACGGAGCGCCGCGCGTACGAGGGCCAGATCCGCGGCGGTGGAGGTGATGCACTCCATCAGCGACGCGGCGGGCGCCGAGCTGAGTTCGAGCTGGCCGCCGGGTTCGAAGGTGAGCGCCGATCGGAGGCGGAGGGTCCGCAGTCCGTCGAAGGCTTCGCTGAGCCGACGGGCGGGGACGGGTCGTTCGGGGGAGTGCAGATCGTGCACGAGCCATTCCAGTTCCACCCCTACGGTGCGGGGCGGACCGGTCTTGAAACAGATACCGCGCAGTAGTTCCTCGGCGTCTTTCTCGCCGAGTACGGGTCCCTCGTCGGTGAAACTCTCGGGTGGCATGGCCGGATCCTCCTGTCGAACTCCGTCCCGGGTCCGGGGCGAAGCGCTTCGTCCAACCTAAAGCCCCTGTCGCCGCTTCGCACAAGAGTGCCCCTGACGTCATCGTTTCGCTAGAAATGCAGTTGCCCCGTGCGAGACCGCTCACCCAGGATTCGCTTATGAGCGCACGGCTGCGGGGGATCGCGAAAGAAACCGAGGAGATCGTCCGAATGGGGAGATACCGTGCCCCGGACGGCCGCGACGTGCTGATTCGTGCCGCTCTGGACGCCTCGCTCGACGGGACACGGATGTACGGACCGGAGCCGGTCGCGATTCCGGCCGTAACGGAGGCGGACCGTACGGCGGGCCACCGGACGGCCGTCGAGGTGACCGGTGAGAGCAGCCTCGAGGCCGCCCGGCGGCTGACCGCCGACGCGCCGGACGCGGCGGTACGGCCCGACGGTACGGCAGGACCGGGCGCGGTGGCCGTGCTGAACTTCTCGTCCGCGCGCAATCCCGGCGGCGGCTATCTCAATGGCGCCCAGGCCCAGGAAGAGGCGCTCTGCCGGGCCTCCGCGCTCTACACCACCCTGCTGCGCGTACCGGAGTTCTACGCCCACCACCGCGCCGACCGCAGCCCCTTCTACACCGACCGTGTCATCCACTCACCGGGTGTGCCGGTCTTCCGGGACGACAGGGGCGGCCTCCTCGGGGCCCCGTACCACGTCGGCTTCCTCACCTCGCCCGCGCCCAACGCGGGTGTGATCGTCCGGCGCACGCCCGACGAGGCGCACCGGATACCGGACGCGCTCGCCGCCCGCGCCGAACGGGTGCTGGAGACGGCGGCAGAGCGCGGCTACCGGCGGCTGGTGCTGGGCGCCTGGGGCTGCGGGGTGTTCCGCAACGATCCCGCGGTGGTCGCGGGGACCTTTCACGCGCTGCTCACCGGGGAGGGCCGGTTCGCGGACCGCTTCGACGAGGTGGTGTTCGCGGTGCTGGACCGTACGGCGGGGGCGACGACACTGGGCGCGTTCCGCGAGGCGTTCGCGTAACGGCCGCGGTCGGCCGAGTCCGCGGTCGGCCGGGGCCGCGGCCGACCGAACCCCTGGCCGGCCGGGCCCCCGGCTGGTCGGCTCCGGCCTTCGTCAGCTCCAGCCGTAACGTTCCCGCAGCCGGTTCACCACCAGATTGAACCGCCCCCGGTCCAGCGCGCAGGCCTCCCGCCGCATCCCCTTCTCGTGGACCCGCAGCACCCGGTCGACATCCACCCAGGACTCGCGGCCCGCGCGGTCCCACGGGCCCACCCCGATCGGCACCCACTCGCGGTCGTGGTCGTGCCGCTTGCTGGAGAGCTGTACGGCGAGCAGCGTGCCCGCGGCCTCACGCGCGACCACCAGCACCGGCCGGTCCTTGCCCCGCCCGTCGTTCTCCTCGTACGGCACCCACGTCCAGACGATCTCGCCGGGGTCGGGGTCGCCGTCGTGCTCGGGCGCGTACGAGGTGCGGACCGGGCCCACGGCGCGGGGGTCGGCCTCGGTGGTGGCGGCGGGACCGGTACGGCCCGGCAGGTCGTGGCCGGCCTGCTCGGCGTCGGTGTCGGTGTCGGAGAAGCGCGTCATGCGCACGACGGTAGAACCTCCGCCGCGCACCCCGGCGCCCGGGTCTCCCGGCAGTGCTGACCGGCGGGCCCGGAGCGGCCCGTCCGGCGTTCGAGGACACGGCACGCGTCCGCCCGTCCGGCGCCCGACGACAAGGTGCGCGCCTGCCGCGGGGTGGCTAGCGTCAAACCATGCGCACCGTTCCGCAGCGCTTCGAGATCCTCCTCGTCGCCGAGTTCACCGAGGGCGCCGAAGGCCCGCCCTCCGCCGGCAACGCCCTGCGCTCGGCCGTCGTCGAGGCGACCGGTGACACGGGCGCCTCCGGCTATCCGCGGTACGCGGGCCACGGCATGGTCGCGGACATCGATCCCGAGACCTTCACGGTGGAGGCGCTGCTCGTCGACGGTGAGGAGCTGGACTACGGGCTGTCCGTCCGGGTGCTCCCCGTCGCCCCCGTCTGAGTCCGGAACCCCGCTCCGCGCCCGTACGCTCCCCACTTCCCAGGAACGGCAGGACCGTTGACAGCGGTCGGCGACGGGCAGACACTCGGGGCCCGCCTGATGCGAACCAAAGTTCACCAGGCGAACGCCCCTGTCTGTCGTCGCCGTTGGAGACCTTCCATGCCCCTGCTCGACCCGAAGACCTGGCAGCCCGGCACGCTCTCCGGAGGTGAGTCGGCGGTCGTCGAGCCCGCCACCGGAGACAGGCTCGGTACGGTCACGCTCGCGTCGCCCGACGACATCGCGGCCGTCTCCGCGACCGCGGAGGCCGCGCAACGGGCCTGGGCCGCGACCCCGTATCCGGTCCGGGCCGGCGTACTGCGGCGCGCGGGCGACCTGTTCGCCACGCACGCGGACGAGCTGCGGGAGTGGCTGGTACGGGAGTCCGGCTCGGTGCCCGGCAAAGCGGACTTCGAACTGCGCATCGCCGCCCAGGAGTGCTACGAGGCCGCCGCGCTCGCCTCCCGCCCCACCGGCCAGGTGCTGGCCAGCGCGGAGCCCAGATTCTCCTGCACCCGCCGGGTCCCGGCCGGGGTCGTCGGGGTCGTCGCGCCCTTCAATGTCCCGCTGGTCCTCGCCGTACGGTCCGTCGCACCGGCCCTGGCGCTCGGCAACGCCGTCCTGCTCAAGCCGGACCCGCGCACCGCGGTCTGCGGCGGGCTCGCCCTCGCCGCGGTCCTCGCCGAGGCGGGCCTGCCGGAAGGGCTGCTGCACGTCCTGCCGGGCGGCGCGGCGGCCGGGCAGGCGCTGGTCGCCGACGAGCGGATACGGGTGATCTCCTTCACCGGCTCGACGGGCGCGGGCCGCGCGGTCGGAGAGACCGCGGGCCGCTGCCTCAAGCGCGCCCATCTCGAACTGGGCGGCAACTCCGCGCTCGTCGTGCTCGCCGACGCGGACATCGAGGCGGCGGTCGGTCAGGCTACCTGGGGATCGTTCTTCCACCAGGGCCAGATCTGTATGACCACCAGCCGCCATCTCGTCCACGCCTCGCTGTACGAGGAGTACGTCGAACGGCTCGCCGCCCGCGCCGAATCGCTCACGGTCGGCGATCCGTACCGCGAGGAGGTCCATCTCGGCCCGGTCATCGACAAGGCCCAACTCGCCAGGATCGACGCCCTGGTGAAGGCGAGCGCGGTCCGCGGGGCCAGGGTCGCCGCAGGCGGGCGGCACCAGGACCTGTTCTACCGGCCCACCGTGATCGCCGACGCCGGTGACCACACGCCCGCGTACACCGAGGAGGTCTTCGGACCCGTCGCGCCCGTACGGTCCTTCGCCACGCTCGACGAGGCCGCCGCGCTGGCGGCGGCCGGTCCGTACGGGCTCTCACTCGGCATCGTCACCGCGGACACCGCCCTCGGGCTCGAACTGGCGGACCGTATCCCCACCGGCATCGCCCACATCAACGACCAGACGGTCAACGACGAGGCGGTCGCACCGTTCGGAGGCCTCGCCGCCTCGGGCACGGGTGCCCGCTTCGGCGGCGAAGCCAACCTGGACGCGTTCACCGAGCTGCGCTGGACGACCGTACGACGCGAACCGGCGGGCCATCCCTTCTGAGTTCCGTCGTGGCGACGGGCCACCGGGCCGACGCGTCTGAACTCAGCCGTGGCGACGGCCGCCGGGGATCAGGCGCTCTCGGCGCCCTTCGCCTTCGCCTCGGCCTCCGCGACCGACTTGCGCACCTCGTCCATGTCCAGCGCGCGCGCCTGGCCGATCACATCCTCCAGCGCCGTCTCGGGCAGCGCTCCGGGCTGGGCGAAGACCGCGACATTGTCACGGACGATCATCAGCGTGGGGATCGAGCGGATGTCGAAGGCGGCGGCCAGCTCCTGCTGCGCCTCCGTGTCGACCTTCGCGAAGACGAGGTCCTCGTGCCGCTCCGAGGCCTTCTCGTACACCGGGGCGAACTGGCGGCACGGACCGCACCAGGAAGCCCAGAAGTCGATCAGGATGAAGTCGTTCTCGGACACCGTCCGGTCGAAGTTCTCCTTGGTGAGTTCCACAGTGGCCATGTCCTGGTACCTCTTCCTGACTCTGAGGGGGAAGCCGCCTGCGACAACCGCCGATGACGGCGGCGTATTCCTGGAGCCCCTGCCCGAAGATCATGTGGCCATGCGGCGGGCGCCCCACCAGACTGTCCCCATGACGCAAGCGACGGATGCGACGGAGTACGACGTAGTGGTGCTGGGCGCGGGTCCGGTCGGCGAGAATGTCGCCGACCGCACCAGGGCGGCCGGGCTGAGCACGGCGATCGTCGAGAGTGAACTGGTCGGCGGAGAATGTTCGTACTGGGCCTGTATGCCCAGCAAGGCGCTGCTGCGCCCGGTGATCGCGCGCGCCGAGGCACGCAGGGTGGCCGGACTGCGCCAGGCGGCGAGCGGGCCGCTCGATGTGCAGGCAGTGCTGGCCCACCGCAATGAGTTCACCTCGAACTGGAAGGACGACGGCCAGGTCGGCTGGCTCACGGGCATCGGCGCGGACCTCTACCGCGGCCATGGCCGCCTGGACGGCAAGAGGCGGGTCGTCGTCACCGCTCCCGACGGCGGGACGCGGGTACTGAACGCCCGCCATGCCGTCGCCGTCTGCACGGGCAGCCGCGCCCTTCTGCCCGAGCTGCCCGGGCTTGCCGGTGCCAACCCGTGGACCAGCCGCGAGGCGACGGCCTCGCAGAGCGTCCCGGGGCGGCTCGTGGTCGTCGGCGGGGGAGTGGTGGGTGTCGAGATGGCCACCGCCTGGCAGGCGCTCGGCTCGGAGGTGACCCTGCTGGTGCGCGGCACCGGGGTGCTGCCCAAGATGGAGGCGTTCGCCGGTGAGCTGGTCGTCGAGGCGCTGACCGAGGCGGGCGCCACGGTCCGTACCGGAGTCTCGCTGGCCGCGGTCGAGCGCGCGGGCGGCACCGGTCCGGTGACCGTGGTGCTGACGGACGGCGAGCGGATCGAGGCCGACGAGGTGCTGTTCGCCACCGGACGGGCGCCGCGCACCGAGGACATCGGGATGGAGTCGGTGGGCCTCGAACCGGGATCCTGGCTGACGGTCGACGACAGTTGCCTGGTCGAGGGCAGCGACTGGCTCTACGCGGTCGGCGATGTCAACCGCCGTGCGCTGCTGACCCATCAGGGCAAGTACCAGGCACGGATCGCCGGCGCCGCCATCGCGGCCAGGGCCGAGGACCCGTCCGTACCGGTCTCCGCGCCCTGGGGCCCGTACGCCACCACCGCCGACCACGCCGCCGTACCGCAGGTCGTCTTCACCGACCCGGAGGTCGGCGCGGTCGGACTCAGCCTCGCCGAGGCCGAGCGCGCGGGCCACCGGGTGCGCGCGGTCGACTACGAGATCGGCAACGTGTCCGGTGCCGCGCTCTATGTCGACGGCTACCACGGCCGCGCCCGGATGGTCGTCGACGTCGAACGCGAGATCCTGCGCGGTGTGACCTTCGTCGGTCCCGGCGTCGGCGAACTGCTGCACTCGGCGACGATCGCGGTGGCCGGAGAGGTGCCGATCAGCCGTCTGTGGCACGCGGTTCCGTCGTATCCGACGATCAGCGAGGTGTGGCTGAGGCTGCTGGAGACCTACCGGGACGAGTGACCGCCGCCCGGGCCGCTCAGCCAGGGCTACCCAGTCAGGGCCGCCCAGCCCGGGCCGCTCAGGTATACAACATGGTGCGCCCGCCGCCTGGATGGCGGCGGGCGCGGAGCGGTGAGCTTGCGACCTTGTTACGGGACTATGCGGAGGAGCTTGTTGGGCGAGCCGCTGCCCGGGTTGCCGACCACATTGGACGTGGCGCCGTTCACCAGGGCCGTGGCGACCTGGGCCGGGGTGGAGCCGGGGTGTCCGGCGAGGTAGACGGCCGCCGCTCCGGCCACATGAGGCGTGGCCATCGAGGTGCCCGAGATGGAGCTGCTCGCCGTGTCCGAGGTGTTCCAGGCGCTGGTGATGGCGCTGCCCGGGGCGAACAGGTCGACGCGCGCACCGTAGTTGGAGTAGCTGGCGCGGGCGTCCGTGCTGGTCGTCGCGCCTACGGTGATGGCGTCGGCGACCCGGGCCGGCGAGTAGTTCTGGGCGTTGAGCCCGTTGTTGCCGGCGGCGACCGCGTAGGTCACGCCGCTGTTGATGGAGTTCTGCACCGCGGTGTCCAGCGCGGCGTTGGCGCCACCGCCGAGGGACATGTTCGCGACGGAGGGACCCGAGTGGTTCCGGGTCACCCAGTCGATGCCCGCGACGACCTGTGCCGTGGTGCCGGAACCCGCGTTGTTGAGCACGCGCACGCCCACGATCCTGGCCTTCTTGGCCACGCCGTAGACGTTGCCCGCGACATTGGCCGCGACATGCGTGCCGTGGCCGTTGCCGTCCTGCGCGGTGTTGTCGCCGTCGACGGCGTCGTACCCGTACGCGGCCCGGCCGCCGAAGTCCTGGTGCGTGATACGGACTCCGGTGTCGATGACGTAGACCGTGGTGCCCTCGCCGGCCGTGTCGGGGTACGTGTACTGCTGGTTCAGCGGGAGCGCGGCCTGGTCGATCCGGTCCAGTCCCCAGGACGGCGGGTTGGTCTGGGTGGCGAGCGCGTGCACCTCGCGGTCCTGGAAGACCTTGTCCACGGCCGGGTCGGCGGCCAGTCTCCGTGCCTGCTCGGGCGAGAGGTCCGCGGCGTAGCCGTTGAGGGCCGCCGTGTACGTGTGCTCGACCGTGCCGCCGTACTCCGCCACGACACTCCGGCCCGCCGCGGAGGCGGACTTGAGGCCGGAGGTCTTCTTCAGCGTGACGATGTAGCTGCCCGCCACGGCGTCCTTGGCCTCGGCGCCGACGACGGTGCCGACCGCGGGGGCCGCCTGTGCGGGAGCGGACACCGCTCCGAGAGCCGCGGCTGCCGCCGCCGCGGTGATCGCGGCGGCGATCCGCGTCCTGCTGGTACGCATCCTTGCCATGGTGAGGGGTCCTCCTCATCGAGGTGCGCGGGGTGCGTGCGCAATGTGGGGGACGCATACGGGAGTATGCGCAAGGCGGTGCGCATGGTTCCGTGGCCCGCCTGTGGGAGAACGATCGCGGAGGCCCCGCGCCCTCGACAAGATGGTCTGAGGCCATGTCATCGACATGACATGGCCATGTAATGACTTGGCAATGACGGTAAATCAGGCACCTGTTGTGGACCCCGGGCGGACGATCATCAGGACCGTGACCGTGGCCCAGAGGAGATTGAAGATCCCGGTGACCGTGGCGAGACGGGCGGTCGCCCGGCGCGACTCGGGCTGCGCGGACCCGGGTTGTGCGGAATCGGGTTGTGCGGGCGTCGACTGCGCGGGCTTCGGCTGTGCGGACCCGGGTTGTGCGGACTCCGGGCGTACGGGCTCCGGTTGTGGTGCCTCCGCTCCGGACGGGGCAGAGGCTGCCGCTTCGATCCCGGCCAACAGGGCTTCCTGACGCGGGAGTACGAGCGCGCCCAGGACCCCGGCCGCGATGGCGGTCAGCACGATCGAGACGATCAGCCAGGTGTCCCCGAGCACGCCCATCGAGCTCGCGGTGGCGAAGCCGAAGACCGGGACCGCCGCGCCCATGACGGCATAGACACGGCAGATCCGGTGCAGCAGCCGTACCCATGCCACCGCCTGTGGATCGGTGGGATCGGCCGTCGCGCGGCGGACGGTGGGCGGAAACATGCTGGCTGCCACGGTGACCGGTCCGATCGCGACGATCGCGGCCAGGACATGAACGGTCAGAAGGAATTTCGTCACAGACGGGGACGCTAGGCGGTGGTGCGGCCGGTCAGTAGTGGCATCAGTGCCATGATTCAACGGATTCTCGCCAGGAGGTTTGCCCGGCATCCACACAGCATCCACCGCGTACGGGAACGGCATCTGTTACATATGAAATCGGACACACCGCAGAATCCGCACAGCTCGGGGGCGGCCCTGGCGGTAATCCGTCGGTGGCTTAGCATCTCGCCATGCACACCGTGGCCGTACTCGCGCTCGACCAGGTCATCTCCTTCGACCTGGCCACCCCCATCGAGGTGTTCTCCCGCACCCGGCTGCCCGACGGCCGCGCCGCCTACCGCGTGGTGATCTGCGCCCCGGCGGACGAGGTCGACGCGGGCCCGTTCGTCCTGCGCGCCCCGCACGGCCTCGACGCGCTGCGCGAGGCGGACACGATCATCGTCCCGGGCACCTCGGAGCACGCCGCTCCCGTCCCCGCCGCCGTACTCGACGCGCTCCGCGAGGCCGCGGCGCACGGCACCCGTATCGCCTCCATCTGCGCGGGCGCCTTCGTACTCGCCGCCACCGGCCTCCTCGACGGACTGCGCGCCACCACCCACTGGCTGGCCGCCCCCAGGCTGGCGGAACTCCATCCGCAGATCGATGTCGACCCCGATGTGCTCTATGTCGACAACGGACAGTTCCTCACCTCGGCCGGAGCCGCCGCGGGACTCGACCTCTGTCTGCACATGGTCCGCAAGGACCACGGCTCCGCGGTCGCGGCCGACACGGCCCGGCTCTCCGTCATGCCGCTCGAACGCGAGGGCGGCCAGGCCCAGTTCATCGTGCACGCCCAGCCGCCCGCCCCCGCCGGAGCCACCATGGAGCCGCTGCTCCGGTGGCTCGACGAGAACGCCGACCAGGACCTGACCCTCGACGACATCGCCGTACGGGCCCGGATGAGCAGCCGTACCCTCAGCCGGCGCTTCCGCGAGCAGACCGGCACCACACCCCTGCGCTGGCTCCACCGTGCCCGGATCCGCCGGGCCCAGTACCTCCTCGAAACCACCACCCACTCCGTCGACCGCATCGCGACCCAGGCCGGATTCGGTTCCCCCACGGCCTTCCGGGAACGCTTCAAGCGCGTCGTCGGCACCAGCCCGGGCACATACCGCCGCGCCTTCCGTGGAACCGCCTGCTGACCAGCGGCGGAGCAATGACCGAGCGCCGACCGGGCAGCGGCTGACCAGTCGCCGAGGCGATGCCGTTCACCGGCCGATGACCGGCTGTTGACCGGCCGATGACCGGCGACTGGTAAGGATGTGGCACCTGGGGCATCCGGCTGGAACTCGACGATCAACATGCCATCCCCACATAGCAGTTGCTGTGGCAGACTGCCCGAAAACAGTGGTGTTGCTCGGGGGTGGGAGATGAGCGAGCCGCGATCTGCCCCGACGATCGGGCAGCTCGTCCTCAGCAGACAGTTGCGTGCCCTGCGGCAGAACGCGGGGCTGAGCAGGGAGCAGGCCGGCAAGCTGCTCCGGATCACCCAGGCCACCATACGGCGGATGGAAACGGCCGAGGTCGGCCTGAAAATCCCCTACCTGCAGATCCTGCTGCCCGCGTACGGAGTGGCCGGCCCCGAGGCCGAAGTCTTCCTGCGGCTGGCCGAGGAGGCCAACGAGCCCGGCTGGTGGCAGCGTTACCACGACATACTCCCGGAGTGGTTCAGCGGATACGTCAGCCTCGAAGAGGCCGCCACGACCATGCGTGTCTACGAACCGCACTTCGTGCCGGGCCTGCTCCAGACCGAGGACTACGCCCGCCAGGTCCTCACCACCGGAGCGCTGGGGCGGACGGCCGACTCCGAGCGGATAGAACGCCATGTCTCCCTGCGCTGCCGACGCCAGGCCCTGCTCACCCGGCCGAACGCGCCGGCCTACTGGGCCGTCCTGGACGAGACCGTCCTGCGCAGACCGGTGGGCTCGGCGGCGGTGATGCGGGCGCAGATCGACCGGCTGCTGGACGCGACGGAGCTGCCGAACGTGACACTCCAGATCGCCGAACTGGGCGCGGGCCACCACCCGGGCACATACAGCCCGTTCGTACTGTTCCGCTTCGATGTGCCCGAGGTCCCGGACATGGTCTACATCGAGTATCTGACCGGGGCGCTCTATCTCGACGAGGAGTACGAGGTCGCCGAGCACATGGAGGCGATGGACCGGATGGTGGCGCACGCGGAACCGGCGAGCCGCACGAGAGACCTGCTGATGACGCTCCGGAAGGGATTCTGATCCGTCGCGCCCCAGACCCGCTCGGCCGGCGCGGACGGCGGCGACGGCGCGCGCCGAAACTCGGATGCCTCGGGGCATGAGCTGCGCTAGCGTCCGGGCGCATGGCCCCTTCCCGTACGCGCCCCGCGTACACAGCCGATGAACGGACCCAGCTCCTCGGCTGGCTCGACATGCAGCGCGCGGTCATCCACTGGAAATGCGAAGGGCTCTCCGAAGCGGACGCGCACCGCCCCGTCCTCCCCTCCTCACCGCTGATGACGATGGCCGGACTGGTCTCCCACATGCGGTGGGCCGAGCACCTCTGGTTCGAGGTCATTTTGATGGGCCGTCCCGCCGAGGGACCCATGCTCCAGGGGCCCGAGGACGGCGACATGATGGTCGAGGGCATCCCGCTCGCACAGCTCCTGGAGGAGTACGAGCGGCAGTGCGCGGTATCGGACGAACTCGTCGCGGCCCACGACCTGGACGATGTGGGCCGACACCCGGACTTCAAGGCCGCGGCGGCGAGCGTGCGATGGATGCTGCTGCACATGATCGAGGAGACGGCGAGGCACGCGGGCCACGCGGACGCGATCCGGGAACTGCTCGACGGCGAGACGGGTTACTACTGACGGACTGCTATCGAGCGCGTTCGCGGGGGAGGGGCGCGGCGTCGAACTTGAGCCGCACATCCCCCATGCGCGCAATTCTGGCACGCCCCGGCGCCCTCCGTCGTACGTTCTCCCGCGTGTGCCCGTCCTGCCCGTGATCTCCCGGACATCTCCCGGCGATCCGCCCGCCATGCGCCCGAACACTTCGCGAACATTGGCCGGTCACGCCCCCGACCGTTCCATTCGTGCGCCGAACCGCGGCCGTTCAGATTTCTGCCATCGCGGCGCCACGGCCCATCAGGACAGTGCGCGTGTCACATGCATTCATCAGTACAAGGAGTACGAGATGGGCACAGCAGACAACAACGGCAAGCCGGCGAGACGGGCGCTGCTTCAGGCGGCCCTCGCCGTGCCGGCCGCGGGCGCGGCGGCGACGCTGCTCAATGTCTCACCGGCGCAGGCGGACGCGAGCGCTCCGTACGGCGGGCGGTTCGACGACGAGGTTCCGCGGTTCGCGCTGGCCGTACTGCCGGACACGCAGTACCTCTTCGACGCCGACAGCGCCGACCCGGCGCCGCTGCGCGAGACCTTCCGCTACCTGGTGTCCGAGCGCAAGGAGGCCAACATCGCCTTCATGACGCACCTCGGTGATGTCACCGAGCACGGCACCGAGGACGAGATCGGACTCGCCGCCGACACCTTCGACATCCTGAAGGGCCACGTGCCCTACAGCGTGCTGGCGGGCAACCACGACATCAACGGGGCGGACGACCAGCGGGGCGACTCCGCGTATCTCAGGGAGTTCGGGCCGCGGCGCTACGCCGCCATGCCGACCTTCGGCGGCGCCTCCCCCGACGGCTACAACAGCTTCCACATCGTGCGCGCGGCCGGCCGCGAGTGGCTGGTCCTCGCCCTGGACTGGCGGGTCTCCGACGCGGGTCTCGGCTGGGCGCGCTCGGTCCTCGACCAGCACCGCACCCTGCCCGCGATCCTCACCACCCATGACATCGCCGCGTCCGACGACAGCGGCAAGGCCGAGCTGTCCGGCAACGGACAGCGGCTGTGGAACGGTCTGATCCGCGACCACGACCAGATCTTCCTCGCGCTGGGCGGCCACTACTGGCCTCCGGGCCGTACGGTCCTCAAGAACGCCGCCGGCAACGATGTCCATGTCCACATCACCAACTACCAGGACCGCTACTACGGCGGCGCCGGGATGATCCGGCTGTACGGCTTCGATGTCGCCCGCGGGGTCATCGACGTCGAGACCTTCTCGCCCTGGTTCCTCGCGCGCAATCCGGAGAAGCGGACGCCGCTGGAGGCCGAGACGATCGAACTGACCGGTCCCACCGACCGGTTCAGCCTCGACATCGACTTCGCCGCCCGGTTCGCGGGCTTCGCCCCCGCCGTACCGCCGCCGGCCCGTCCGGCCTCCGCGGTGATGCCGCGCGGCACGGTCGCGTACTGGCGCTTCGATGCCGCCGGCCTGCGGGACGCGGGCACCCCGGGCGCCCCCGTCGCCGACGGAAAGGTCGCGCGCGACCTGACCGGCAACGGCAACGACCTGACCGTGAGTCGGCTGCACTCCAGCGGCGCCGACGCCCTCACCTGGTCCGAGGAGCACCACACGGGCCAGCCGGCGCACGCGAGCCTGCGCTTCGACGGCGGCAAGTCCCCGGACCGCGGCGCGATTCTCACCACCTCCGCCGGCGCGCCTCTCAACAGCACCAAATTCACCTCGGGTTACACCATCGAGACGTTCATCAAGCTGCCGGAGCCCTTCGTGGGCGACCACGCCTGGATGGGCATCCTGAGCTGGGAGGGCCGCAACAGCGAGGCGGGCAAGACCACCGGCTGGTCGCCCGACGAGCCGACGTGCAGCCTCAACATCTCGCCCGAGCGTTTCATCCAGTTCGTCGTCTACGCCCACCAGCAGGACGCCGACCCGACCTCGTGGAGCCACGCCCTGCCGGTCGGGCGCTGGACGCACATCGCCGTGGTCAACGACGGCCGCCGTACGGTGATGTACGTCGACGGCTCGAAGATCGCCCGTAACCCCAGTCAGGCGTCGACGGGCATCGCCACGCTCGGCAAGCCCTTCGTCATCGGCGCGACCCAGTTCGACGAGAAGTTCAGCCAGGGCTTCTACGGCTGGGTCGGCGACACCCGGATCGTCAGCAGGGCGCTTCAGCCGAAGGACTTCCTCACGCCGTTCGCGTAACGGGTGGGAGGCCGCGGTACGGGCCTCCGCGTCCGCGGTCCGCGCCGGGGGGGGGTCCACACGGCTCAGGAACCCCCGGCGCGGCGCCGTCTTCGGTTGCCCAGGCCCGCGTGGGCGCCCCGGCCGCGGCGCCAGTGATGGGTGACCAGCAGGAAGACGGTGGCGAGTACGGCGATCGCCTGGGCGATCGCGGCGACGGACTTCTCGGTGTACCAGACCGGCTCGTACATGTTCGGGAACGGTCCGAGCGTACCGACGTCCACGTACCGGTACACCAGCAGCAGCGCCAGCCCGCCGGCCGCCACGCACCAGGCGAAGAGATCGCTGATCAGCCGGTGCCAGACCAGCAGGAGCAGGGCCGCGAGCGAGCCGAGAGCGGCCTCGATGCGGAAGAGGGTCCCCTGGCTGATGTTCTCCGAGACGAGGTCGTACGCGGGGGCGAGATCGGCGTGGACATAGGCGTTCACCGCCAGACCGGCGGCGGCCACCAGCCGGGCGGCCCCCCTCAGCACACGGAGCTTCCGTCCGCGGCGGGGGGATACGACGGACGTGCCTGAGGACATCGCTTCTCCTGTCTCACCGGTGGCCGCGGACGGGCCCTGGGCCCGGAGCCGGGGGGATCAGTAGAGACCGCCGGTGTCCTGCTGCGGGGTGGTGTTCCTGTTGCCCGCGGTGTCGACGACGTACCACCTGTGGTGGAAGGAGATGTCGCCCTGGCCATTGGTGTCGCCGGGCTTGTGGTCGTCCTGGAAGGTGTACAGGGGGTGGCCGTTGTAGGTGACCTGCCGGGCGCCGTCACTCCGGACGGTGGTGGCGAGCAGCCGCTCCTTGACGCCGCCGCTCCCCGCGGTCGCCCTTCCGTTTCCGGTGACGGTCAGCGGGGACCAGACCGTGACGCAGGGCCCTGTGCAGGTGGACACGTTCTCCGTGTCGCCCTCGAAGAGATAGTAGGGTGCGGCCCGCGCCGTCGACCAGGATCGTGCCGAGTCCGGTGGACCTCGCGGACACCTCGCCCCCGCGCGGTGGGGAGCGGCCCGCGTCGCCGGGCACGGGGGGTGAGGGCGCGGATCGTGAGGGCGTCTCCACCGTGCCGCCGTCGGGTGCCGCACGGGACCGTACCGCCGGTCCGCCCGTACCGCTTCCGGCGCAGCCGGCCGCCGCGGTGCAGAGCAGGGCCGCGGCCATGGCACGGGCCGTGCTGGACGTGCTCCTCATCGAGGCTCCTCCGATCCGGCCGTCGCACGGGCGGCCCGCCGGACAGGGCCTGGCGCCCGGCCGGGGCGGCCACACCCTCCACTACACGGCACCGCCCGGTGCCGGGCCACCGGACAGAGCCGTACGACGTACCCGCGCGGGAGGCCCGAGGCAGCGGCCGGAGCCTCCCCGGGGACCCGCAGCCGACGGCCGGGAAGGGCCAGGGCCCGGGCCCCTCCCGGCCCAGTGCGGCGACTGGCGGGATGAAGCAGAGGGCTCCCTTCCCGGAGGAGCGGAGGGTCCGTTCCCGGAGGAATGATCGTCCGACACATCCGGTACATCCGGCACGTCCCTGCCCGTACGATCCTGCATGACCGGGCCGCAATAAGGAGTCTGACGCCGTGACAGCAGTATCCAAGAGCCCGGGGAACCGGCCGGCGCGCGGCGCGGGACGCCCGCGTCCCCGCGCTCCCCGCCCCCGGATCGGCCGCTGGATCGCCCTGGCCGCCGCCCTGCTCGTGCTGGGCACCTCCGGGACGGGCGGCTGGATCTACAACCGGCTCAGCGGCAACATCCACCGCGCGGGTGTGGACGGCGCACTCGGCGACGACCGGCCGAGCGCCACCCAGGGCGGCCGGAACATCCTGATCATCGGCTCCGACAGCCGCAGCGGTACGGGCGACAGCTACGGCAGAGGCCTGACCACCATGCAGTCCGACACCCTGATACTGCTCCACATCGGCGGTGACGGGCGCTGGGCCACCGTGGTGTCCTTCCCCCGTGACTCCTGGGTCCGGATCCCCGGCTGCGACCAGGGCGGCGGCGCCTACTCCGTACCGCACCACTTCAAGATCAACGCGGCCTTCGCGATCGGCGGTTCGACCGGCGACACGGGCAGGGCCGCCGCCTGTACGATCAGGACCGTCGAGGAGAACACCCGCGTCCGCGTCGACCACTTCCTCATCGTGGACTTCCGCGGGTTCACCGGAATGGTCAACGCCCTGGGCGGAGTCGAGGTCTGTCCCCGGCGGCCCATCCACGACAGAAAGGCCCATCTCGATCTGCGCGCGGGCTGCCAGACGGTCAGGGACTCCCAGGCCCTCGGTTATGTGCGGGCCCGCTACAGCCTCGGCGACGGAACGGACATCGGACGGATCGGCCGCCAGCAGGAGTTCATGCGGGCCCTCGCCGACCGGGCCAAGGCCAGGCTCTATGACCCCGGAGCCCTGTACGGATTCCTCGACTCGGCCACCGGATCGCTGACCACCGATCCCGAACTCGCCGGTCTGAAGCCCCTCTACGAACTGGCCTCGGACCTCAAGAGGGTTCCCACCGAGCGCATTTCGTTTCTGACAGTCCCCAACTACCCACGGGAGCGGGACGTTCCGAGCGACAAGGCCAATGTCGTCTGGAACGCCCATGCCGCGCGGCGGCTGTTCACCGCTCTCGCCCTCGACCGGGAGATGACCGAGGCCAATCTGAACGAGGCGGCCCGCACCCTGCCCCCGGCGGCGAACACCATCCGTATCACCGTCCTCAACGGCACCGGTGTGACCGGCAGGGCCCGTGAGACGGCCGGGCGGCTGCGCGCGCTGGGTTTCCGTATCGCCGTGACCGGCAACGCGCCCGCACGGGCCGCCCGTACCACGCTCGTCCACCCGGAGGGCCTCGCCGCGCAGGCCAGAACGGTGGCGGCACGGATCCCGGGCGTGGTCCCGGTCTTCTCGGACAGAGCCGCCCCGGGCACGGTGACCCTCACCATCGGCCCCGATCTGCCACCGATCGGCGGCTGAACACGCCTTCCCTCAAGAAGACATGACGATACGTCAGGACAGCTTCGGCAGTGACAACAGCGCCTGATAGGCACTCTGGATGAAGTGCTGGCCGACGGTTGGGCCGGAGTTCGCCAGGGCTGCCACGGCGGTGCGGTGGTACGGACAGAATCCGGCGAAGGCGGTGAAGCCCCTGGTGCCGCCGGAGTGGTGGTACACATCGCCGTCCGGCCGGACCCGGATGTTCCAGACGAGCGCCAGCCGCCTGGTGCCGCCGGGCAGCGCGAGCCGGGGGCGGACCACATCCGCGAGCGCCGTTCCGAGGGGCGTCGGCAGGGCCCCAGGACCGGTCGGGGGATCCAGCAGGGCGTCGAGCAGGGTCAGCAGATCACCGGCGGTGGACAGGATCGCGCCCGCCGGGGCGAGCCCCGGGATCCGCCAGGGCGGCCGGGGGCGTCCGTGCAGATGGCCGGTGGCCTGCGGAACACCGGGCGCGCAGGTCGTTCCGTACAGACCGAGCGGGTCCAGCACCCGGTCCGCGAGCAGTTCCCCGTACCCCCGCCGGCCCGGCACCGCCCGCGCCAGGAGATGCCCGAGCAGCCCCACACCGAAGTTGGAGTACCGCACCCGCTCGCCCGGAGGGGCGGACAGCCGGGTCCTGGCGAGCGCGCGCAGCAGATCGTCGGTGCGGAAGCCGGCGTACGGATTGGTGAACCAGCGCGGGACCGCCCCGGCGAGCAGCCCGGGCGGCAGCCGGGGCAGCCCGGAGGTGTGGGTGGCCAGGTGAAGCAGGGTGATGGGCCCGCCGCGCGGTGCGGGAACGGTGCCGTTCGGCAGGAACCGGGTGAGCGGATCGTCGTACGAGACCTCGCCGCAGGCGGCCAGTTCGGCCAGCAGCAGCGCGGTGAGGCACTTGGTCAGCGAACCGGTCTCGAACCGGGTGGCGGCCGTGACCGGTGACCCGCCCTCGCGCGCGGTGCTGCCATAGGTCAGCACGGCCCGCCGGTCACCGTGCCGGAGCGCCACGGCGACCCCGGTGGCGCCACGGGCCGCGCCGGCGATGGCCGCCGCGGGACCGTGGGCCCAGGCGGGCGGCGCCGGCCGGGGGTCGGCCGGCGCCGCCTGTGCCGTCCCGGCGGTGCCCGTCGTCATCGACGGGTGCCGAGGGTGCGGGAGACGGCGAGCGTACCGGCGACCGCGGCCACCACGGTGGTGTGGTGGTGCGCCGCGAAGCGTTCGCCGGCATCCCCGGCGACGGGGTGGCCGTCGCGGGGCATCAGCCCGTCCTCGTGCTGGAGGCGGGCGAGCCGCTCCCAGTCCGCCGGGTCGCAGAGGGGATCGGGCAGCGAACTGCCGACGATCATCAGTTCGGCCACCAGGTCCCACTCGGCGATCTCGGCCCAGATGTCGATCCAGGCGGGCAGCCAGTCGGTGAGATAGGCGGCCAGTTCGACGGGCAGATCGGCGGGGACGCGGCCCCAGTCGGTGAGATGGAAGACCGTGTGCGTCATGTGGTAGGCGGTCATCCAGTCGATGAGCCATGGCTCCGGGAGCGCGCCCAGCCAGGTCGCCCGGGTCAGCGCGGCCCAGTCCGCGGCCCGGTCGCCCTGGTCGAACCCGCCGACCCGGGCGGCGTTGGCGATGGCGAGACGCCGGTTGGGCATCACCTCGACGGCGCGGGCGGAGCGGAGCGAGGTGGTGTGCGCGAGCAGCCGGTCAAGACCCTCGTGGCGGTAGCCGCTCCTGGCGAAGTGGGTGTAGGTCTCCAGCGGGTCGCTCATCATCGGATAGCGCAGCAGCCGCTCATGGAGCATGGCGCCGGCGCCGAGCTGCTCCCAGGAGAAGTCCAGCAGCTCGCGGGCGAGACGCAGCTCGGTGCTGCCGGCCACCGCCTCGCGCAGCACGAGGGAGGCGGCGAGAGCGGTCTCGCCGAGGGGCTTGTAGACACTGTCGGGCTCGGCGAGTTCGGCGGTGGTGCCGGGCGGGAGCGTGCTGTGCTCGCGGTTCGAGTGAAGCCAGGTCAGGGCGCGGGACGTGATCCGATGGGCGGTTTGTGTGACGGGCATCGGCATGACGGGGTCTCGGTCCGATCGGGTGACGGTCTGTCAGACAGGGCCTGGTGAGCGAGTGGGGATACGGAAACGGGAGGATGCGGTCGGTGGGGATCAGCGGGAAAGGGAGGCGCGGTGAGCGGGCGCGGCCCGGCGGTTCGTTGAAGTTGAAACGGGCAGCGGCCCGGGACGAGCGGCGTGGCGGTCGGGTCGGTTGAGATCGGCGGTGCCGAGCGGCAGTGCGGGCGGCGGTCCCGGCGGTGAGGCTGTACGTACGGGCAGCCGGTCGCCCATGAGCGGTCGTCAGACGTCGATCAGTCGGCGCGCGATCGCCGTGTCCAGCGCCAGCCGGTCACCGCCCGCCATCAGCCCGATGTGCTCCACCAGCGGCGCCGGGTCGAGCGGCAGCTCCACCCCGTCCGCGTGCAGCCACGCCAGCCACCGTACGATCCGCGCGGCGGTCGGATAGTCCCTGCGCAGTACGGCACGGGTCGCGCCGCGGGCCAGTGCCAGCGGTGCGCCGCGCGCCGCGTCGTGCACCGGACTCTCCAGCCCCGGCAGCGCCAGCGCGGAGAGCCGGCCCATCCTGACCGACCAGTCCGCCCACCCCGTACCGTCCCTTGGCGCGGCCACCCCGGCAGGCGGCGAGGTCGGCCGGGGGACACCCGTACGCGCGGTGTCTCCGCTGGTCAGGACGGTCAGCAGGGTGACCGTGCCCCAGTCGCGCCAGGCCATCAGCCAGGGCTCCTCGGGCCCGGTCGGCGGCGGCAGCGGCTCCTCCCGCGAGGGCGGCAGGGCCGTGAAGGACAAGGCCACGGCCTCCGCGTCCAGCGGATGGAACGCGGTGCCCGCCAGTACGGCCGGGGCGAGGACATCCGCGCCGAGGATACGGATGGCAGCCAGTGCCGCGCCGGGGTCCCGCTCGCTCTCGACATGTTCGGCGACCATGGCCGTGCCCCCGGCGCCGTGAAGGGCGCCGAGGGCACGCCGTGCCAGGCCGGCCGCTGATTCTTGGTAGGTGGTCCGCGACCGGTCCTGGCTCACAGGCCCTTCGGCTCCTTTGGCTCCTTCGGGGACAGAAGCAACAGCAGAAGCAGCAGGCCCGCCGCCTCCGGCGCGTAGACCGGCGCATCGCTGTAAGGGGCCTCGGGCTCGGCCATGGCCGCACCCAACGCGCGGTGGTCCAGGGTGATTTCTCCCGGCCGGATGGTCTGAGAAAGCATCATGGGCTCCTCGTGTAGACACACTTGCCCTCCCTGGGCAGTGCCATCGCCCACCCTAGGATGAAACCGACAAATCGACCAATCAGGACAGTGGCTGAGCATTCCATACGCTTTCCGCCTCCCCGGAGGGCTCAGGGCCGTCGTACACCCCGCCGTACACATGGAAGGGCACGGTCGTCACCACGATCTTGGGCAGCGGTCGCAGCGCCCGGCGCAGCCGCCCCGCCAGCGGGCTGTGCAGGATGCGGTGCCACCAGTGGCGTACGACGATCTCGGGCAGGATGACGGTGATCGTCAGATCGGGGCGCTGATGGTGCAATTGCTCGATATAGCTGATCAGCGGGGTCACGATGGCCCGGTAGGGGGAAATGACGATTCTCAGCGGCAGATGGTCGCCCCAGAGCTGCCAGCTCTCGCGGAAGCGCCGGGCGTCCTCGTCACTGGGACTCACATGCAGGGCCAGCACGGGCTGCTGGAGAGAGGCGGCATAGGCCAGGGCGCGCATGCTCGCCTGGTGCAGCTCGTCGACCAGGACGACGGAGAGATGTCTGATCTCCTCGGGGGTCTGCTCCTGCTCCTCCTCGGGCGCCTCCGGCTTCTTCCGTTCCCTGCGCTCCACCCGTCTCTTCCTGACGGGGACGCGCTCTGACGGGCCCTCGGCGCCCTCCTTCCCCTCCTTCTTCTCTTCCTCCTCCTCCGGTGCACGGGTCTCCGGCCGCGCCCGGAGCGTACGGCCCGGGATCTCGATGCTCCGCGCGTGCAGCCGCAGCGCCCCGCGCACCGTGTCGTAATGGCGCCTGATCCTGGTGGTCACCAGCAGGAACAGGGCGATGGTGAGAATGGCGAGCCACGCGCCCTCGGTGAACTTGGTGATGCCCGCCGTGATGAAGACCACGGCCGAGAGCACGGCGCCCGTCGCGTTGAAGGCGAGGCTCTTGCGCCAGTGCCGGTCGCGTCGCCGCCACCAGTGGACCACCATGCCGCACTGCGACAGGGTGAAGGCGAGAAAGACCCCGACGGCGTACAGCGGAATGAGTGACGCGGTCTTCCCGTCGAAGGACGCGAAGATCACCGCGGCCAGCACGGACAGCAGGATGATGCCGTTGCTGAACGCCAGCCGGTCCCCGAGCCGCAGAAAGATCCGGGGTGCGTGGTCGTCGCGCGCCAGCAGATACAGCACCCGTGGAAAGTCGTTGAACGCGGTGTTCGCCGCCAGCAGCAGCACCAGTGCCGTCGCCGCCTGGATGAAGATGTACATCCCGCCGGAGCCGAAGCTGAGATGGGCGAGCTGGGAGAGGACGGTCTCCTGCGACTCGGGCACCACACCCGACAGATGGACCACCGCGATCGTGCCCGCGAACAGGGTGACGAGCAGTCCGATCATCCAGGACAGTGTCGTACGGGCATTGCGCCAGGCGACCGGCTCGAACGCGGGCACCGCGTTCGAGATCGCCTCGATACCGGTCATCGCCGTCGACCCCGAGGCGAACGCCCGCATCACCAGCAGCAGACCGACCCCCTCGACCGCGTGTGTCGAAGGCGCGGGCACGGGCTGGAAGCCCCGCCCCGCCGCGTCGTACAGACCCGCGGCCACCAGCGCGAGCACGGCGATCACAAAGGCGTACGTCGGTGCCGCGAACAGCGCGCCCGCCTGTCTGACACCCCGTAGATTCCCCGCCAGCAGCACGGCGATGACCAGCAGCCCGATCAGCACGACATCGTCGGCCAGCCCCGGAAGCGCCGAGGTGACCGCCGCCATCCCGGACGAGACGGAGACCGCCACCGTCAGGACATAGTCCGTCAGCAGACCGGCCGCGGCCATCAGCCCCGGCACCCGGCCGAGATTGTCCGTCGCGACGATGTACGAGCCGCCGCCGTGCGGGTACGCGCGGATCGTCTGACGGTACGACAGCCCGACTGCGAGCATCAGGAAGACGATCGCCCCGGCCACCGGCACCGCGTACACGAGCCCCGCCGTACCGGCCAGTACCAGCACGGCCAGCAGCGCCTCGGGACCGTACGCGACCGACGACAGCGCGTCCGCCGAGAGGACCGGCAGCGCCACGGTCTTCCGCATCCGCTCCCGCGCGATCGCCGTGCTCCGCAGCGGCGCCCCCAGCAGTGCGTGCCGCAGCCACGGACCCGGCCGGCGCCGCCCCGGCGTGCCCGCTTCCACCACGCCCACATCCGCGGGCAGCGGCAGTCCGCCCAGCGGAGGCACCTGGACGATCCGGCCGAAGCGGGCCGGCACGATCTGCGCCGGATCGGGATAGCTGCCGACGTCAGGATCCACCGGCAGCGCCGCGCGCCAGGCGTCACGGGTGGCGGACACCCGCCCCCACTCATGGCCCACCTGCCGCAGCAGCATCGCCTGGTGCGCGTCGGGCTTCTCCACGACGACGGGCACGGGCGTGCCTTCGGTGTCCTCCGTGTTCCGGGCCCGCCCGCCGTCCCGGCTTCCCCGGCCGTCGGCGCCGCCTTCTCCCTGCGTATCCGTCACATCCGTGAGTCTCATCGGCGTGGCCGGGCCGCCCGGCTCTCCCACGGCGGACGACACCGGGTCAGGGATGCCGACAACCCGTTCGGGGGTACGGGGGCTTTCGCCGGGCCCGTCGGGCGGCCGGGTCGTCCTCGGGCGGCGGACGGGCCGCCGTGTTCTGTCCTCGTACCTCGTACCTCGTACGGCGGACGGGCTCGAAGCGGGTTACGGAGCGGTCTTCGGCAGCCCCGGCGGGTTCAGCTCGGAGGAGGTCACGGCCTCGCTCGTCAGGCCCCAGCGCGCCAGCACCTTCTCGTACGTACCGTTCTTGATCACGGTGTCGAGCGCCTGCTGAAGCGCCTTGACCAGGCCGTTGTCCTTCTTGGTGGTGGCCGCGATCTTGCCCTGTACCTCGGCACCGCCGCCCGAGTACGTACCGATGATCTCGGTCTCGCCGGTGGCGGCGGCATGGTAGGCGGCGGTGGGGTTGGGGCCGAGATAGGCGTCGAGGCGGCCGGAGCCGAGCGCGAGGTAGTAGTCGCTCGCGTTCTGGTAGTACTTGATGTCCGTGGCCTTCAGACCGTTCTTGACGTTCTGCTCGCTCCAGTCGACCAGCAGCTTCTCCTGGTTGGTGCCGGAGGCCACGCCGATCGTCTTACCCGCCACGTCCTCGGGGCCCGCGACCTTCCAGTCGCCACCGCCCTTCTTCGTCTCGAACGCCAGATTGTCCAGACGGTAGGTGGCGAAGTCGTACTTCTCCTTGCGCTCCTCCGTGACGGTGATGTTGCCGAACCCGGCGTCGTACTTCCCGCTGTCCAGGCCGACGAAGATGTTCGCCCAGTCGACCGTGTTGTAGTGAGGCTTCAGCCCGAGCACATCCGCGACCAGCGAGGCGATGTCCGGCTCCACCCCGATCACCGTCCTGTCGTCGGTCGCGTAGAAGTCCAACGGCGGTACGGAACCGGCAGAGTTGACGATCTCCAGGGTGCCGCGCTTCCGGATGGCCGCGGGGACGAGCGCGGCGACGGACTCGACCTTCGCCGTGCTGATCCGCTTCTGGTCAGGGCCAAGATTGATCTTCAGCCCCTCGTTCCCGGAGCCCTTGGCCGACACCTCGTCGGTGGCGCCGTCGGCCGGATCGCCGCAGGCCGAGAGGGAGAGCACGGTGATCAGGCCGAGCAGTGCGGCGGTGGTGCGGAGGCGGGTACGTCTGGACGGCACGGAGGGCTCCTCGCTGGATACGGGCGGATGAGAGGGAGTTGAAAGGGCGGGATCGTCACAGGACCTTGGAGAGAAAGGCCTTGGTCCGCTCATGGCGCGGCCGGTCGAGCACCTCGGCCGGCGGACCCTGCTCGACGACCAGTCCGTCGTCCATGAACACCACGGTGTCGGCGACCTCGCGGGCGAAGCCGATCTCATGCGTGACCACGATCATGGTGGTGCCACTACGGGCCAGATCCTTGATCACATCGAGGACCTCGCCGACCAGTTCGGGGTCGAGCGCCGAGGTGGGCTCGTCGAAGAGCAGCACCTTGGGCTCCAGCGCCAGCGCCCGGGCGATGGCCACCCGCTGCTGCTGACCACCGGAGAGCTGCCGCGGATATGCGTCGGCCTTGTCGGCGAGACCCACCCGCTCCAGCAGCCGGGCGGCCTGGTCCACGGCGGCCCTGCGGGGTCGGCGCAGCGCGGAGACCGGGGCCTCGATGATGTTCTCGACGACGGTGAGATGCGGGAAGAGATTGAAGTTCTGGAAGACGAAGCCGATGTGGAGCCGCTGCTTCAGGACCTCCCGCTCCTTGAGTTCATGCAGCTTGGAGCCGGAGCGGCGGTATCCGATCAGCTCGCCGTCGATGCTGACGTACCCGCGGTTGAGCTTTTCGAGGTGGTTGATGCTGCGCAGCAGGGTCGACTTCCCCGAGCCCGAGGGGCCCAGTACGACGGTGACCTCGCCCGTGCGGACCTGGAGGTCGACCCCGCGCAGCACCTCCAGCGTGCCGAAGTTCTTGTGCACACCCCGCACATCGACCATCAGCTCGCCGCTGTTCTCACCCGTGGCGTCGGTGTCGGCAGTCATCGCGGAAAACCTCCGGTGGCGGCAGCGGCCCGCATCCTGCGGGTGAAGCTTCTGGCCCGCTGGAGCGGGGTGGGCGGGGGAGTGCGCTCGGCGCCGCGCGCGAAGTGCCGCTCCACGTAGTACTGGGCGATGGACAGCAGGGTGGTGAGCAGGATGTACCAGGCGGTCGCGACCATCAGCAGCGGTACGACCCGGCCGTTCCGTCCGTAGATCACCTGGACCTGGTAGAACAGCTCGCCGATCGCCATCACCGAGACGATCGAGGTGCCCTTGAAGAGGGAGATGACCTCGTTGGCGGCATTGGGCAGGATGCCGCGCATCGCCTGCGGCAGCAGGATCCGGCGGAGCTGCCGCGGCCGGGGGATGCCCAGCGCCGCCGCGGCCTCCAACTGCCCGCCGTCCACCGAGATGATCCCGCCGCGCACGATCTCCGCGGCGTACGCGGCCTGGTGCAGGGCCAGCCCGATGACGGCGGCCGACATGGCGCCGACCAGGTTCATCGTGTCGAAGCTCCACAGCACCGGACCGAACGGGACGCCGACCCCCAACTCCTGATACAGGTAAGCGAGGTTGAACCAGAACAGAAGCTGGACGATGAGCGGGATCGAGCGGAACGCCCAGATGTACGTCCAGGCGACCGTCTGCAGGATCGCGCTGCGCGACAGCCGCATGAAGGCCAGGACGACCCCGAGCGCGAAGCCCAGGACCGTGCCGTAGGCGGTGAGCTGGAGCGTCACCCAGACGGCCTTCAGCACGGTGTCCGTGGACAGATAGAGAAAGAAGGTGTCCCAGTCCCAGCCCGGATTGGTGACCAGACCGTGGACGAACTGCGCGACGACGACCAGCGCCGCCGCCCCCGCCACCCACCGCCAGTGGTGGCGCGCGGGCACGACCTTCAGCGCCGCGAGGTCTTCCGTACTCGTCAGCACGCCCGTACGGACACCGGCCGGCGCGGAAGCCTGCGCCGGTACGGGAGTCGGCGGTGCCGCGGACGGCGGTACGGGCGGGGTGCCGGCCGGAGTGCCGGTTGCGGTATCCATCGGAGGCTCCTGCCGGCTACTTCGCTTCGGGCGGACTGATCTGCGACTCCTCGATGGCGGAGTCCCGCGTCCCCCACTTTTCGAGGATCCGGCCGTATGTGCCGTTCTCGATCAGCTCGTTGACCGCCCCCTGGAACGCCTTGAGCAGCGGCGAGCCCTTGGCGAACGCGAAACCGACATCGAGCCGGTGGAACTCGCCCAGGAACCTGACCCCGGCCGCGGGCTGGGCCGCCTGGTAGCGCAGCCCGTTGATGGTCGACATGACCACATCGATCCGACCCTGCTGAAGACTGGTCGTGATGGCGCCCTGGTCGGAGAAGACCTTGACCTTGTACGGCTTCTTGCCCGCGTCCGCGCAGACACCTTTCTGCGAATTGAGCGTCGCCTCGAAGGTGGTGCCCGCCGACGTGCCGACGGTCTTGCCGCAGAGCTGTTCCAGCGTGGTCACCTTGTCGAGGCTCGTGTCGTCCTTGCGGACGGCGAACCCCTGCCCGTCATTGATGTAGGTGACGAAGTCGATCGTCTTGCGCCGCTCGTCGGTGACACCGAAGTTCCCGGTGCCCAGGTCGTACTTCCCGCTGCCGAGCGCGGGCAGGATCGCCTCGAAACTCGCGTCCTGGCGCTCCAGTCGCAGCCCCAGCAGCTTGCTGACGGCATCGGCGATGTCGATGTCCAGGCCGGCCGGCTCACGGGTCGAGGTGTCCGGGAAGTACGCGCTGGGCGGCGCCCCCACAAAGGAGGCGATACGGAGCGTGCCCTGCGCGCGGACGTCCGCGGGCAGCAGGTTCGCCAGCGCCGCGTTCTTCTTCAGCGACGAGGTGACGTCGTCCGAGGGCGCGGGCGAGGCGGCGCCCGCCGGCCCGGGGCCGGACACCGTGTCCGCACCGCATCCCGCCAGGACGGGGAGCAGCAGGGCCGCGGCGAGGACGGCCGGCAGTCGGCCGCGCGACGGGCGCGGTGAACGTACGGGACGTACGGGCCTGTCGTCGCGGCGCGCGGGCCGCGTACGGCCCGGGATCAGGGGGCGCACGGGGTCATACCTTTCCTTCGGCGGAGCCGGCGGGACGGCCGGCGAGATCCTTCTCGAACGGCAGCGGGCCGATGGTCTCCGGATCGGCGCTCGTGTCAAACAGGGGTGTGTATCCGGCGGTGAGATAGAGCCCTCGCGCCTCGGGCTGGCGCGGCCCGGTGGTCAGATGGATCCGGCGGTAGCCCCGTGCGGCGGCGGTACGTTCCAGCTCGCCGACCACCCGCAGGGCCAGCCCCCGCCGCCGGTGCGCGGAGTGCGTCCAGATCCGCTTCAGCTCGGCCGTGGTGCTGTCGTACCGGCGGAACGCGCCCCCGGCGACCGGCTCGCCGTCCTCCAGCAACAGCAGCAGGGCCCCGTGCGGAGGCTCGAACTCCTCGTCCGGATAGCGGGCCAGCTCGTCCCGCGAGTCGATGCCGTAGCGGGTGGCGTACTCCCGGCCCAGCTCGCTCAGCATCGGCAGCACCAGCGGATCCGAGAGGGCCGTCCGTACCCAGGTCTGCCCGCCCGGCTCGGCGACGGAGGTCATCAGCCCGCCTCGGCCAGGCTCCGCGCGCCCTCGGCCGCGCGCTCGGCGTCCCGCTTGGCGACCTCTTCACGGACCAGCGGGATGACGTGACGGCCGAAGTCGACGGCGTCGTCGAGCAGGTCGTAGCCACGGGCGGAGATGATGTCCACGCCCAGGTCGTAGTAGTCGAGCAGCGCCGCGGCGACCGTCTCGGGCGTACCGACCAGGGCGTTGGAGTTGCCCGCGCCGCCGGTGGCGGCGGCGGTTGCGGTCCACAGCGCCCGGTCGTAGCGCTCGCCCGACTCCGCGATCGCGATCAGCCGCTGCGACCCGGTGTTCTCGGGCTCTCCCCGGCGGTGGTGGCGCACCAGGACCGGATCGCCCTGCTCCCTGCGCGCCTTGATCGCGTCCACCGTCCGGTGGGCCTTCTCCCAGGCCAGTTCCTCGGTCGGGGCGATGATCGGGCGGAAGGCCACCTGGATACGGGGCGGTGCCGGGCGCCCGGCCGCCAGCGCCGCGGCCCGCACCGCCTCGATCTGCTCCGCGGTCTTCTCCAGCGGCTCGCCCCACAGGCAGTAGATGTCGGCCTCGGCGCCGCCCGCCTCGTACGCCGCGGGTGAGGAGCCGCCGAACGACACACCGGGCCGCGGCTGCTGGACCGGGAACACATCGCTGACGAAGTCGTGGAAGCGGTAGTGCTCGCCCTCGTGGTCGAAGGCCTCGTGCGAGGTCCAGATCCGCTTGACGATCTCGATGTACTCGCGCGTCCGCGAGTAGCGCCGGTCCTTGGTGAGCGTGTCGCCCTCGCGGCCCTGCTCGTGGTCGTTGCCTCCGGTGATGAAGTGGACCGTGAGCCGCCCCTCGCTGATCCGGTCCAGCGTGGCGAAGGTCTTGGCGGCATACGTCGGATACGACACGTTCGGCCGGTGCGCCAGCAGGATCTGGAGCCGGTCCAGCCGGGAGGCGATGAACGCGGCAGCCGGCGCCGGATCGGGCGAGCCCGAACCGTACGCGAACAGCACCCGGTCCCAGCCGTGGTCCTCATGGGCGCGGGCGAGCCTGAGCGTGTACTCCTTGTCGAACGCGGCGCCGGAGCGGGGATTCGTCTCCGACCCGTCGTGGGTGGCGGCGATACCGAGGAACTCCACAGGCATGACGGACCTTTCGAGCGGGGAAGAGGAGCCGCCCGTACGCGGCCGGAGGGCATGCCGAAGGAACCCTGGGCACACGCCGCGGGACGCGGGACGGCGGCTCGACGGAAGAGCTGTGGCAGACGCGGGCAGGCGGAACTCGGAAGCTCGCGGACGGCGACTCGGAAGCGATGGCGCAGACAGCGGAATGGCGCGTGGAACGTCAGGGAGACGACGGCAGCGTGCGCCCGGAGGAGAAGCGGAGAGAGGCCCGCCGCGGAATCACCGAGGGAGGGAGGGGCCGGTCGGACGGCCCGCTGCCGGGTCAGATGCGACTGGTGCCGGGAAGGGCGTCAGGCGCAACAAGAGGCGGACCACACTCGACCGAAGTCGATGTGGCCGCGGGTGACCAACGGCGGCTGCTTCTGCATGGAGCCAATTGAGCACGGTACGTTCACCGAAGTCAACCGGTGCCCGCACTGTGGTCCGGCACCGCCGCTCCTTGACAAGGGCGCCGAGTCCGCCCGTACGATCGAGGGACGTACGACCCAGTGGTGCCCGGCCGTTGAGTGAAACCGGGGCCGGCACCGGGGCGTACCGGCCGTGTTGAGGGACGCGGTGTGCGCGAAGAGGTCCGCAGTACGCAGTCCACCGCCGCCCGCTCTCTCCCGCCGGAGCCCCCTCATGTCCGCAACCCCCGATGTCCTCGGTGTATCAGGCCCGTCCTCCCCAGGCCCGTCCCCTTCAGGCACGCCCTCCTCGGACACGCCTTCTTCGGACACGTCTTCCTCGGGCGCGGCCTCTCCGAAGCGGGATCTGTCGCCGCCCGGGGCCGATGAGATCACCCGTATCGTGCCCCGCCGTCACCTCGGCCGGTGGCTGTCCGGCACCGTGGCGCTGCTCTTTCTCGCGATGGTCGTCAACTCGGTCGTCCGCAACGAGCGGTTCCAGTGGAGTGTGGTGGGCCAGTACTTCACCACGCCCGCCGTACTGGACGGACTGCTGCTCACCCTCTGGCTCACCGCGGGTGTGATGGTGCTGGGATTCCTGATCGGCACCGTCTTCGCCGTCATGCGGCTGTCCGCCAACCCCGTTCTGCGCACGATCAGTTGGGGATACGTATGGATCTTCAGATCCACCCCGCTGCTGGTGCAGCTCCTGTTCTGGTTCAACATCGGCGCGCTCTATCCGACGCTCGGCGTCGGGATCCCCTTCGGCCCCGAATTCCTCACCTTCAAGACCGTGAACCTCTTCGGCGCGGGACTCACCGCCCTGATCGGGCTCACCCTGCACGAGGCGGCCTACGCGGCGGAGGTGGTGCGCGGCGGCATCCTCTCCGTGGACAGCGGACAGACCGAGGCCGCGCAGGCGCTGGGGCTGAGCCGCGGGCGGGTGCTGCGCCGGATCATCGTGCCGCAGGCGATGCGCTCCATCGTCCCGACCGCGGGCAATATGCTCATAGGCACTCTGAAGGGGACGAGCATCGTGAGCGTCCTCGCCGTACAGGACCTGCTCTTCTCGGTGCAGCTCATCTACAACCGCACGTACCAGGTGATCCCGCTGCTGATGGTGGCGACCCTCTGGTACATCGCGGTCACCAGCGTGCTGTCCGTCGGCCAGTTCTACGTCGAGCGGTACTACGCGCGCGGCGCGGCCCGCGAACTGCCGGCCACTCCGCTCCAGCGGCTGCGCCACCGGACCGCGGACCTGGCGGGACGCCTCCGTACCGCCACCGCCCCGACGCGCTCGCCCGCCGGAAATCGGGAAGAATTTCACAAGTAAGAGGAGAGAGGCACGAACGAGACAGTACAAAACTGTACGAAAAGAGTGTGAATCCCATGCGAGTGGCATTCCTCATGGCCCCCAAGGGCGTGGAGCAGGTCGAGCTGACCGAACCGTGGCAGGCGGTGGGCGACGCCGGCGGCGATCGCGTACTGGTCTCCACGGCACCCGGGGAGATCCAGGCCTTTGACGGCCTGGACAAGGCGGACACGTTCCCCGTCGACAGCACGGTGTCCGAGAGCGGCGTGGACGACTACGACGCGCTGGTCCTGCCCGGGGGCGTCGCCAATCCGGACGCCCTGCGGATGGACCCGAAAGCCGTGTCGTTCGTCAAGGGCTTCTTCGACGCGGGCAAGCCGGTGGCGGCGATCTGCCATGCGCCGTGGACGCTGATCGAGGCCGATGTGGTGCACGGCAGGACGATGACCTCGTGGCCGAGCCTGCGGACCGATCTGAGCAACGCGGGCGCCACCTGGGTCGACGACCAGGTCATGGTCGACACCTCCGCGCCCAGCACCCTGATCACCAGCAGGAAACCCGCGGACCTCGACGCCTTCTGCGCGACGCTCCTGAAGGAACTCGGGATCTGAGATACCCGGGATCGGAGGACCTCGGGATCCGACGACACCGGGTCCGAGCCGCCGGGGAGAGCCTGGAAGGACAACGAGAGGAGCGATTCCCGTGAAGAGTTCCGCGAAGAGTTCCGGGAACAGTTCCGGGAAGGGTACGCGCCCGCCCGTGGACGAGGTCGTGGTGGCGCTCACCAACGGGGCGAAGGAGGACGCGCACGCCGTGTTCGGTGTGCTGCGCACCGCCTTCGCCTGCGACCGCGCCGCCGACGACATCCCCCGGGAGGTGGCCGAGCGCCGTCCCACCGTATGGATCGCGACGTACGACGCCTCCCGAATGCGCAGGAAGCCGGGACCCGCGAAGCTGGACGCACCACTGACGGCCACCCTTCAGGGCGGCTACACCGCGGTGGACAGCATGCGGAAAACCCTGGCCTCCGTGTTCACCGTCCGTGACATCGGAACGGCCTTCGGCGACCAGGAGGAGGAGATCCAGGTGCGCCTGGAGAGCGGGTAAGCGCCGGTGTCCTGGGCGTGAACCGCCTTCATGTTGCGGTCATGGAGAGGCGACCTCACCCTGAGGATGACCCAGAAGTGGTTATCGCTCACGCTTCGTGCTCGGGGGTCGTTGGTACGTCGTCAGCAGTGGTACGGGTACGCGGCAGCGGTACGCGGTTGACGCCGGCGGCAGGGGTACAACGTGGCGAAGCCTGTGGGCCTCTGCGTGAGGAGCCTCGACCATGACAGTTCCACTCGCCCGTCACCACGTGGTGGAATTGCACGCCTCCCCGGAGCGCGTCGCGCAGCTCCGGCATATCGTCGCAGCCCATCTCCGGCGCTGGAAGCTCGAACTGCACGTCGATCCCGTCGGCAGGGCCGTCGCCGAACTTCTGACCAATGTCCATCGTCATACCGGCGACGACAACCACTGTGTACTCGAACTGCGCTGGACGGGCCGCCATCTCACGGTGTCCGTCGAGGACAACGGCCCCAGGATGCCCCGGCTGCGTACCGCGGGCGGCGGAGGGCTGGCGCGGGTCGCCGCGCTGAGCGACAGCTGGGGCACCTGCCCCACGGCCCAGGGCAAGGTCATCTGGTTCACCAGAAGTGTGCGCAGCCCGCAGGACATACCGCGGGGGCCGCGGGCCCCGCTCGGCGGACTCGACGCCGCGCGGCGCCAGCCGGTCCCGGAGCCCGCCCCCTTCCCGGATCTCCCGGCTCTTCCGGTCCGGCCGGCCGTTCCCGTACCGGCCTGACCGCATGTGACCCGCGCTGACGTGCCGTACATCCAGAAGAAGCGCCGTACACCACGCGGGAGTTCACCCGCTTCCGGTGTACGGCGCTCGCCTCCGGTGTACGTCGCTTGTCGTGTACCGCCTCTGCCGCGCTCTCACCGCGTTTCGTCCGCCGTGCTCGCAGCACCGCGTTCGCCGTGCTCCCGCGGCTCACGGCGGCCCGTACTCGTCCTCGTCGCCGTACGGCATCTCGTCCTCGTCGGCATACGGGACCTCGGACTCCTCCGTGTACGGAATGAGATGCACCGCGGCCTCCTCCGCCGACGCCGCGGCACCGTCGATCCCCACATCGCTCGCGATCATGTCCTTCTCGGCGTCCTCGTGCGCTCCCTCGTCGGGCGCCACCAGTCGCCCCGAGCGGTCGTCGCCGACCTCGTCGTCGAGCGTCTCGCCCTCTCCGTACGGCAGATCGCCGATGCCGTCCCCCACCGGGGCCGTCAGATCGGGGACCTCCTCGGCGAGCCGCTGGTCCAGCGTCTCGCCCCTGCGCTGCTCGGCGGCCGTCGTCCCGGTGTGCTCCACGCCCAGCGGGCGCTCCGGCGGCGACCAGCCCTCGTCGAAGGGGTCGGAGCCGCGGTCGAGCAGGGTGTCCTCGGGGTCGAGGATGCCCTCGTCGTCGATGATCTCCGAGCCGTCCGGCTGGTAGACCTCGTCACCCATCAGCCCGTCACTCTCGTCGCCGTCGCCGCTCACGTCGTACTCCCAGGGCCTCGCTCCCCGCGGGCCGGCCGTGCGCCGGCGCGTCGGGGTCCTGCCGGTGGGAAGGGGCGGCTCCTTCCTCTGGGTCCACCTTCCCACCTCTCCCCACCGTGTCAACCGGCGGAAGAAGCCCAGGTGGGGCGGCTCGTGCTGCGGGGTCCGCGGGGCGCGCGGCGGGCCGGGGTGTTTGTCGCCGCCCTCGGCGGGCACGTGACAAGTCGTCCCGTACGACCCGTTATGTAACAGTCCGGAGTCGAACGTGAGCCAGAAACGCATAGTCATCGTCGGGGCTGGATTCGCCGGCTACGAAGCCGCCCACACGCTCTCCCGCCGCCTGAAGGGCAGAGCGGAAGTGGTCCTGCTGAACCCCACGGACTACTTTCTCTATCTCCCGCTCCTGCCCCAGGTCGCCGCGGGCATTCTGGAGGCGCGCCGAGTGACCGTCTCCCTCCCCGGGACCCTGCGGCGCGTACGGCTCGTCCTCGGCGAGGCCGACCATGTCGACCTGGAATCGCGGTGTGTCGGCTACCGGGGACCGGAGGGCGAGCGCGGCGAGCTGACGTACGACCGGCTCGTCCTGGCCGTGGGCAGTGTCAACAAACTGCTGCCGGTGCCCGGCGTCGCCGAGTACGCGCACGGCTTCCGCGGACTACCCGAGGCGCTCTATCTGCGCGACCATGTCACCCGCCAGATAGAGCTGGCCGCCGATACCGCCGACCATGGCGAGGCAGCCGCCCGTACCACCTTCGTCGTGGTCGGGGCGGGCTACACCGGCACCGAAGTCGCCGCTCAGGGCCAGCTCTTCACCGATGCCCTGGTCCGCAAACAGCCCGCCTGGCGCCATGCGTGCAGGCCCCGCTGGATGCTCCTCGACATCGCCCCGCGCGTCCTGCCCGAACTGGACCGCAGGCTCTCCACCACCGCGGACCGGGTACTGCGCCGGCGCGGTGTCGACGTACGGACCCGTACCTCCGTCAAACGCGCCGGGCCGACCGGAGTGACCCTGGACGACGGCGAGTTCATCGAGACGCACACCCTGGTGTGGTGCGTGGGCGTACGGCCCGACCCGCTGGTCTCCGGAGTCGGCCTGCCCGTCGAGCGGGGCCGGCTGCTGGTCGATTCACAGCTCAATGTGCCCGGCCACCCGGAGGTGTTCGCCTGTGGTGACGCCGCGGCCGTACCCGACCTCACCAGGCCGGGCCGGTTCACCCCGATGACCGCCCAGCACGCCAGCAGGCAGGGCAGGGTGGCGGCCCACAACGTGATCGCCTCCCTCGGCCACGGCGAGCAGCAGGCCTACCGGCACAACGACTTGGGGTTCGTCGTGGATCTCGGCGGTGTCAAGGCCGCGGCCAACCCGCTCGGGGTGCCGCTGTCCGGACCGCTCGCGGGCGCCGTCACCCGTGGCTACCACCTGGCGGCCATGCCGGGCAACCGGGTGCGCGTCGCCGCCGACTGGCTGCTCGACTCGGTCCTGCCGCGACAGGCCGTACAGCTCGGTCTGGTCCGCTCGTGGACCGTACCGCTCGAATCGTCGTCGCCGGAGCTGGCGCGCGTACCCGGCGGACCCGACACCCCCGACCCAGACCGCACACCCCGCGAGGAGTGACATGAACAGCGAAGAACTGGCCGAACTGGGACAGCAGTTGAGGGTCGACTCGGTACGGGTCGCGGACAAGGCCGGATCGGGCCATCCGACCTCCTCCATGTCCGCGGCCGATCTGATGGCGGTACTGCTCGCCAAGCATCTGCACTACGACTTCGACCGCCCCGCCCATCCGGGCAACGACCGCCTCATCTTCTCCAAGGGCCATGCCACGCCGCTGCTGTACTCCATGTATCTGGCGGCGGGCGCGATCGACGAGCAGGAGTTCCTCACCTACCGCACGCTCGGCAGCCGGCTCGAAGGCCATCCGACCCCGGAGCTTCCCTGGATCGATGTCGCCACCGGCTCGCTGGGCCAGGGGCTGCCCGTGGGAGTCGGCATGGCGCTCGCCGGCCAGCGGCTCGGCCGTACCCCGTACCACGTCTGGGTGCTCTCCGGCGACAGCGAGATGGCCGAGGGATCGGTGTGGGAGGCGATCGAGCACGCCGGGGTCGAGCATCTCGACTCGCTGACCCTCGTCATCGACGTCAACCGGCTCGGCCAGCGCGGCCCCACCCGCCACCAGCGGGACCTGGAGGCGTACGGGCGCAGGCTCCGCGCGTTCGACTGGCACACCATCGAGATCGACGGCCATGACGTCGACGCCGTGGACGCGGCCTTCAACGAGGCCCGGTCGACCGGCCGCAGGCCGACCGCGATCATCGCGGGCACCCGGAAGGGCAAGGGCGTCGCCTCCGTCGAGGACCGCGAGGGCATGCACGGCAAGCCGCTGCCCGACGCCGAGAGCGCGATCGAGGAACTGGGCGGCCGGCGCTCCATCCGGGTCTCCGTGGCGAAGCCCGCAGGAGCCGAGGCCCCCGCCCGTACCGCCAGGCATCCCGTCACCCTCGAACTGCCGCGCTACGAGATCGGCGACTCGATAGCCACCCGCGACGCGTACGGACGGGCCCTCGCCGCGCTCGGTACGGCCAAGGGCGAGGTCGTCGCGCTCGACGGCGAGGTCAGCGACTCCACCCGGGTCGAGTTCTTCGCGAAGGAGCACCCCGACCGGTTCTTCGAGTGCTACATCGCCGAACAGCAGCTCATCGCCGCGGCCGTCGGCATGCAGGCGCTGGGCTTCGTCCCCTTCGCCTCGACCTTCGCGGCCTTCCTGACCCGCGCGCACGACTTCCTGCGGATGGCGTCCGTCGGCCGGGCCTCGATCAATGTGGTCGGCTCACACGCGGGCGTCTCGATCGGCCAGGACGGTCCGTCGCAGATGGGCCTGGAGGACCTGGCGATGTTCCGCGCGGTGCACGGCACCACGGTGCTGCATCCCTGCGACGCCAACCAGACGGCACGGCTGGTGGCGGACATGCACGCCCTCTCCGGCATCCGCTATCTCCGTACGCTCCGGGGAGCGACCCCGGTGATCTACGGGCCCGACGAGGAGTTCCCCGTGGGCGGCAGCAAGGTGCTCCGTCGCTCGGACGGCGACCGGGTGACCCTGATCGGCGCTGGTGTCACCGTGCACGAGTGCCTCAAGGCCGCGGATCTGCTGGCCATCGAGGGCATTCCCGTACGGGTGATCGACCTTTACTCGGTCAAGCCGGCCGACGAGCACACGCTTCAGGCGGCGGCGTCCGACACGGGCTGTCTGATCACGGTGGAGGACCACCGTCCGCAAGGTGGCGTGGGGGACGCGGTGGCCGAGGTGTTCTCGGACGGCCGCCCGGCGCCCAAGCGGCTGGTACGGCTGGCGGTGGACCGGGTTCCGGGGTCGGCGACGCCGCGTGAGCAGCTCCGGGCGGCGGGGATCGACGCGGACTCGATCGCGGCGGGCGTGCGGCTGCTGGTGGAGAAGATCATCCGCTGAGGGGGCGCGCTGGCCGGGGTGCGGTTGCGGGGGCGGGCGGTGCGCGCGAGGGTCGGACTGTCGGAGTTCGGACGGCCGGAGTTCACCGGCCGGCCGGAATTCTGGACGGCCGGAGTTCATATGGGGAGGAGCGGCCCATGCCCATCGCCACGGTCAATCCCGCCACCGGGGAGACGCTGAAGACCTTCGACGCGCTGGCGCCGGAGGAGATCGAGCGCCGCATCGCCACCGCCCACGCCGCGTTCCGGCGCTACCGCACCACCGGATTCGACGAGCGCGCCCGGCTGCTGAACCGTGCCGCCGGACTGCTGGACCAGGACGGGCCCGACCTCGCCCGCACGATGACCACCGAGATGGGCAAGCCGGTCGCGGCGGCCCGTGCCGAGGCCGCGAAGTGCGCGAAGGCCATGCGCTGGTACGCCACGTACGCCGAGGAACTGCTCGGGGACGAATTCCCCGCCGACGCCGACGTCAAGGACAGCGGGGCCTCCCGGGTGCGGGTCCACTACCGGCCGCTGGGCGTGGTGCTCGCGGTGATGCCGTGGAACTTCCCGCTCTGGCAGGTCGTACGCTTCGCCGCTCCCGGCCTGATGGCGGGCAACGTCTGCCTCCTCAAGCACGCCTCGAACGTGCCGCAGACCGCGCTCTGTCTGGAGGATCTCTTCCGGCGCGCGGGCTTCCAGGACGGCTGCTTCCAGACCCTGCTGATCGGCTCCGACGCGGTCGAATCCGTCCTGCGCGACCCGCGGGTGGCCGCCGCGACGCTCACCGGCAGCGAACCGGCGGGGCGCTCGGTGGCCGCGATCGCGGGCGACGAGGTCAAGAAGACCGTTCTGGAACTGGGCGGCAGCGACCCGTACCTCGTGATGCCCTCCGCGGACATCGAGCGCGCGGCCAGGACCGCGGTGACGGCCCGGGTGCAGAACAACGGCCAGTCGTGCATCGCTGCCAAACGGTTCATCGTGCACGAGAAGGTGTACGACGCCTTCGCCGACCGGTTCACCGCCGGGATGCGCGAGCTGACCGTGGGCGATCCGCTCGACGAGTCCACCGACGTCGGGCCGCTCTCCACCGAGCGTGGCCGCGCCGACCTGGAGGAACTCGTCGAGGACGCGCTGAGCCGGGGCGCGACCGCGCTGTGCGGCGCCCGGCGCCCGGAAAAGTGCGAGCGGGGCTGGTACTACGAGCCCACCGTCCTCACCGGCATCACCGACGCGATGCGGATCCATCACGAGGAGGCGTTCGGCCCGGTCGCCACGCTGTACCGGGCCGCGGATCTGGACGAGGCGGTGGAACTGGCCAACGACACACCGTTCGGGCTGAGTTCCAACGTATGGACGCGCGACGAGGACGACGTACGCCGCTTTGTCCGCGATCTGGAGGCGGGCGGGATCTTCTTCAACGGGATGACGGCCTCGCACCCGGCGCTGCCCTTCGGGGGAGTGAAGAGATCGGGGTACGGGCGGGAGCTGTCGGGGCATGGGATCCGCGAGTTCTGCGACATCACGACGGTGTGGCACGCGGCGGAGCCGGCCGAGGACGGAGGCTGAGAGGGCCGGTGGTTGAACGGCCGGGACGGGGGGCGGGCGGAGGCTGAACGGGCGAGGCCTGAACGGGCCGGGGCCGGGAGCGGGCCGGAGGCTGACGCCTGGCCCGCTCCCGGCCCGTGGGGGTCCTCAGCTTTCCTCTGGTTGCTCTGATGGCGCTTGCTCGGTGGGGAACTCACCGGCGAGCGCGGCGGCCATCCGGAGCTGGGTGGCGGCCTCGGCACGGCGGCCCTGCCGCTCCAGGGTGCGGCCCAGCATGAGCCGCGCGTACGCCTCCACCGGGTCGCGCTCCAGTACGGTACGCAGTTCGGCCTCCGCCTTTCCCAGCCGCGCGGAGTGGTAGTACGTACGGGCGAGCAGCAGCCGCGGGGCCACCTGCTCCGGCACCTCGGCCACCAGCCCGGTGAGGATGCGGGCGGCTGTCACATACTCCTTGGCCTCGAAGAAGAGCTGAGCGCGGTCCCAGCGCTCGGCGGCCGTCCCGTACTCGTAGTAGGTGTCCACTTACCCTCCTGTTCCGGTGTCGTACGCCCACAACAGGCATGGTTGGTTGAAAATTCCACGATCGATGGAGTGTGGGTCCCGGTGGTGCGGATACCGCTGGACACTGCCCCTCCGGACGCCACGGGACTAGGTTGGCGCCATGAGCAATCTTGATCGTCAGGCCGCCGTCACCGTCTGCGGCGGTCGCGGCTTCGTCGTCGCCGAACCGGTGCGCGAACTGCTGAGCCCGCGCCGGGTCCAGCTCGGCGGATCCACCGAGGTCCGCCGGCTGCTGCCCAACCTCGGCCGCCGCATGGTGGGCGCGTGGGCCTTCGTCGACCACTACGGCCCGGACGACATCGCGGACGAGCCGGGGATGCAGGTGCCGCCGCACCCCCATATGGGCCTCCAGACGGTGAGCTGGCTGCATGAGGGCGAGGTCCTGCACCGGGACAGCGTGGGCAGCCTCCAGACCGTACGGCCACGGGAACTGGGCCTGATGACCTCGGGCCGCGCGATCTCCCACTCCGAGGAGAGCCCGAAGTCGCATGCCCGCTTTCTGCACGGTGCCCAGCTCTGGGTGGCGCTCCCCGACGCCCACCGCCAGGTCGAGCCGCACTTCCAGCACCACGCGGACCTGCCCACGGTCACGGCCCCGGGACTGACCGCCACCGTCATCCTCGGCACACTGGACGGCACGGTCTCACCCGGCACGGCGTACAGCCCCCTCACCGGCGCCGACCTGTCCCTGACCCGCGGCACCCGGACCCGCCTGCCCCTCGAACCGGACTTCGAGTACGCGGTCCTCTCCATGTCCGGCGAGGCCGAGGTCGACGGCGTTCCCGTACTGCCCGGCTCCATGCTCTACCTCGGCTGCGGCCGCTCCGAACTCCCCCTCCACGCACAGTCCGACGCGGGCCTGATGCTCCTCGGCGGGGAACCGTTCGAGGAGGAGATCGTCATGTGGTGGAACTTCGTCGGCCGCACGCACGAGGAGATCGAGGAGGCCCGGCGCGGCTGGATGGAGGGCTCCCGGTTCGGTGAGGTCCACGGCTACGACGGCGCCCGTCTCCCCGCCCCGGCCCTCCCGCCGGCCCCACTGAAACCGCGCGGCCGCACGCGCTGACCCGCGCGTTCGTGTCCGCGGGCCGGATGGCATTCTCTGATCGTCGATTCCCGCGGTGGTGCGATCCGGCGCCCCGGCCAGGGTGGTCCGATTGAGAGAGCCGGTTCGAGTCGCAGGTGCTGCCGCCTCTTCTCATGTGTGCCAGAGCTCATGCTGACCCAATGCTGACTTTTATGACGCGTCGTCAGCTCACGATCGGAGGCTTCCCGGCGGCCGTATGGCTGTCGAACCGTCCGTATCCGGTGCGTGGCCGATGGTCCGTGCCGCGAAGGTGGCGGCTTCGAGCTGATGTACTACTGGCAAGGTGGGGGCTTGACCTCGTGCGGTGACATTCGGGATTTCGGGAACAGGGGCGGGGGGCTCGGCCGAGCGTTCCACGTCACGATCTCAGGGGGCTGATGCGAGGCAGGGGCAGATAGGGGCTGGACGGTAGGGTAACGGTGACGTTACCGTCCGACATGGAAAGTTACTCACTGTGACCTCTGCTGTGGCCCCGTCGGCTTCGGACTTCTACTGCCATCAGGCCATCCCTGGGCTTACGCCGGTCAAGGTGGTGGTGGAGACGGAGGATGTGCTAGCGTTTGAGCACACCAACCCCGCGCATCCGGTGCACGTCGTGGTGGTGCCGAAGCAGCATATTCCGTCGCTGATCGACCTCGGTGACGGGGGTGACGAACTGCTGGCGAAGGTCATGGCGGTTGTACGGCAGGTCGCGGCGCAGATCAAGGAGGAGCACGGCGCGGCTTCTGTCACCACGAACGTCGGGCTCAATCAGGAGTCTCAGCACCTGCATTTCCACGTGTACCACCGCGGGGAGTCCGACGACCAGATCCTGGCGATGTACGGGCACCACGACGGCTGAGTTCTACCGGGCGCGACGGGTGCGACCCGGCTTGGCTGCGGCGACGGTCTCCTGTGCGATCAGGTCGGCGGCGCGATGGATGGTTTCTGGGCCGGGCCGCTCCCGATTGATCCGGCCGAGGTCGGCGGCAAGCTCCATGCACGCCTTGGCCAGAGACGCTCCGCCGTGCAGCTTGTCGTCGTCAGGTACCACGATGCACTGCCCGAGGTGTCGTCGCGCGTAGGCGGCTGCGTTGTCGAGCTGGTCGCCACGGCTGACCGTCGCGGGCAGTGGGATGAGTACGGCCCGCTTGCCGAGCGCTTCGAGTTCGGCAAGCGTCGTCGCGCCGGCACGCCCGATCACCAGGTCTGCCAACCACAGGGCATCGGCCATCTCGTCGTGCAGGTACTCCAGTTGCCAATACCCCGGGTACCCCCTTGAGCGAGCGGTCGAGGTTGCCCTTCCCTCGGACATGAACGACCGCAAACCGCGCGCACAGGGCGCCAAGTTGGCTCTGTACGGCGTCATTGATGCGTTGGGATCCGCTGCTGCCGCAGAAGATCAGCAGAACCGGCACGCCAGCAGGGACTCCAAGTCGCCGTCGCAGTCGCTCTGGTTCGCCGACGGCCAGGTCATGGCGCAGGGGCAGGCCGGTGACGGCGGTTTCCGGGCGAGCCATCGCGGTGTGTCGGCGGGCGCGGCGACGGACAGGCAGACCCTGGTGGCCATCCGGGCGACGATCTTGTTGGCGAGGCCAAGGGAGTGGTCGGACTCGTGGACCACGATCGGGACTCCGCAAATCCAGGCGGCAATCCCGACAGGCACGGACACGTAAGAGCCTTTTGAGAACAGGGTGATGGGTCGCTCGCGTCGCATGGCCTTCGCTGCCGCAGCGATGCCGCGCAGGACGGTGAGTGGCATCAGCAGGTTGCTCCATGAGCCGTAGCGCTTCAGACCCGCAGAGGGGACGGGGCAAAACGGAATGCCGGCCTTCCGGGCGTATTCGTGTTCGATGCTGTCCGGCCGCCCGAAGAACACCAGTTCCTTTACGCCTTGTTCAGAGGGTCGGGCCGCCACGGCGAGGGCGGGAACGACATGTCCGGCGCTTCCGCCTCCGGTGATTGCAATTTTCATCTGGAGTGCACCTAGCCTGTTTGGTTGCGATTTTAGCGTAAGGGATTTTTTTGCGGCGCCGAGCGCTGTGGCCGAGCGTCCGAGCGCTACCCACTGGGAGATTTGTCGGGTCGGCTGGATTCGAACCAGCTCCTCGGTAACACTTATGCCGTGCTCCAGCCCTTGAGCTACGACCCGTTGGCGACTTCGACGCTAGGGGCTGTCCCGTAAAACGATCCCCGTCTCAGGGGCGTCGGGGGTAGCCAGGGTGATCGCCGTAGGGTGACGCGAGGTCGAGCAGGTCATCGCATGGCCAGGTCTCGCCGTCGTACTGGCAGTCGTCGCGGTTGTCCCACGGTAGTTCGGGGTCGCCCGTGGCAGGACTGAGTACATGGCGGGCGAGCACGCGTCGCTTGGCTTCAACCTCCCGAAGGACGCGAGCCGGATCGTGCAGCGCGACGTGCAGGGCGATCGTGGGATGGAAGCCGGAGAGTTCTACTTGGCAGAAGTCGACCGTGTGCCCGTGAGCGGTCCACTCCCCGCAGCCGTCACCGTCGCAGCGTCGGGCCAGGTCGGCCTCCTCGTCCAGCCGTGCGTGGAGGAACGTCACAAGGTCTTGGCTCATGGGGTCATCGTGGACGATGCAGCCAGGCCCGGTCGCCTGATTTCCGTGCTGTGGGCAGGACCTGGCTGGTAGGCGGAAGCTGGGATGATCTTGCTGTGGCTGGTGTGATCACGGCGTCGGAGCCGTCCTGGATATCCGCGTTCACCGGGCTGAGCCCGCGGCAGTTCGGGAAGCTGGTGACGGTGCTGCGGCGCGAGGGGGCGGACGTGGTCCGCAGGGGTCGGCCGTGGAGTCTTCCGCTGGAGGACCGGGCACTGCTGGTCGCGACCTGGGGCGCGTATCGAGTCGTGATCTAGTGGCGCAACAGCCAACGCCAGCGAGGCTGTTCGAGCACGGCCGATGTCGCGGCCAGCGCGGTCGCGACAACCGCCGCCCATGTGGGCCACGCGAACCACGGTGCCACCGCTGCGGCGGCCACTTCGAGGAGCACGAGCAGGAACATTGCCGCGCCGGGGATGGCCACCGGCGGGTCGAAGGGGCGGTTGCCGGGTGTTCCGACGACGGCCGGCGGTCCGATCAGCAGGACCAGCGCGGTGATCGCGATCGTCCAGTCGATCCGGTGCAGCGCCCACGGGGTGGCCGTCCAGCCGATGAGTTCGGTCAGGAACCGCAGCCCGGAGGTGGCGTTGGTGCGGTTCGGGGAGTCGGCGGCCTGGGTCATGATCCCTCCCCGGCATGGAGCGGCGCGGTGTCGGGCTCGCTGATGGTGGCCTCGGCCCGCATGCCGGTAAGATCAACACGATCGCCGACGGCGGCTACCCAGGCACCGGCCTGGTCATCCCGCACCGCCGCAAGCACGGCCAGACCGAATTTCCGGGCTGGAAGGAAGACCACAACAGGTCCCACAAACAGGTCCGAGCCCGCGTCGAGCACGTCTTCGCCCGTATGAAGACCTGGAAGATCCTTCGCGACTGCCGCCTCAAAGGCGACGGCGTCCACCACGCCATGCTCGGCATCGCCCGGCTGCACAACCTCGCTCTCGCCGGATAGGACGGCGGGCCCTACGGCGACCAAGCATGTCCGGACGCCCTAAAGATCATTTACGGGACAACCCTTAGGCTGCCTTCCAGCTTCGTGATCTGACATCAGGGCTGGCCGGGAAACGGGTACGGCTACCGCGTAATCAGCGGGGGTCGTGTGGACTCCTGAAGATCGCGCGGCGGCCACGACCCGCAGCGTAGACCCTGCCCGCTGGTGGGCGATGTTCGACCAGGTCATGGCCCGGATCGCGGGCCGGTTCGGGCGAGTCGAACTCCGGGCTGCGGCTCGTGCCTACCTGGTCGGGTTGCTGTCGGGCATCGAGCGGAAGAATTCTGGCAGAGGGCCGAGCGGCGGCCCATACTCGGCGACGAAGCCCACGGCCAGGGCCCTCAGCTCCGCGCCGCGCTCAAGGCACGCGGCACCGGCTACGTGATGGCCCTCGCCCGCTCGGTCCTGGTGAGGATCAGCCACGGTCGCGTCCTTGTCCGCGCGGACAACGCCGCCAGCCGCCGGCCCGCCACGGTCTGGCAGCGGCACAGCATCGGCATCGGCGCGAAGGGGCGCGCTATTACGACTGGGCCTGGGTCCGCATTGGCACCGGCAGCCACCAGCACCCGCTAGTCCGATGCGACCTGTGTAGGGGCGAACTCGCCTTCTACCTGTGCTGGTCACCCATCGAAGTCTCCCTGTCCGAAGCTGGTCCGCGTTGCTGGCATCCGCTGGAGCGTGGACGAATGCTGCCAGGTGCCAGGCCGGCCTGGACCATTACCAGGTCCGACAGTGGGGCCCTCTTGGCACCGCCACATCACGCTCGCCCTGGCCTTCCTGACAGCCGTCGCCGCCGACGCGGCACGTCAGCGGCCCGCCGATATGCACGAGCCCGCCCGCAACAGCGATCCGATCACGCTGACCATCCCGGAGATCCGCCACCTCCTCGCCGCCATCTTCCGCCCACCGGCCATGGCGGCGGCCAGGCTGCTGCGCTGGTCCACCTGGCACAGACGCCACCAGGCAACGGCCCGACGCTGCCACTATCGACGATGGGCCGCCGACGACTCTCCTGGGTAGATCACGAAACCGTACTGGAGTACTGGCTCCCTGCGTCCTCGCATCTGCAGGTCGGCCGGGACACCGACAGACGGGCTTCGACGGCGTCCAGGGCTTGGCGTGCAGCGAGGATCTGAGCACGGAGGGCTTGCTCCGGTTCATCTGCCTGGGCAGATGGTCCGACGACGGGCTGTCGGGCTTCTGCGGCCTCCAACTCCTTTGCTTCTTCCAGGGAGTTGACGACGACACCGATGAGGAGGTTGACCAGGAGGAACGAACCGAGAAGGACGAAGGAGCCGAAGTAGAGGATGGTCCAGCGGGAGATCTCCAGGCCCGCTCGGACCGCGTCGCCGAGGCCGTCGAGGGTCATCAGGAGAAAGAGGGTGAGGGCCGCACGACCGAGCGAACCGTAGTGCTCGGGAGCGTCGTCGGCGAAGAACACCCACCCGACCATGGCGTACACATACAGCAGGAGCGTGCCGACGAGCAGGAAACTGAAGGTTCCCGGAAGGCTCTTGCCCACGGCCACGATCACGATGCGCAATTGAGGCAGGAAACGCGCGGCCCGCAGCACTCGGGCAAGGCGCAGGAGCCGGAGCACGGTGGCGTTCTCACGGGCGAACGGCATAAAGGCCAGGCCGACGACCAGCAGGTCGAAGACGTTCCAGGGATCGCGAAAGAAGTCTCTCGGGCGGTCGGCGTGGGCGGCAACGCGTACCAGTATCTCGGCGGTGAAGGCGACGAGAAAGAGATGCTCGGTGCCCTTCAGGGCGTAGTGCCATTGATGCACCACACCGCTGTACGTCTCGATTCCCAGCAGGGCGGCGTTGGCCGCGATGAGACAGAAGACAGCCGTGGTGAACGCGGTGGAGTCCACGATGCGGCGACTGCGTTCCGCGAGGGCGTGCCGTAACGCTTCGGAGGTCTGTCCGGGCATGGGTGTTTTCGTTTCCTCGCAGACCTGTTCCGGCTCACCAACAGATATGGATCTTAAGGGGTGCTGGTGTCGGCCGTGCTGGGCAGTAAGGGGCCGCCCCCTGGCTGTGCCGGTCACCGGCCAGGACGGCACCCTCCCGCGGCGATTGGATTGTCCAGCTCATCACGAAAACATGCGAATGGAGCATGAAGTGGGAGTTAATTCTGAGAATTGAATGAACAAACGCATCCCTGAGTGCTTCCTGGGCACGGGCTCGGGATGGACAGCACTCCGACTGCACAAGGACCTGGTTCGGACAGACCCGACGGAAACGTCGCTGGGCCACCTGGCCACGCCGGTTCCGGTGTCCGAACGGGTGGCACCGTGACCCTGGCCCCGCCGCCTCCGGACGACCGGCGTGTCCGGGGTGGGCACGGATTCCCGTCGGCACTGGGGAAGGGCCGGGTGCGGGGCGTCGACGGACTGCGGACCCTGGCCGTCGTCCTGGTCCTGGCCTATCACTTCGTACCGGGCCCACTGCCGGGCGGCGCCTTGGGCGTGGACGTCTTCTTCACCATCAGCGGATTCGTCATCACCCGGCTGCTGCTCGCCGAGTTCGCCCGCACCGGTGCGGTCGGTATGCGCTCGTTCTACTGGCGGCGCTGGAAGCGGCTCGTCCCCGCCCTTCTGGTGGTCTGCGCGGTGTGCGCCGTCCTCGCGGGCACCACGCGGCTCCGGGGCTTCGAGGATGCGTGGACGTCCATTGCCCTGTCCGCCACGTTCCTGGTCAACATTGTCCGGGCCGCCCAGCCCGGCCTCTACACGGACGAAACCGCACTCCTCGGGCACACCTGGTCGCTGGGCGTGGAAGAACAGTTCTACCTGCTCTGGCCACCGTTGCTCCTGCTCCTCCTGCTCCGCCTCAGGCCCCGCACCGTCCTGCTGTGCGCTGTGGCGCTCTGCCTGCTGCCGGTGCTCTGGCGCTGTGTCCTGTGGAGTCCGACCGCGGCGCACCGCATCTACAACGGCACCGACACCCGGGCCGACCAACTGCTGGTCGGCGCGCTGCTCGCGCTGGTGATCGCCCGGCTTGACTCGGAGGACCCTCGGCTGGCCGCGTTGCGCCGGTGGGCGGGACGGCTGGCCTGGCCGGCGATGGGAATGCTGGCTCTGATCGTCTGGCAGGTGCCGATGACCGGCACCAGCGCCTGGACGGCGCCGTGGTACACCGTGGGCTTCCTGGTGACGGCCGTCCTCTCTGCCACGGTGATCGCGGCGCTGGAACTCCGGCCGCTCAGCCTGCTCTCCCGTGTTCTGTCCCTGGCCCCGCTCGCCTGGACCGGGCGCAACCTCAGCTACGGCCTCTATCTGTGGCACTACCCCCTCGGCCGCCTGATGGCCGGCCTCGGACTGGACACCTGGCATGTACCGGCTGCCATCGCCGCCACGTTCGCGGCGGCGACGGCCTCCCACTATCTCGTCGAGAAACCGCTCACCCGCCGCAAGCGCCCGCAGACGGCGACCATTTGACGACAGCCACCCCGGAGCGCCCGGACACGAGGACTGTCACGGCAGCGTTGACCGGAGTGTGGGCATCAAGGAGTTCGTACGGGGAGATGGGCATGGAGAGAGTCCAGCTCGGCCCCCGACTAGGGGCGTCCGGTGAGTTCGGCGACCTCCTTCTTGCCTCTCGCGGAGCTTTGGCCAGGCCGGGACAGCAGGTGGATGGCGCCGGCGCAGGCGAGTCCGAGCGCAGTGAGGGTGATCCAGGGCAGTGCGGGGATTCAGGCTCGGGCCGCAGCGTCGAGGGCGGCGCCGGTGAGGAGGTTCCCCGCCGTGATACCGACGCCGCAAATGGTGTTGTACAAGCCGTAGTAGGTGGCGACGAGCCGGCTCTCGGCGAGGGTGATGATCGTGTCCATCTCGAAGGGATAGACGATCATCGTGGCCACGGCCAGCAGTAGTCCGCTCACCACCGCGGGAGCGACGGCGCCGATGGTCCGACCGACGCCGGTTGTCGGTACGGGCGCCAGGAGTGGGACGAAGGCGACGCCCATGAGGGCCAGCCCGATGGTGATCGCCCTGCTGGAGGACCAGTGCTGTGTGCACCAGGCGGTGACGCGGGTCTGGCCGAAGATTGTGGCCAGACCGGAAATGGCGAACAGCGCGCCGGTGCCGATCATCCGGGCGACCCACGGGACATGTAAGCCACAGTTCCGGGAACGGCTCATATATGGGTCTCAACCACGATGAGGCGCCCGTCCTCGATGCTCTCGCCCGGTATCACGACGCACAGGAGCTGGGTTTCACACCGCCCGGCCACAAGCAAGCGCGTGGCGCGGACCCGCGCGCCAGAGCCGTGCTGGGGGACGCCGTGTACTTCGGCGACGTCCTGGCCAACGGTGGTCTTGACGACCGGCTCGCGCGCGGCCGCGTACTGGAACGCGCCGAGGGACTCATGGCCGATGCCGTGCACGCCGACCATACGTTCTTTTCGACATGCGGCAGTTCCCTGTCGGTGAAGGCCGCGATGCTGGTGGTGACCTGCCCTGGCCACCAGATCCTTGTTGGGCGTGACGCGCACAAATCGGTGGTCGCCGGACTGATCCTGTCCGGCGTCGAGCCGGTGTAGGTGGAGCCCCAGTGGGACGCTGCCCGGCACATCGCCCATCCCCGTCATCCGCCGCCTATGAAAAGGCGTTCGCGAGGCATCCCGGTGCAGACGGCGCCCTGGTCACCAGCCCGACACCGTACGGAGCCGCGGCCGATCTCACGGGCATCGCGGACGTCTGCCACCGCCGCGGCAAGCCGCTCATCGTGGATGAGGCGTGGGGAGCGCATCTTCCGTTCCACGACGACCTGCCGTCGTGGGCCATGGACGCCGGTGCCGACATCTGTGTGACCAGCATCCACAAGATGGGCAGCGGGCTCGAACAGGGTTCGGTGTTCCATCTCCAGGGTGACCGGGTCGATCCGGCCGAGCTGGCCTCGCGGGCCGACCTGCTCGGCACGACCAGCCCGAACGTCCTGCTGTACGCCGGCATCGACGCCTGGCGTCGGCAGATGGTGCAGTACGGTCGCGAACTCGTCGGCGGGGCCCTGGAGCTGGCCGTTCGCATCCGCGAGGCCGTCGAGGCGATCGACGGTTTCCACGTCAACGGCGCGGCGGACTTCTGCGGTCCCGGACTGGCTGCCGACTTCGACCCCCTGCCGGTTGTGATGGACATCAGCGAACTCGGCACCACCGGTTACCGGGCGGCCGACTGGCTGCGCAGGAACCACCACATCGACGTTCACTTGTCCGATCACCGGCGCATCAGCGCCCAGCTCACCCACGCCGACGACGAGCAGACCACCGCGCGTCTCCGCACAGCCCTGCGCGACCTGGCCCACCACGCCGCTGATCTGCGGGACGCCCCCCAGGTCACCGTCCCGTCCCCGGCCGATCTGCGTATGGATCAGGTCGAGCTGCCCCGCGACGCGTATTTCGCTCAGCACACGAAGGTTCCCGCCGCCGAGGCCCACGGCAGGGTTGCCGCGGAGATGATCACCCCGTACCCGCCCGGAATTCCGGTCGTCCTGCCCGGCGAACGCCTGACCGAGCCCGTGCTGGAGTACCTGACCTCGGGAGTCGCATCCGGCATGTTTCTGCCGGACGCGGCCGACCGGCGTCTGCACACCGTGCGAGTCGTCGCGGAAAGCTGACCCCGCTTGCACCGCACACCGTCCGTATCACGCCGACGAGCGATACGAGATCCAGTCCGCGTGTCCCACAGCCGAGGCCCTGCCGCATCTCCGTCAGCGCCCAAGCGCGTCCTCAAGCTGCCGCTTGGTCATCGAGGAGCGGCCATGGACGTTGCGCTTCTTGGCTTCTTCGTACAGCTGGTCCCTCGTGGGCCCTTCCGCGCCGCTGTGGGAGCGCTGCCCACCACGCTGGTAAGACGACTTCGGGTCACGAGGCGCCACCGGGGGCCGACGATCCAGTGCGCCCGCTCGTGGCGCCCTGGGGACCCGGATCGGACGGAAGTGCCGCTGCGTCGTGGCGACCGTTCGGATGGGCCGCCCGGCCGAAGAATTCCCCGATAGTGGCGACGGAAGCGCTGTGCCGGGAAAGAGTGTTGTGTGCCCGAGCTGCCCGATGTCGAAGCGTTTCGCTCCTGTCTCGCGTCCTGCGCCCAGGGGCGGACGATCGAGCGCGTGGAGGTGTACGACGCCGGTGTACTGCACGGTGTGAGTGTGCGGCGGTTCCGTCAGGAACTGGAAGGGCGGAGCTTCGCCGAGCCCGAGCGGCGCGGGAAGTGGCTGCTCGCTCGCACCGACGGGCCCACCGTGCTCCTGCATTTCGGCATGACCGGACTGCTCGTGTGCTGCCGCCCCGCCGAAGAGCTCCACACGCATGACCGCGTCGCGTTCACAGTGGGACACGATCGACAACTGCGCTATCGCGACCAGCGCAAGCTCAAGGGCCTCTGGCTGGCGGAGGAATCCGGCGTCGCCCGGATTCTGGACGGTCAGGGGCCGGACGCGACGAAGATCGCCCGCGGGGACTTCGACCGGCTCCTCAGTGGACGGCGCGGAAGCGTCAAGCCGCTCCTCGTCGACCAGTCCCGGCTGGCGGGGCTCGGCAATCTGCTGGTCGACGAAATCCTGTGGCGGGCCAGGCTGCACCCGGCTCACCGTGCCGACACGCTCACGGAAGAGCAGCGTGGCCGCCTCTACACGGACATGCGGCGCACCCTCCGGTCCGCGGTGCGCGCGGGCCGCGTACCACCGCGCGATTCCTGGCTCACGGGGCACCGGGACCGTACCGACGCGTCGTGCCCGCGTTGTGGCGAGTCTCTGCGCCGGGGGCGCGTCGCGGGGCGTGGAACGGTGTGGTGCCCCCGGTGCCAGCCGGACTGATCACGGTGCCTGTGCGAGGCGTACGACCCAGGAGACCGCGCACCTGGCGGAGGAAGCGGGGCGGGGGAGACCCGAACGGCGGCGAGGCCGCGGTTGCCTTTCGCGGGCTGTGCGTGTCGCGTCTCGGGGCGAACGCTGGGGAGGCGTCCTATCGGTGGCGGCTTTCCCGCCGGCCGAGCGGAATGCCGGGACAACGCGGACCGGACGCGCGCACGGCACAGGACCCAAGCCGGGCCGCCGAATCGCGCATACGGTGATTTCATCGACGTACGGCACCCCGCCCGACGGCCATGCCCCCTCCGGGGCTCGGACCCGCACTCGTCACAGCTCACAGCCGATGCGCCAGGGAGGGCACATGGCCGTACGGCACCAGCTCATCGCACGCGAACCGGCCGCTGTCTGGAGGGTCCTCTCCGATCCGGAGCGATACGCCGAGTGGGTGGTTGGCACGGCACGCTCCTTCCCTCAGGCGGGACGCTGGCCCGAGGTCGGTTCCTCCCTCACGTACGCAGTGCGGCTGGGCTCCAAGGAGTTCCGTGGACAGACCGTCGTCCGACGCCACGAGCCTCTGCAATGGCTGGAGTTGGAGGCACACAGCGGGCCGCTCGGCACCGCGCGCATCGCTTTCGACATCCGGTCCTGGGGTGACGAGACGCTCGTGATCGTCGACGAGCACCCACTGCGCGGCTTCGCCGGCACGGCCCACAACCTTGTCCTGGACGCGTTCTTGCAGATCCGGCACCGCAGCATGCTCAGCCGGCTCGCGAAGGCGGTGGAACACGACAGCCCCGCGTCGCCCGGCTCTTCCAGGGCCGCCACGTCCGCCCCGCACGGGGGAGGCGCGGCGGCCGGAGAGGGGACGGAGCGATGACCGACGCGGTGGTGATCGGAGCCGGACCCAACGGCCTCGTGGCGGCCAACCTGCTCGCCGACGCCGGCTGGAGTGTGGAGGTGCTGGAGGAACAGAACGAGCCTGGTGGTGCCGTACGCAGCGACCGCGGGGTCCACCCCGACTACGTGAGTGATGTGTTCAGCGCCTTCTACCCGATGGCCGCTGCCTCACCCGTACTGGCCGGGCTCGATCTGCACGCGGAGGGGCTGCGCTGGAGCCATGCCCCTCATGTCGTCGCGCACCCCCTGCGGGACGGACGCTGCGCCGTGCTCGACCGCGACCGCCGGGTGACCGCGGCCGGACTGGACACGTTCGCACCCGGCGACGGTCAGTCCTGGATCGGCCTCTGCCGGATCTGGGACCGGGTGCGGGAGGACCTCCTGCGCGCGCTCTTCACTCCCTTTCCACCCGTACGGGCCATGGCCGGGCTCGCGGCCCGGCTGCGTGGAGCGGGCGGACTGCGGCTCGCGCGCAGCATGCTCCTGCCGGTACGGCGCCTCGGCGAGGAGGAGTTCGCCGGCGAGGGCGGCCGGCTGCTGCTCGCGGGCAACGCGCTGCACGCCGATCTGGGGCCGGAGTCCGCGGTCAGCGGCGGATTCGGCTGGCTGATGTCCATGCTCGGCCAGACGTACGGATTTCCGGTGCCGGTCGGTGGATCGGGCGAGCTGACAGCGGCGCTGGTGAACCGATTGCGCCGGCGCGGTGTCGTCGTCCGCTGTGGGGAGCGGGTGACACGGGTCGTCGTACGGAGCGGCCGAGCGGTGGGAGTGCGTACCGCCACGGGCGAGGCCGTCCCCGTACGCAGAGCCGTCCTCGCGGACGTGTCGGCGCCGGTTCTGTACCGCGAACTCGTCGGCGCCGGCCATCTGCCGTCCCGGATCTGGGAGGATCTGCGCCGCTTCCAATGGGACTGGGCCACCTTCAAGGTCGACTGGGCCCTTGACCGGCTCGTGCCCTGGACGGCTCCGGAGGCGGCCTCGGCCGGCACCGTCCATCTCGCCGATAGCGTGGACGACCTCACCCGATTCGCGGCACAGATCGCCATGGGCAGGATCCCCGACCGGCCGTTCGCACTCCTCGGCCAGATGACGACGTCCGACGCGACACGCTCGGCCGCCGGTACGGAGTCGGCGTGGGCGTACACCCATGTGCCGCGCCGCGTCAGGGGAGACGCGGGTCCCGACGGCCTGAAGGGACGGTGGGACCGCGGCGAGCAGGAAGCCATGGCTGACCGGATCGAGGAACAGGTCGAGCGGTACGCTCCCGGGTTCCGCCATCGCATCCTGGCCCGTCGCGTCCTCGCGCCGCCCACGCTCCAGGCCGCCGACAGCAATCTGCGCGACGGGGCGGTCAACGGCGGTACGACCGCCCTCCACCAGCAGGCGGTGTTCCGGCCGCTTCCCGGGACCGGCCGCCCCGAGACTCCGGTGAAAGGCCTGTATCTCGCTTCCGCGTCCGCCCACCCCGGCGGCGCGGTCCACGGCGCACCCGGTGCCAACGCGGCCCGCGCCGCACTCCGCGCCCATGGCGCCGGGCGGCTGCTCACCATGGCGCAGCGCACACTCGCCCGCGGGGGCCGCGGAGGCGAGACCGACGGCCCGTGACAGCCCGTGACACCGAGCGCCGAGCCGCCTGAGCAGCACGGCCCCGGCCCCTGAGCGCTTCGCCACCTCCATCCTTTGCCCGCCGCACGCCGCCGGTGCTTCACTGGAGATATCGCGCTTTTCGAGCAAAAGCATCAAATTGTGCATACCGGATGTGGAGCAGGAGCGACATGGGCGGCAGCCGGCGCAGGGACCTCGACGGAACGGGACGTCCGAAGACATCGGGCAGCCGCCGTGAGGCCGCGGGTGCGGGCCGTGGCGGCGAGCAGGAGAGGGAGCCGGTGTCCCGCCCTCTGGCGATGGGCGGGGCGATGCGCGAGGCCACGGAGCAGCTCGCCGGGCTTCTGGGGACGCGGCCCGAGTCGGTGTCAGCCGTCAAGCGTACGGAGGAGGGGTGGCAGGCCGATGTGGAGGTGCTCGAAATCTCGCGGGTGCCCGACACCACCAGTGTGATGGCGAGCTACCGCGTGCGACTGGATGAAGAAGGCAGGCTCACGGAGTACGAGCGCCGTCGGCGATACGCACGGGGCCAGATCGATCGCAAGTGACCGTCGGCAGCCGCGGGAGCACCGAAGGGAGTCGTCGTGACTGTAGTGCCGCAGCAAAGCGGTCAGATCGCCGTAGGTGGCGGTGGAAACCTCTATGACGTCCTGGAGCTGATCCTGGATCGCGGCCTCGTCATCGACGCGTTCGTCCGCGTATCCCTCGTCGGTATCGAACTTCTCAAGATCGACGCGCGCGTTGTCGTCGCGAGCGTCGATACATATCTCCGCTTCGCCGAGGAGTGCAACCGCCTCGACCTGGAGGCCGGTCGCAAAGCCCCCCAGACGCTGACGGGCGTGGTGGGTGAAGTGACCGAGGGCGGAGCGCGCGGCAAGAGCAAAGGTGCCCTGACGGGTGCGGTCGAAGCGATCACGGATTCCTTCCAGGCCGGCCGGACCGGTGGGACAGGTGAGGAGAAGGAAGAGGCGGAGCCGGAACCAAGGCGGGGCAGTGCGAAGCGGCTGGCCAGACACCGTGAGCGGCCGGTCAGACACCGTGAGGAGGAGTAGCCGATGTCCGTCTACGTCTACGCCATCACCTCCTCCGAGTGCGATCCGCGCCTTGACGACCTGCACGGTGTGGGGGAAGAGGCTCCTTCGCTGCGTACCGTCACCGAAGGAGCACTCAAGGCGGTCGTGAGTGACGCCCCGGAGAAATTGCGCGCCAAGCGCAGGGATCTCAGCGCCCATCACGAGGTGCAGGAGCGGCTGTTGTCCGAGCACGCGGTACTGCCCATGCGCTTCGGTCTCACCGCCGCGGACGACGACACGGTACGAGCGGCACTCAGCGAGCATGCCGAGCTGTACAGCGAGCGGCTCGCGGAGTTGGCAGGGCGGGTGGAGTTCAATCTCAAGGCGTCCGAGGACGAGGAAACGCTACTGCGGCAGGTGATCGAGGAGTCCGACGAGGTACGCGGGCTGAACGAGGCTACGCGGGGCGGCGGTGGAACGTACGAGGAGCGGCTGGCGCTGGGCGAGTTGGTCGCCCGGGAGGTGGCGGCGCGGCAGGACAGCCTGACGGCAGAGGTGACCGAGGCACTGCGTCCGTGCGCCGACGCCGAGTCGGAGGGCGGCGCGACATCCGAGTACTTCCTCAATGTGTCGTTTCTCGTGGACCGGGACCGGGTGCGGGAGTTCACCTCCGCAGCGGAAAAGCTGGCCGAGCGGTACGGGCCGGACGTCGAACTGCGCCTCAGAGGGCCGTTGCCGCCCTACAGCTTCGTATGACGTGAGGAGCCCGCGATGGGCCTGCTGACTCAGATCCTGACCGTGCCGCTGGCACCGGTACGAGGCGTCGGATGGGTGGTGAGGCGGGTGACCGAGGTCGCCGAGCAAGAGGCTTACGACACCGCTCCGATCGAGCGCCGGCTCGCCGAACTGGAGCGGGAACTGCTGGAAGGCCGCATCAGCGAGCGGGAGTTCGACCGGCGTGAGGACGAACTCCTCGACCGGCTCGAATCCATCCAGGGTGCGTACGTCGCCGACGTTCCAGCAACGCCGCCGGGTGAGGAACGAGCCGGGGAAGCAGAGGAAGGAGCCGCCGCGCCCCCGCGCGCTGAGCGGACAAAACGGAGGTCTGATGCGTCGTGACGGATCCGACACAGGCCCGACGGCCCGTCCCGCGGCCCGCGCAGACGGTGTCGCCGTACGGACAGGGCTCGTCCGCGAACCTCGCCGACATCCTTGAGCGGGTCCTTGACAAGGGAATCGTCATCGCCGGGGACATCCAAATCAACCTCCTGGACATCGAACTGCTCACCATCAAGCTCCGGCTGCTCGTGGCCTCCGTCGACAAGGCCAAGGAGATGGGCATCGACTGGTGGGAACACGATCCGTCGCTTTCGTCCCGGGCCAGGGAGGACAGCGGAAGGCCGTCCTTGGCGGAGGAGAACCGTCGGCTGCGCGCAGAGGTGGAGAACCTGCGCCGGCGCTCGCTGGCCCCCGCCGACAGCGCTGCTTCCCTGGTGGACGACGAGGCTGTGCGGCGTGAGGAGAGCGAGCCGGATCAGGGCACTCGCCGACGCGGGAGCGATGACCGATGAGCGTGTATATGAGCTATGGCTACGCGGTGACCCGTGCGGACGCCGCGCTGGAGGAAGCCCTGTCCCACGTACGAGGAGTGGCGGGAGCACCGGTTCGCCTGGTGGGTGCACAGGGACTGGCCGTGGTGGTGTCCTCCGTACCGGAAAGCGACTTCGGGGAAACCGCGTTGAAGGCCCGGCTTGAGGATCTGGACTGGCTGGAGTCGGTGGCGCGTGCCCATCACTCCGTCGTCGAGGCTGTCTTCGCCCGTACCACCGTGCTTCCCTTGCGGCTGGCCACACTCCACCTCGACGACAACCGCGTACGCGACATGCTGGACCGGCGCGCGGATGAGTTCGCCCTGTTGCTCGATCAGCTCGCCGGACATGTGGAGTGGGGTGTCAAGGTCTACGCACTGCCTCCCGCCCCCGGATCACCGGCCCCGGCGGCCGTGTCGGCCGCGACCGGCACGAGTCCGGGCCGCGACTACCTGCGCAGCCGTCAGCGTCAGCGCAGGTCCGGCGAGGATGCCTGGCGGGCGGCCCGTGACGCGGTCCTGAGCATCGACGCCGCCGCCCGCGGCCTCGCCGTCGACCGCGTTGAGCACCGCCTCCAGGAGGGCGAGCTCGCCACGGGGCCGGGCTGCAACGTCTCCAACAACGCCTATCTCGTGCCTCGGCAAGGCGGCGCGGAGTTCCAGGAACGGCTCCTTGGCACCGCCGGAAATCTCGACGGAGTCCGTGTGGACATCACCGGACCGTGGGCTCCGTACTCGTTCACGGCCTCGGACGACACCGACGACGCGCAGGAGAGCCACCACGAAGGTGCCGCCGGAGCCGGACCGACGCAACCGGAGGCGGGAACCCAGTGACCCACAGCCCCCGCCCCGCGACTCAGCCCGTCGACCGCCGGCCGTGGGCCGACGACGACGCACACCCTCTCGCCGGCCGGCAGATCGCCCTGATCGATCTCCTCGACCGGCTGCTCACCGGAGGTGTGGTGCTGACAGGCGACCTGACGCTCTCCATCGCGGACGTCGATCTGGTACGGATCTCTCTGCGAGCCCTCATTGTCTCCATCCGCACGGAACAGCGGTCGCTGGAGGCCTCTGCCGCGGGCCGTCGTCCCGGAGAAGTGACGGGGACAGCGCCATGAACGGCCACGATCGGGGACACGAATCGCCGATACACGACCTGGACGAGGTCACGCGCGCTGCCTCTGATGTCTTCCGCCTGCTGCCCGCGGGCCCGGACGATCTCCCCGCCTCCGAGGACCGGGCCCAACGGCTCTCCCGGCGACTGCATACCGACCAGGACACCGTCGAACGCGACTTGGTGAAATTGGTACTCACCATCGTTGAGCTGCTACGACAGTTGATGGAACGGCAGGCCCTTCATCGCGTCGACCAAGGTGACCTGACGGAGGATCAGGAAGAGCGCATCGGGATGACCCTCATGCTGCTCCATGACCGTATGACGGAACTGTGTGACCGCTACGACCTCACGATGGAAGACCTCAATCTGGACCTGGGCCCGCTGGGCACCCTGCTGCCTCCGCCGTGAATACCGGCCCTCGCAGCGCGACCGGGCCCGTGCCATGAGACCTCCATGAGCGGGAAGGCATCGGTCCGGGAGTCGTTCAGCGCAGAGCAGCCGCGGCGACGCGGAGGTCCGACACAAGTCCCGCGTACGCGGCCTCACGCTCATCGGAGCGCAGGACCGCCGAGGGGTGGATCGTCGCCAGGGCGCACGCCTTCCCTCCGGTCCCATCACCCCATTCGCCTGGGGAAAACAGCGCGCCTCTGTCCTTGGTCACCCTGAAGGACGGCCCGAACAACGCCTTCGCGGCGGTCGCGCCGAGCGCCACGACCACATGTGGACCGATCAGCCGGAGTTCGGCCGTCAGCCAGGGACGGCAGGCGCTCACCTCCCGCAGTGTCGGCGGCTTGTGGATGCGTCGCTTGCCCGGTCCTGTCGATGTGTACTTGAAGTGCTTCACGGCGTTGGTGAGGTACGACTCTCCGATGTCGAGCCCGGCCTCTTCCAGAGCCTTTCGCAGTACACCGCCGGCCGGCCCGACGAACGGCTCTCCCCGTCGGTCCTCCTGGTCGCCCGGCTGCTCGCCGACGAGTACGAGGCGTGCGGATGCGCTGCCCGAACCGAAGACAGTCTGCGTCGTGCCGACGTGGAGCGGGCAGCCTTCGCAGCCGGCTGCGGCCTCCCGGTAGGCCGGAAGTCCGCCGCGGTCGGGCAGATAGGGAGTGGCGTCGTACGCTTGCCCGCCTGCCGTGTCGCGCCGCACCGCCATCGCGGTCATCTCCTCTCGAATCCTCTCGAAGTAGACCTCGGCCCGGGCCGCCCGCTTGTCCCGTTCTCCGGCTGCTCAGCACAGTCAAGCCCCGTCCTCGGCCGGCCGCTCCGGAGGGCACAAGGCGGACCGTCCCCGCCGCCACTCGTGCAGCAGGTGCGCGCCGAGCCGGTCCTCCAGCAGGCCGGTGGCCTCGATGCCGAAAACCACGTCCGGTTCCAGATGAGGTTCGTCAGCCAGCAGAGGCGCGACGATCTCGTGCCGGACGACTTGTTCGTGGACGGCATCGGCCTCCACGTGTTCGTCGTAGAAGCGTTCCGCGGCCGGTCCGGCGTCCGTGCGGCGCATCGCCTCGGCCAGTCGGCGCGAGCCCGGTGAGGAGGTCACCTCAAGGGCCGCGAAATGGCCGATCAGAGCGCCTCGCAGGGCTCGGTGCAACCCGAGCAGCGACATCATGGTCACCGGAGCCAGCGCCTCCGCCGGTGCCTCGTCGACGTAGCGGCCGTAACCGCGCTCCAGGCCGAGGTCGTCCATCAAGTCGGCGAACAGGCGCGCGTGAACGCGGTCGGCGCGCCCGGCACCGAACTCGTCGAACTCCACCGCCACCATGGCCGCCTTGGCTCGCCCGTGGAGCCGCGGGATCACCCAGGCATGCGGATCCGCCTCCTTGAGGTGGTACAGGGAACGCAGGGCCACGTACTCGCGTAGCTGTTCCAGCCGGCCCTCATGCTGCAGATAGTGGCTGACGCCCGCGTCCTCGTCGGCGGGCTCCACGAGGATCCGCGCCAGGGCCGCGTCGGCGCTCGCCGCGCCCGGCGCGTCCGCTCGCAGAGCATCCAGGTAGCGTCGTTCCAACTCGGCGCGCAGCCTCAGCAGGCCCGGATCCCACTCGCGGTCGTCGCCGACCCCGTCGAACCCCTGATAGTGCAGCTCATACAGTGCGTACAGCGCGAGTTGGACATCCCCGCCGTATGGATCGGCCGCAGGCTCCACTGCCTCCGGCCCGGGCGGCGGGCACCGCCCGTCGCGCAGGGACGCGAGTACCGCCGCGGACAGGTCGCCGCGCGGTGTCGGCAGTCCTGGGTGGGTGAGCCGGGACTCGATGTACGCCGTCGCGGTCATTCCGGATCTCCGCCCTTGCCGTCGCAGGTGGACCGGGAGCCGTCCGCCCCAGGTGTGGTGTCCGTACGACCGGGCCGTCCGGGCGTCTCAGGCGCTCGGCGGCGGTGGCTGGTGTCGCACCACGGATAGGCGCGGCTACGGTGGCACGTGCACACCGCCACCATGAAGCGTTCCGAGGTGACACTGACACCGTCGTCGCCCGTGACGGTGACCGGTCCTTCCACCAGCATCGGACCGTTGCGTCCGAGGCGTATGCGGCGAGGGCTCTCAGGGGTGTTCGGCACGTATGACCACCAGTTCCTCCGTGTCCTGTCCTTCGTCCATCAGGCCCCGCTCACGCAGCCATGCCAGTCGGGAACGCATGACCGGCCCGAAGGGAACCAGCACGCGGTCACACACCTGCGCGCGCAGGCCGTCCTCCGCCAGCCGGTCAATCGTGATCTCGGACCCGCACAGCCCGGAGTGGACCATGAGCAGCACGCCACGGGGCCGAAGCGCGGTCGCGGCGCAGGCGCAGACCTGGTCCACAAGGGCCCGCCCGTCGTGTCCGCCGTCCCGGGCACGGTCCGCTCCGGTCCGCAGGAGTCCGACCGGAGGCGTGGGTACGTACGGCGGGTTGCTGATCACCACGTCGTAACGCCCGCCGTAGGACGACGCGATCGTGGACACGTCACGGCGGCGTACGGTGACCCGCTGGCGGGACAACACGGCATTCACGCGTGCGCACAGCACCGCCCGCCGCGAGACATCGATGGCTGTCACCCGGGCGCCGAGCCGGGCCGCGCCCAGGGCCAGGACTCCGGTCCCGGTGCCGAGGTCGAGCACGTCCATGCCCGGCCCGACGCCCTCGTTGCGAATGGCCCGCATCAGCAGGTGAGAGTCCTGCTGCGGAGCGTAGACGCCGGGGATCGAGAGTGTGCGCTGAGGTCTGTCCGTTCGCAATACGGCCATGGAACCACCACCACGTCGTCCGTCGGATGGAATCGCGCCCGCCCTGTCTTCCAGGGTCGGCGCAACGGGGACGCGCGACCACTCGGGACGGCCGGGGAGCGTGCGTACCGACCGGGGATCTCGTCGGGTCCCTGCCACCCTTGAGACGCGGCATTACACGGGCCGGTCGGAGCCGCCGTTGGTGTCACGGGCCGGTGGTCCCCCGGTTGGAGTGACGGACGGTGTTCGGTGATATGCGTGACGGTGACGACAACGGTGATGGGTTGCGGTACGCCGTGGCGGGTTACGTGTGAACCGACCGCCGATCGGACGTTCTCGCGGACGTCGCGTGCGGTGTCCAGAGCGCGGCGGTCGTCGGTGAGTACGCAACGGACTTCGATGTGCAAGGCCCTGGATCCGGGGGTGCGTTCGACGTGGATGCCGGCCTCGGGGGACACTGCCGGGGAGCCGATGGCCTCCCGGACCCGAATGGCGGCACCGGCCAGGGCCTGGCGGAGGCCGGGCTGTAGTCCGGCCACCCCGGGGACCGCCAGCGCTGCCCGGGCGGCGGTGTGCTCGATGCGTGTTGTGTTTCCCGGGGTCACAGTCCGCTCCTCTTCCGTTCCGAGGGTTCGGCAGAGGCCGTGCGTGTCAGAGGCTCCAGTACGGACACGATCCTCAGGTCGATGCCGTTGACGGCGATACCGAGCCCTTGTTCGGCGGAGTACGCGACGGCCCGGCGCACCGCGGCGGCCCGGCCGACGAGGGGCTGGTCGAGAGTCATGGCGAGGGTCATGGTGACGGTCACCTTTCTGCTGCCGTCGTCGGGGCTGAGGCGGCAGCTTGCCGCACGCACTCCGGGGACGCGGTCGGCGGCCCCGCGCAGGACCTTCGCCGCCGCGGTCTCCGCGATCCGCAGTTCTCGCGCCGGATCGTCCAAGGGCAGCAGTCGACCGAGCCGCACCTCGGCGCGTACCGCGCGCATGACCCGCCGCGCGACGCTGTCGGCGCCGGGGTGTTCGGCACGGAGTGTCGCGGTGGTGTTGTCCAGGGCTGTCAACCCCTCGATCGCCTGTCGGCAGAACACGCAGTCGGCCGTGTGGGGGTCGTTCTGGTCGCTGGGCCCGCGCACCTGCTGCCAGACGTGACTGACCAGTCGCCCGCAGGGCAGTCGCTCGTTCCCGACGAGCTTTGCGGCGTCCGAGTCCTGGCGCGGCGAGGCCGGCTCGTCGCGCCGGCGTGTGGCACGGGGGTCGTCTAGCGCCATGAGGACATCTCCTTCATGAGGGTGCGGCGCGCCCGGAAGAGCCGGCCGCGTACGGTCTGTTCGCTCTCGCCCAGGACATGTGCGACCTCCTCGTACGACAGTCCGTGCAGCTCCCGCAGGATCCAGCAGGCGCGCTGGCCGGGCTGGAGGCCGTGGAGCGCCTGGGCCAACGCGGCCGTGGCAGCGGCGTTTTCGGCGGCACGGGCGGGTTCGCCGCCGGCGTCGTGCGCCGTCGGTTCGGGCACGGTTTCCAAGGACACCGAAAACGCTTGCCCGCGCCGGACGTTGAGGCATCGGTTGGTGACGATGCGATACATCCACGTGCGGAAGGTGGCGTCCCCGCGGAACTCCGGGAGGCGCCGCCATGCGCTGATGAAGGCGTCCTGCACGGCCTCCTCGGCATCCGGGAGGTTACCCAGCATGTGGTACGCCAGTGCCAGCAGCGGTGCGCTGTGGCGGTGGACCAGTACAGCGAACGCGTCGTCGTCGCCTTCGGATGCCCGGGCGATCAACAGCCCGTCGTCCAGGCCGCCCAGGTCGTCGCCGGCATCACCGATCCGCTCGGCCTCAGGTGCATCGGGCCTGGTGGCCGGGGGCGGAGTCGCACGCCGTCGCGGTGGTGAGCGCTTTCCCTGCTTCGCATCCACTGTTCGCTTCCCGAGCGACTGCTTCGTGGGCCGCGTGACCGCCGCCGCACTCGGTGTGCCTGGCCACTGCGGTCGGGCCGGGCACCCACGTTTCGAGCTTACGTGATGCGCAGCACGGATAAGTGTGACGATTTCGGTTTTTTGGTGTCCAACGATTGATGGGCGCCGAACAGGCGTCCGTATCCCCCCAGGAGAATGTCATGACGGACACAACACACCGCCCGGCCGCTGAAGGGCGCTGGGCTGCCGACGAGACATCGGCGCGACAAGGTTCGAAGGGCAGCCTTCCCCCGCCGGAGAGCCGCGGGCGGACCACGATCGCGGACAGCGTCGCGGAGAAGATCGTCGGGGTGGCGACCCGCGAGGTCCCCGGCATCCACAACCTCGGTTCCGGAATGGCGCGGACCATTGGGGGCGTCCGTGAGCGGGTGCCGGGCGCGCAGCCCAGCGTCACCCGCGGTGTGCACGTCGAGGTGGGCGAGCGCCAGGCGGCTGTGGACGTAGACGTGGTCGTCGACTACGGCTTCCCCATCGACGACGTCGCCGCCAATGTCCGTGTCAATGTCATCTCGGCGATGGAACGCATGACCGGACTGGAGGTCGTCGAGGTGAACATCGCCGTCGACGACATTGATCTGCCGGGTGGCGAGGACGAACGGGACGAACCTTTGGAGTGATCCGCAGACCTCCCCTCCCCTGGCGCACGGCCGGGAGCTGCGCGCGGGAAGAAGCCACGACATGAGAAGGGCGCATACGATGAACACAACTATTGCGGGGCTCATGACCGGCCTGGCATTGGGTTTCGCCGGCTACTTCGGCGGCTTCGGGGCTTTCATCGTGGTGGCGGTCCTGGGCCTGGCGGGCCTGATCGCCGGTTACCTGGCGCGAGGCGACGTGCATGTCGCCGACTACGTACCCACCCGAAGCGGTGATGGACGCCGGGAGACAAGCGGTGACGGACGCCAGGAGGCCGACCGCCGTCGGACCGGATACGGGACCGCCCCCCGCACCGAGTACAGGACGCGGGTGCGGTGAGCGACCGGGCCCCGTCGCGTCCCCTCCTGGGCGGTCCGGAAGGCATGAGCAGGGAGACTCGCCTCTCCCTCCCGGCTCCCGCCCTGCGCGGTGCGACCCTGATCCCCGGCACCGTGGTGGCCCGTATCACGGCCCAAGCGGCGCGTGAAGCCCTGAGCCGTCAAGGAGGCGGTGGGCCTTCCGCCCGCTTCGGCCTGGGCACCCCCCGTTCCACAGCCGCCGTCCACGACGGCTCGGCCCGTCTCGGAATCTCCCTGGACCTGCCCTATCCCATCGATATCGCCGGCGCCTGCGGCGAGATTCGCCACTACATCGCCGAGCGGGTGGCTCACCTGACCGGTATGCGTATTGACGACATCACCGTGTCCGTTCAGCGGCTTGTCCCCGGTGAGAGCCTGCGGCGGCGAAGGGTCCGATGATCTGGCGGCACATCACACGGACGACAGGACGATCATGACTTCCCGTAACCCGAGCGCTCCACCCGAGAGCGGAAGCGAGATGCCGCGACGGCGACCGGACACCGCAGCGGCTGAGAATTCGCCGCGACGCGATTCACCGCCCGTTGAACCGCCGCGTCGAGAAGCACCGGCCCGAGCACCGGCTCACCGCCCTTGGGGAGCACGCAGATTCGCTGCCGCCACGGCCGCTTCGCTGATTCTGTTCGCAGTGGGCGCCCTGCTCTTCGAAGCCGTCTGGGTACGCACCGGACATCCCGCCACGGCCTGGTGGACCCACCTGGCCGACGAGGTCGCCACCCGGCCGGTGGACGACGTCTGGATCCTCACCGGCGCGGCCGTCGCAGCCGCTCTGGGCATATGGCTGATCGTGCTTGCCCTCACACCCGGCCTGCGACGCCAACTGCCCTTGCGGGTCCCCGCCGACAGCCGTGGACCCATGTGCGCGGTACTTGACCGCAAGAGCGCGGGCCTGCTCCTGCGCGACGCCGCCATGCGGGTCCCAGGGGTCAACGCAGCTCGGGTCCGGGTACGCCGGCGCAAGGTCACGGTCCGTGCTGACGTGCGGTTCCGCGACACAGCCGACGTCAAGGACGAGCTCACCGACACCATCCGGCGCGAACAACGCGAACAACTCGCCCTGGCCCGCTCGCCGCGGCCTGCGGTCCGCGTGCGCCGGAGCCCGACCTGATGGTCCCAGGACCAGGACGCGGACAAGCACGGGAGAAGACAATGAGGGTACCCACCAAGACCAACCGCGTTCTTCTGGGCCTCGTCGGACTGGTGCTTCTGGGCAGCGGGCTCCTGACGCTTACCGCCGGCGCCGGCCTCTACCGGCGCTGGGGCCTCACACCGCCCGCCGGCTGGCCGCCGGCCACACCGCACAACGTCCTGGTCCCTCGCGCTGAGCAGGCCCGGTGGACAGATCAGGGCTGGTGGTGGCCGACCGTCATCGCGGGCCTGGCCCTGCTCGTACTGCTCGCCCTGGTGTGGCTACTGTCCCAGCACCGACGATGGCGCCCCCGCCGACTGCCCGTCCGGGACACCCCTCGGAAAGCCGTGTCAGTCAGCGACCACGCGTTGAACGACGCCCTCGCCGCAGATCTCAGAACACTGCCCGGGACCCGGCGCGGCAGGGCACGTATCTCCGGGCCTCCCACTCACCCACAGGCCCTCATCGCACTCACCCTCGCCCCCGGCAGCACACCGGAGCACGTACTCGAAGACGTGAGTACCGCCGTGGAACAGGCCCGCCGGTCCGCGGGCTGGGACCAACTGCCTTCGCGTGTCCGCCTGGACGTCGCCCGCCACAGCGCGCGCCGAGCCGAATGACATCGGCACCACGGTTGCGCAGGTCGCGGCGCTTCAAGAACCCGCGAACCGCGCGACAAGCCGACGACGCCACGACCCGGCATCCCGGGGAACGGGCAGGCCAGGACCTAGGGTGTGTCGGGACCTGGGGGGCGCGCATGCCTCGGCGCGAGGCGTAACGGCGCAGACACGAGGCTGTTTCCTGGCACATCCAACCCCCTTGAAAGGCCGACATGACTGATCAGCGGTCCCTGCCCGGACAGGACGAATCGTTTTGGATGGCGACCGCCGACGCCACCGACCATCCGCCCCTGGACGAAGACATCACCGTCGACGTGGCTGTGGTGGGTGGCGGCATCGCCGGGCTGAGCACTGCATGGGAGCTGGCCGGCACCGGCAGGACGGTCGCCGTGCTGGAGGCCGACCGGATCGCCGCCGGAGTCACCGGATACACCACCGCCAAGGTCTCCGCGCTGCACACCTTGGTGTACGACCGGCTGCGCCGGACACGGGGCCAGGACGCCGCTCGGCTGTACGCGCGGTCACAGCAGGGCGCGGTGGAAAGGGTCGCCGAGATCGTCGCCACGCTCGGCATCGCGTGCGACCTGGAGCGTGCCCCCGCCTACACCTACGCAACAGACCCCGCCGCCGTCCCCGAGCTGAAGGCCGAGGCCGAGGCAGCCGCGGCGGCCGGGCTCCCGGCGACGTACGTGGACCGCGTCGGGCTGCCGTTCGAGGTGAGCGGCGCCGTCCGAGTGGACGCGCAGGCACAGTTCCACCCCCGCAGGTATCTGCTCGCCCTCGCGGTGGATCTCCGGGCCAAAGGCGGCCTGATCTTCGAACGCTCGCGTGCGACCGGCCTGTCGGAGGGGTGCCCCTGTCAGGTCACCGTCGAGTCGGGCCACACTGTCACGGCTCGGTACGTGGTGGTCGCCACCCACTTTCCCGTCTTCGACAGGGCGCTGATCTTCGCGCGGCTCTCCCCGCGCAGAGAACTGGTGGTCGCCGCCCCGGTCGCCGCCGAACACGCCCCGACCGGCATGTACATCACGCAGGAGGAGGGAAAGCGGTCGGTGCGCACCGCACCGCTCGACAAGGACCGCCGTCTGCTCATCGTCACCGGCGACAGCTTCACCCCCGGCACCGGTGACCCCCGCGAAGGGTTTCGGCGTCTGGACGCCTGGATGCACGCCCGGTTCCACGTCGGTGACACCGCATACCGATGGGCCGCGCAGGACAACAACTCCACCGACACCGTGCCGCTCGTCGGCCCCTTCCACGCAGGCTCCCGCCACACGTACGTAGCCACCGGCTTCGGAGGCTGGGGCATGAGCGGCGGCGTCATGGCCGGCCGGCTTCTCACCGAGCTGATCGAGGGGGACGAGCCGCCGTGGGCCGCCCTCTACGACCCGCGACGGCTGGCGAGCACACTGCGCGAAGCGCCGGCTCTGCTGAAGCAACAGGCCCATGTCGCCCAGCACTTCGTCGGCGACCGGCTGCGTACCACGCACGTCGACTCGGTCGCGGAGATCTCGCCGGGCACCGGCGCGGTGGTACGTGTCAATGGCCGACGCCGCGCGGTCTACCGGGACGCGGACGGCGTCGTCCAGGCCGTGTCCGCCCGGTGTACTCATCTGGGGTGCCTGGTGGCTTTCAACGATGCCGAGACCGTCTGGGAGTGTCCTTGCCACGGTTCCCGTTTCGGCGTCGACGGTTCGGTGCGGCAGGGGCCGGCCGTCCGTCCGCTGGAGAAGTGTGACGTGCCGGACGAGTGACACCGCCGGGCGTACGAGCCCGGCCGGGAGCGTATCGGCGCGGGACGCGACGGTACGAGTTGCCCGTTGCTCCCCGCGTGTGGACGACAACCCGGGGTAGGCGCAGCAGCATGACCGTCACGAAGACCAGTGTTCTCGTCCTTGACTGTGCCGAGCCCGCCGAACTGGCGGAGTTCTACTCGTCCTTCCTCGGCGCCGAGATCCGCGTCGGCATGGATCCGGACTTCTTGGAAATCATCGGCCACGGCGGGTTCCATCTCGCGGTCCGGCGGGACCACGGCTACGCGCCGGCGAGCTGGCCACGGCCCGAGAGCCCCCAGGAGCCACATCTGCGGTTCATGGTGTCACGGGAGGAGATCGACGAGGCGGAGCGCGAGTTGATCGCCCTCGGCGCCCGGCCCCTGGACACCAAGGACAACGGCGGGCCGCGGGACACCCGGCTCTACTCGGACCCGGCCGGGCACCCCTTCACACTGGCCGTGGCCGTACTGCCCTGACGACCGGGTCCGTTCACCAGCGCGCCCCCGCTGTCGGCCAGGGCACGGGAGACGGGAAAGCGATTTCAGCTCAGTCCGAATGGAGGACGGTGCGCTCGCCGTTTCGACGGCCGGTGTTTCATCCCTCGCGGAACGGACAGCCGATTTACGCACCCTTCTCTCAAAGGAGGCATCTGATGAGCACGATCACGGATTCCGTGGACGTAACGGTACCGGTCCATACCGCGTACAACCAGTGGACGCAATTCGAGGAATTTCCGCAGTTCATGGAGGGCGTGGAGCAGATCACTCAGCTCGACGCCCGCCATAACCGCTGGATCACAAGTGTGGCCGGTGTCCGCAGGGAATTCGACACGGAAATCGTCGATCAAATCCCGGACGAGCGGGTCGCTTGGCGCACCGTGTCGGGGGAAGTGAAGCAGGTGGGCGTCGTCACCTTCCAGCGGCTGGACGACGCCCGCACACGAGTCCATCTCGCCATGATTGTCGAGCCCACGGGCATGGCGGAGAAGGCCGCCGACATGGTCGGCATCATCGATCACCGGGCCAAGGGCGACCTGCGGCGCTTCAAGCACTTCATTGAGGAGCGCGGCAGTGAGAGCGGTGCCTGGCGCGGCCGGATCCCTCCGGTCTGACCTCGGGAAAGCCGGTCGCGGCAGGACGGCGGGAACATTCCGCCGTCCTGCCGTCGGTGTCCGTGCCCACCGTACGGGTCGGGGCGAGGCGGACCCGCACGGGCAGGAGCGAGCCGGGTGGACGGCGGACCGCCGGCTGCCACAGGCCGGGCGCTGGGCCGTTCGGCCCCGTGGCGGCGAGCGGGATCGCCTGTGACGCACCCAGAATCGAGACGTGACCAAGCACTCAGGGAAAGAGTGGGAGTCATGAGGCCGGAACCAGGGCCGGAAGTCCACGAGGAAGCCGTGGCATCCGGTGGCGAGACGGTTCTGGATATGCCCGCTCTGAAGGAGGCGCTGCGGCGTCGCGTGCGCGATTCCGTGCGCCGGTGTTGTCGCGTGGCGCCGGAACAGGTCTGGGCGGCCAGTGCACGAACGCTGCCGTGGTCGTCGACTGGACGAAGTACTGCGATCGGCCGGTGTCGGTCGACAGCGAACGGAAGACGTGTGTGGTGGAGCCGGGCATTGTGCTCGACGAGCTCAACCGGCAACTGACTCGCAACGGGCTGAAGTTCGAACCGAAGCCGACGACGCACAGCCATGTCCGGAAACGAAGGGAAACCGGTGTCGATGAAGGTGTCCGACTACGTTCTGCAACGACTTCGTGAGTGGGAGGTCGATCACGTCTTCGCCTACGCCGGCGACGGAATCAACGGTCTCCTCGCCGCTTGGGGACGTGCGGAGAACAGGCCGAAGTTCGTCCAGGCCAGGCATGAGGAGATGGCCGCGTTCGAAGCCGTGGGCTACGCCAAGTTCTCCGGCAAGGCAGGTGTGTGCGCGGCGACTTCCGGCCCTGGGGCCATTCACCTGCTCAATGGTCTCTACGACGCGAAGCTCGATCACGTGCCGGTCGTGGCGATCGCGGGGCAGACCAACCGCAGCGCCATGGGCGGCTCCTACCAGCAGGAGATCGACCTGCTGAGTCTGTACAAGGACGTGGCCGCTGATTTCTGCGAGATGGTGACCGTCCCGGAACAACTGCCCAACGTCCTCGACCGGGCGATGCGCACGGCGTACACGAAACGGACGGTGACGGCGGTCATCATCCCCGCGGACGTGCAGGAACTGGACTATTCCCCGCCCACTCACGCCTTCAAGATGGTGCCCTCCAGCCTCGGCCTGCCCGCCTACGCGCCCGTACCGGCGGAGGCGGACATCGTCCGTGCGGCCGAGGTGCTGAATTCCGGTGAGAAGGCGGCGATTCTGATCGGGCAGGGTGCCCGCGGCGCCCGCGCCCAGGTCGAGGTGGTAGCGGAGACCCTCGGCGCAGGCGTGGCCAAAGCACTCCTGGGCAAGGACGTCCTGCCGGATGATCTGCCGTACGTCACCGGTGCGATCGGTCTGCTGGGCACCCGTCCGTCCTACGAGATGATGCGGGACTGCGACACCCTTCTTGTGGTGGGCTCCAGTTTCCCGTACAGCCAGTTCCTTCCTGAATTCGATCAGGCCCGCGCAGTGCAGATCGACATCGACCCGCACATGATCGGCCTGCGCTATCCCTTCGAGGTGAACCTCGTCGGAGACGCGTCCGCCACGCTCACCGCGCTCCTGCCGAGGCTGAAGCGGAAAAAGCACGGTGCCTGGCGTACGAAGATCGAGAAGGACAACGCCCGTTGGCGGGAGGTGATGCAGCGGCGCGCGGCCGTGGACGCCCACCCGATCAATCCCGAATACGTGGTGCACACCCTCGACGCCCTGCTGCCGGACAATGTGATCCTGACCGCCGACTCCGGTTCCGCCGCCAACTGGTACGCCCGTCATCTGCGCATGCGGGGAACGATGCGCGGCTCCATCTCGGGGACGCTCGCCACCATGGGCCCGGGCGTTCCCTACGCCATCGGCGCCAAGTTCGCCAGTCCCGGGCGCCCTGCTGTGGCGATCGTCGGTGACGGCGCCATGCAGATGAACGGCATGGCCGAGCTGATCACGGCGGCCAAGTACTGGCAGGAATGGGAAGACCCGCGCCTGATCATCGCGGTCCTCAACAACCAGGACCTCAACCAGGTCACCTGGGAGATGCGCGCCATGTCCGGAGCCCCGCAGTTCCTGCCCTCCCAGGCCCTCCCCGACGTGCCGTACGCCGACTTCGCCCGCTCCATCGGACTTGGCGGGGCACGCGTGGAGAAGCCCGGTGAGGTGGAGGCCGCATGGCACAGGGCGCTCGGTGCCGACCGGCCCTTCGTCATCGATTTCTGTACCGACCCGGACGTGCCGCCCATTCCCCCGCACGCCACCCGCGAGCAGGCCGAAGCCATGGTGTCGTCCATCGTCAAGGGGGACAGCGACCGCGGCGGAGTGATCAAACAGGGAATCAAGGCAAAGGTGCAGGAGATGCTCCCCGGACACCGGCACCGCGACGACCGGCCGGGCACTCGGGAGAGCCGGTGACCCCGCTCGCCGGGACGGGAACGCAGCCTCTGGCGGACGCCGTCGAAGAGGCTGCAGCGTCCCCACCGACACACCGGAGGACGACCGGCGGCTTTCGTGGATCGGTGCGGTCGGATGTCCTGGTGACGCGCGGTCGGTGTGGCCTGCGCAAGGCCGGACGGCCGCCCGAGGAGTGTGCGCTCGGGCGGCCGTCCGGCTGGTTCAGCAGCGGGTGTTGAGTATTTCGGCGAGGGTGTCGTACTCGGGGTCGGTGACCGACAGGTGGTAGATGTGCTTGGTGTGGATCCACGATCGGGCGTAGGTGCACCAGTGCGAGAGCGCGGGCAGCCAGACGTTCGGCGGCCGTTCCCCCTTGGAGGAGTTGCTGCTCACCGAGACCGACAGGAGCTGTGAGTGCTCCTGGTCATTGGCGAAGGTCCGCCGTTGCTCGGATGTCCAGCGGCTGGCGCCCGATGTCCAGGCCTCCTTGAGCGAGACGACATGGTCGATGGTCAGTGTCGTCGGACTGGTGTGCGCGGTGCCGTCGTACGGACTGGACCACTGGCCCGCCGTCACGGGACAGCCGGTCGCCGGGGTGAGGCCCGTGCCGTCCCTTCGCAGCACCGCGTGCCGTACCTCGCAGGGGCCGTCGGTGGTCAGCCAGTGCTGGAACAGGCTGCGTTGATAGCCCGAGGACGAACCGGGCTGATTGCCCCTCAGGTCCTGGAGTTCGGCGGCGGCGACCGCCTTGCTCGGTGGTACGGGCATCCCCTGCCCGTCCATCCGGGCGCGCAGTGTGTTGACGAAGGCGTCGGCGTAGTTCCGCGCGCCCGCGACGGTCGGATGGAAGGACTGGGCCGAGGCACTCGCGCCGGGGTCCTCTCCTTCGGTCTTGCGGAGAATGATCCGGTGAATGGTCTCGTTGAACGAGCACACGTTCTCCAGCTCGAATTCGTCACGCGGGTCGGAGTACGTGACCGGAATGCCCGAGTTCGAGAGGGCCACCGCGTGCTCGTGCAGGACGTCGTTGAGCAGGTCGCTCATATCGTTGATGAAGTCCAGCTCCAGTTCGTTCAGCCCGGTCAGGATCATGCAGTCGGCGTTCCGCGTATACGGGTCCATGGCACGCGGCGGGGCCAGCCTGGGGTATCCGGACAGGACGATTCTGGCGTTGGGCGCCTGCTGGCGGATGTTCTGCAGGACCGTCGCGATGGACTGCTTGACCTTTCCGTTGATGAGCAGCGGCAGGATCCGGCTGAGGTCCCCCGCGACCGGTTCGCCCAGCCAGGGGTCGGTCACCTGCGAGTACTGGCAGAAGTCCAGTGGGTTCGGTGTCTCGACGGTGCACATCCTCATCACATCGGCGAAGTGCGCGTCATTGCCGCCGATATTGAGAGTGACCATGGTCGTGTTGGCGTCGAGGAAGCCGCGGTCGAGCTGTGACAGCTCCCGGTGCTGGCCCCTGCCGTTCTCGCCGAAGGCATTGCTCACCCCGGCGGGCAGCAGATTCTCCGTCTGGGCTCCGGAACAGGCCAGCAGGTGGTAGTCCATGGAGGGGTCCAGCCGGTCCTCGCGGGCCCCGACCGCCTCCGAGGTGCCGGGCAGAACGGCCTGCCGGGACCAGGCGTGCCGGGAGCGGTGGCAGCCGTTCCGGTATGCCGCGCCGCCGGTGCCGCTGTCGTCGGTCTCCTGGTAGTAGTCGGTCGGCGCGTTCTGGGACGCACCCTCTCCCGAGCTGTACGAGTCGCCGATCGCCACGATCTGGCTGGCCGGCTTCTGCGCCAGGGGCTGGAAGGCCACCGCGTCGAAGGCGATGTCCTGGGTGCCGTCGCCGTCCGCGGTGACGGAACTGAGCGACACCGAAGGGGTTCCGGCGAACGGGAACGCCCCGAGGGACACCCACTCATGACGCTGTGTCTTCTGGAGCACGACCCGTTTCCTGGTCTGGCCGTTGCCGAGGTGGACGTTGTACGCGGCCTGCTGGGTGTGCGCCCCGTGGTCGGGCATGTGCACCAGCACCCGGGCCCACTGGTTGAGCGACCGGTTCAGGGTCCAGGTCCCGGTGACTCCCCAGCTCCGCGCCGCGGTGTCGGCTGCCGTCCGTGAATGGGTGAACCAGAAGTGGCCGCCGAATCCGCCGCCGATCTGATGGAAGTCGACCTTCGAGTGGTACAGCCCGTCGGAGTGCTGCGCGAACGACAGCGCGAACGAACCCGAACTGGTCCAGGACCGCGCGCAGTTGTTCCGTACGACGGGCACCGTGTCCGGTACGTCGTCGATGAGCAGCGCGCCGGAGGGCAGACCGGTCGAGCATCTCGGCGCGTAACGGGACCGCTGTTCGTCGGGATAGGCCCCGGTGGCGTCGGCGTCCGGCGGTTCCGGTGTGCCCGGCGAGGTGAGCACGTCGGCCTCATGACCGCAGCCCTCGCCGTTCTGCCCGCAGTTCTTCCACGAGACGGGGGCGTGCCACCAGCAGTGGGCGTCGGCCCGGGTGCACGGGTTGGGGCCCTGGCCGATGTTGTCGGGGTTGCAGCGGTTGCCGTTGGTGGTGTGCAGGGAGCAGAACGTCTCCAGCGGCGGCTTGGCCCCGGACCTCAGCTCCTCGGTGTTCCACCAGGCCTGTGCGTACCCCGCCTCGTAGTTGTCACCACCGGTCGTCTTGACGATCGGGTACGCCGCCCAGCCGATGACCTTCTCCGGGTAAGGCCACCACTGCGGGTTGCGGGCGTCGTCGTACGCGTTGTGGTCGAGGAAGGGCGCCCGGTCCGGCGGATAGTCGGGCCTGGCCGGGTTGTTGGTCCACCCCAGACCGTAGTTGCCGTCCGCGTCGGTGCAGGTGGGGCTCGGCGTACAGCCCGAGGTGTTGCCGGTACTGGCCTGCGGGTTGATACCGCTGTTGTACGCCCACAGCGCGGCGAACCACGACTCGATACGGGCCGGATTGCCGTCGTTGATGCGGAGATTCATCTGGTACGTCTGGTTCCACTTCTCCTGGAGGATCCGCAGACCGGCGGCGATGTTCGTGGCGTAGTCGACGCCCACCGCGAGCTGCTTCTCCGGAGAGAGCGGAGTCTCGCCGGGCTTCTGCCGCCCGGCCAGCCGCATCCCGTCCGTCACCTGGGAGACGCCGTAGCCGCAGTCGGCGTCGCCCCAGGCGATGCCCCAGCCGTCCCCCACCCCGTAGTAGTTGCCGACCAGCGGATTGCCGGTCACGCCTTCGGCGACATGGAACGACGCCTGCCAGAGGTTCGACTCCTGGGCCATCACACCGAGCAGGATCTGGGCGGGTACCCGTCCGCCTCCGGCCAGGTCTATCGGCGGGAACATCTGCTGCGGCGACCAGGAGGCCGGCATCCCCGACTGCTTCCAGTTCGCCGGCCGGGTCGTGGTGAGGGTCTTCTGCACCGCCAGGTCGGCGGCCCACTCCACCTGACTCCAGTGCGGCTGGTACACCTGCACCCGGGAGTCGTTGCGCGCGATCGCGCAGGTACGGTCGCGGTCGACCGGATCGCTGGACGACTCGGCGGCGATACCGGCACCGGCGCGCCCCGCCGCACGGCCCGAGCCCGCGGCCGGCGCGACAGGACTGGGCGCGCTGCCCTGGGCGGCATACCGGCCGATACGGTCGGCGGGGCCGACCGCGAAGTCCACCGCCGCTCCGGTGGCCGTCACCTTCGCACGCAGTACGGTGCCCTCCGCTGTGCCGGGCCCGGCGCTCTCCTGCGCCGTACCGCGCCGCGCGGCCCCGGCAGCCGCCTTGGCCCCCGGCGCGGGCGCCTCATGGGTGAAGGAGAGCAGGCCCGCGGTGGACACCTCGGACGCCGCCGGAACCTTCAGCCGTACGACCTGCTCCGGCAGGTCGCCGACCCTGCTCGGGGTCCCGGTGACGAACACGCGTCCGCCGCCGCCCGGCCGTACCTTGACCCCGGTCAGCGGCCCGCGGGCCAGCTCCCGTACCTCCGCCGGGCCGGACAGCCGCTTCACCACCGCCGACGAGCCATGGCGTTCGGTGAACACCACCCCGTTCTCCGCGTCGGGATGGATCCGGTACGGCACGCCCTTCGAGGACGCCAGGGTCCGTACGGCACCGGAGCGCCCCACCTCGACGAGCCGGGCACCCGACGCCGCCACGATCCCGTTCCTCCCCGGGACCGCGGACGTCACCTCACCGGCGATCTCGTGCAACCGGACGACCGTGCCGCGCGCGGTGTCCACCACATGCAGCCGGGTCCGCCCCCGGTCGACCACCGCGGACTGGGTCAGCACCGCGCTCTCGCCGGCCCCGCACCCGGGGTTGTAGTACGCCAGCGACACCGTGACGCCGAGCTTCTTCACCGCGCCGGTCCTCAGGTCCACCACGGCGGCGAAGGCCCCGCGGTCGAAGAGATGGGCCCTGTTGGTGAAGTGACGGGGCGCGTAGACCACCACGGCCCGGTGGCCGGACGCGGTGACACACGCGTTGCCCACCCAGGTGTCGCTCTCGATCCAGGGCTCGGACAGAGTCGCCGCCGTACGCCAGGTGTAGCCCGTCCGCGCCTCGGCCACCAGCAGGTGGAAGCCGGTCGCGTCGCCGTCCGTGGTCCAGGCCAGATCGGAGGAGGTACGCCAGCCACGCGGCAGCGTCTTGTCGCGGAGGGCGGGCGCGACCGTCGACGGGTCTGTTCCGCCCTGCCCGACGGCCGCGGGCCCGCGACTGTCGAGCCGTGGCGTGTCCGACGGAGGCGCGCCGGCCACGGCCGGGGGTGCGGACAGCAGAGCTGCCCACAGCGCCACGCACACCCCCCATATCAGTGTCAGAGTCAACTTCTTGGATTTCAGCACGTCGAAGCACCTTCTCAGCCGGAACGACAAAGTCCGGGAGCGGACAGCGACGGCGCACCGCGCTCCGTGAAGCCGCAGGTGGGGCCGCGGTACCGCGGCCCCACCTGCGGGCTTCCCCCCGTGGGAATGGCGTGCCCGCCAGCCGTGCGCGCACTGCTGGCCGGGCGGTGTTCGTGGTCGGACAGCACTCATGGCCGGACGGGCGCCGTGGTCATACGGGCGCCGTGGTCATACGGGGACCGTCGTCAGACCGCGCTCATGGTCAGACGGGCGAGTGCTGGCACTTGTTCGTCATCGTGTTGGCAGGCCAGGTCCACACCGGGTACTGGATCCAGTTCTTGGTCTGCGGGCCGTAGCCCCCGTCCTCGGAGATCCCCGCGCCGAAGGCGTCGTTCGCCCATCTCTGGGTGTCCAGGACCGCGGCCCTGGTCTGCGGCCCGAAGTCCCTGTCGACGGCGATGTCGTAGCCGCGGCAGTGACGCAGCCCGCGCTGCAGTGTGGTGACCGCGTCACCGTAGTTGCCCTGCTGGAGCAGGCAGTTGACCGTACCGGTCTGGTAACCCGCGCTGGGGACATGTACCACGTAGTCGGTCGTGCCGGTGGCGTAGTAGGTGGTCCAGCTCGTGCAGGTGGGCGTCGCCGCCTGCGCGGGAGCCGCCGACACGGCACCGGCTCCGGCGGCGAGCGCGAACGCCGCCAGAAGGGAGTTGAGTTTCCGCATGATGAACCCTCTCGTCACTTGGTCATGACCGAGGGGCGCGGATTCGCCGCACACGGCGTTCACCCCCCGGCACCGCCAGCCACAGGTATAGTCCTCGCCAGGTTGTCCAGCACGGGCGTGTCCTGCTGGACAAACAACGGCTTGTCGGTCGGGCTGGGTTCGGACGGGTGGGGTGTGGGGCGTCCTGAGCGCGAGCTGGATCCTGAGGCGGGGCCGCTTCAGCGATTCGCCTCGGAATTACGTCAGTTGCGGGCCGCGGCGGGGCTGAGCTACCGCGAGCTGTCCAAGCGCGCCCACTTCTCGGTCACCGCGCTCTCCGAGGCGGCGGGCGGCGAACGGCTGCCGAGCCTCGCCGTCACCCTGGCCTACGCGGAGGCGTGCGGAGGCGAACGCGCCGACTGGGAGGAGCGCTGGCGGAAGCTGAGCGCCGAGCTGACCCCGGAAGCGCCCGTTCCGGACCGGAGCGCCGAGGACGCCCCGTACCTCGGGCTCGCCACCTTCGGTGTCGCGGACGAGGAGCGGTTCTTCGGCCGGGGGGCGCTGATCGCCGAACTGCGCTCCAGACTGGCGGAGTTACCCCTCCTCGCGGTGTTCGGGGCGTCCGGCGCGGGCAAGTCCTCACTGCTGCGGGCGGGCTTGCTGCCCGCGCTCCACAAGGAATCGGCCACGGGCGCCGGCACCTGGCGAACGGTCCTGCTCACCCCCGGCGAGCGTCCGGTGCAGGAACTCGCGATCCATCTCGCGAACCTGCTCCGCGTCCCGGCGAGCGTGCTGCACGACACCCTGCGCGACAGCCCGGAGAGCCTGCGGATCACGGTCCGCCAGATAGTCGCCGATCAACCGGGCCCCGCCCAGGTGCTGATCCTGGTCGACCAGTTCGAGGAGATCTTCACCCTCTGCCAGGACGCCGGGGAGCGCGGCCGGTTCATCGAACTGCTGCTGGCCGTGGCCGGGGAACCGGCCGTACGGGTCGTCCTCGGGATCCGCGCCGACTTCTACGCCCGGTGCGCCGAGCACGACGGACTCGTACAGGCCCTGGACGGCCACCAGTTGCTGATCGGCCCCATGGACGCCGCGGATCTGCGGCATGTCGTCACGGGCCCGGCCAGACGGGCCGGGATCAAGGTCGAACCCGAACTGGTCGAGACCGTGGTGGCGGAGGCGCAGAACCGGCCGGGCGCGCTGCCCCTGGTCTCGCACGCGCTCCTGGAGACCTGGCGGCGCCGCCGGGGCGCGGCACTCACCGCGGCGGCCTACCGCGCCGCCGGCGGTGTGCACGGCGCGATCGCGCAGAGCGCCGAGGCGGCGTACGGCGAACTGGACGCGGCGCAGCAGCGGATCGCGGAGGAGATGGTCCTGCGCCTGGTCGCGCCCGGCGACGGCACGGAGGCCACCCGCTGCCGCGCGCCGCTCGGCGAACTCCTCGGCGGCCCCGACAGCGCGGCGGTTTCGGCAGTACTGGACCGGCTGATCGCGGCGCGCCTGGTCACCTCCGACAGCCAGGGGGTGACCATCGCCCACGAGGCGGTGATACGGAAGTGGCCCCGGCTGCGCACCTGGCTGGCCGAGAACGAGGAACTGCTGCGGGCACAGCGGCGGTTGACGGTGGACGCGCGGGAGTGGGACCAGCACGGCCGGGACACCGGCTTCCTCTACCGCGGAGCCCGGCTGGCCTGGTGGGACGGCCGCGAAACCGCCCGGCTCAACACGACGGAGTCCGCGTTCCTGGAGGCCGCGCGCCGGGTGGAGGCCCAGGCGCGGGCCGGTGTCCGGCGGCGTACCCGGTTCACGCTCGCCGCCCTGAGCACCGGGGTCGTGGTGGTGAGCGCGCTGGCGGGGGTGGCACTGGCGCAGGCGGACCGCGCGTCGGCCGAGCGCGCCACGGCGACCTCCCGGCAGCTCGCCGCCGAGGCGAGGGCCCAGCTCCTGGCCGACCCCCGTCAGGCCCTGTCGATGGCCAGGCGTGCGTACAGGACCGCGCCGACCCGCGAGGCCGACGCCGTACTGCGGCAGGCCGTCGTCGACGACCGGCAGATCGCGGTGGTCCCCGCCGAGCGGGGCCGGGCGCTGGGGGTGGCGTTCAGCGCGGACGGGCACTGGCTGGCCGACACCAGCACCGACGGCACGGTACGGATCTGGCGCTGGTCCCGCGGCGCTGTCTCCGGGCACGAGCCGGCCGCGGTGCTCCGAGGCCATCGCAGCGAGGCATGGAGCCCGGTCTTCAGCCCCGACGGACGGCGCCTCGCGACCGCCGGACTCGACGGCACCGTACGGGTGTGGGACGTCCGTGGCCGCGCGGTGCCGCTGGTGCTGCGCGGGCATCGCGGACCGGTGTGGAATGTGGCGTTCAGCCCGGACGGATCCCGGATCGCCAGCGTGGGCGACGACGGAACGGCACGGATCTGGGACGCGGGCGGCCGGGGTACCCCCACCATTCTGCGCGGGCACCAGGGGCCCGTCATCGCGGTGGCGTTCAGCCCGGACGGCCGGCAGGTCGCGAGCGGCGGCGAGGACAGCACCGTACGGCTGTGGAACAGCTCGGGCCGGGGCGGCCCCCGGGTGCTCCGCGGCCATGAACAGAACGTGAAACGCCTGGCGTTCAGTCCCGACGGAACCCTGCTGGCCAGCGCCAGTGTGGACGGGACGGCCCGGATCTGGCCCACCGCCGGCGGTGGCGCACCGCTCGTACTGCGCGGCCACGACGGTACGGTCGAGGGTGTGGCGTTCAGTCCGGACGGCACCCGGGTGGTCACCGCCAGCGACGACGCGACGATGCGTGTCTGGAATGCCTCGGCCGCCGCCGTACCGCTCGTCCTGAGGGGACATCAGGGGACCGTCTGGTCGGCCCAGTTCAGTCCGGACGGACGCTGCCTCGCCAGCGCCAGCGAGGACGGCTCGGTCCGTGTCTGGGATCCCAGAGGACCTGGCGACCCCGTCGTACTGCGCGGTCATGACGGACCGGTCTGGGCTGCGTCCGTCCTGTCGGGCGACACCACATCGGGGGCCCGCCCGGGCGGACCGCGGGTGGCCGGCGGCGGAGAGGACGGCACTCTCAGGATCTGGCAGACCGCCACCGGCACCCACCGAGTGCTGCGGGGGCATGGGGACGAGATACTCGGCATGGCCGCGGCACCGGACGGACGCCGGGTGGCGAGCGCCGGACTCGACGGCACCGTACGGGTCTGGGACACCACGCGCACCGGCCGTCCCGTGACCTTCCGGGGGTACGAGAGCGGCGCCTGGTCCGTCGCCTTCAGCCCCGACGGGAAGCGGGTCGCGGGTGTCGACGGCGAAGGCGCGCTACGCATCGAACCGGCGGCGGGCGGACCCTCCGAGCGGGTGCTCCGGGCGCCGCGCGGCCTCTTCCGTACCGCCGCGTTCAGCCCGGACGGGCGCGTCATCGCCGCGGCCGGCACCGACGCCGTCATCAGGATGTGGGACCTGGAGCGGCCCGGAGCCCCGCGGCTCCTGCCCAGCCACCAGGGTTTCGTCTGGTCCGTGGCCTTCAGTCCGGACGGCCGCAGGCTCGCCGCCGCCGGGAGCGACGGCACCGTACGGATCTGGGATCTGGAACGGCCGGGCGATCCGGTGGTTCTCGACGGCCACCAGGGCTTCGTGTGGTTCGTGGTGTTCAGCCCGGACGGGCGGTGGATCGCCAGTGCGGGCAAGGACGGCACCGTACGGCTCTGGCCGACCGGCAGCCCCTCGGAACCGGTCACCTTCGGCGGGTTCGGCGCGTCGGTGGAGACCGTCGCCTTCACCTCCGACAGCCGTCGGCTGGTCACCGCCCACGACGACGGTACGGTCCGGCTGTGGACCTGCGAGGTCTGCGGGCCCGCCGAACGGATCCTGGCACTCGCGGACGCGCACCTCGCGGGTCCGGCAGGTCCGGTCGGACAGGCCGGACCCGGCTCCACGGAGTGAGGCCCGGAGCCGCCGCCCGCGCCGGAACCGCATACTGAGGCGGGGGAGGGCGAGGGCCGCTGCCCGCGCTGGGAGAAGATGGTGGGCATGGCGGGTGCGGACAAGCAGGCAGGTCCCAGTTCTGTGGCTCTTTTGATGGTGGCCGCCGGACGGATGCTGAGCCGGCGGGTGGAGGACGAGCTCTCGACGCTGGGGCTCACCCTGCGTCATTACGGCGCCCTGGCGCGTCCGTCGCACCGCCCGGACCTGTCGTACTCGGATCTCGCCCGCCGGGCCGGGATCACCGCGCAGAGCATCCATGCCACGGTGCGGGCGCTGGAGGAGCGCGGTGCGGTGCTGCGGACCTTGCCCGGCCATGGTCACGCGGCCCGTCTGGAGATCACCGAGCACGGGCGGCACCTGCTCGCCGAGGCCGGTGAAGCCGCGGCGCGTCTCGACCGTGAGCTGTTCTCCCACCTGAGCGACGAGGAGCGGGACGGGCTTCGGGCCGGGCTGATGGCGCTCGCACCGACGGCGCGCAAATCGGGCAGCGGACGGACCATTTCCCGAAAGGTGACCGTCCGGACGGCGAGGTCTGCCCCCTGGTCCGTGGACCGTTACCCGAGTTCCGGCTGACCAACTGATCTGCCCCGGGGCTCTCGTACTGGGGCGGATCGCGGGGCCCGCTCAGGCGGTGGCCTGCGAGGTCCGGAGCCGGGTGAGCGCGGACCGGGCACCGGCGTTGACCGGACGGAACCTTTCCGTCGAGTCCTTGGTCAGTTCGGGACCGGCCAGGAGAGGACTGCCGGTCCCGAAGGCCGGGTGCGGCGCGTACTCGATGTCCAGTTCGGCACGCTTGGCGGCCTCTTCGCCGTGCAGTTCGGCCAGCACCAAGAGGGCGGCTTCGTAGGACCCGGTGGCCGGTCCGGCCGTCCAGATGTTCCCGTCCCGCACGACCTCGCGGCCCGCGACGGGGATCGCGCCGACCTCCGGCAGCAGGTCGAGGACATGGAAGTTGGTGGTGGCCCGCCGGCCCTCCAGCAGACCTGCCGCGCCGGCCAGGAGCGCTCCGTCGCACACGGCGATCAAATGCTTGGCCCTGCGGGCGGCGCTGCCGAAGATTCTGTGATGGACGGTGCGTGGTGGCGCGCCGTCGGCGAGGGGGGCTGTGAAAACCCGTTGGCGGAGCACGGCGGCCACTGCTAGTTTTCCGGGGGCCGTGCGAGAGAACGAGGAGGTGGTACCCGTGAACGCAGTATCGACATGGGTGCTCCCCTCCGGGGTCACGGTCGGGCGGTAGGTCGTCCGGGAGCGCCGTTCATGAGCACTCCCGAAAGGCACGACCATGCAGTTCACTTCCGAACAGCGTCTCGACGACGGTGTCCTCGAACGCGAATTCATCCTCGGCGAGATCCCTGGCACCCTGTGGACGCCTGAATCCGCGGCACCGGCCCCGCTGATCCTGATGGCCCACAACAACGGCCTGCCCAAGCGGGAACCCCGGCTGGTGGCCCGGGCCCGGTACACCGCGGCGCACGGCTACGCGGTGGCGTCCATCGATGCCGCCGGGTGCGGTGACCGGCCCCGTTCCGCCGCCGACGAGCAGGCCCGCGCCGACCTCCGGCAGGCGATGCGGGCCGGTGAGCCGGTCGACGAGATCTTCGAGTCCCTTGTCGGCCCACTGGTCGACATGGCGGTCCCGGAATGGCGGACCACCCTGGACGCCCTCCTTTCGCTGCCCGAGGTCGGCGGCCCGGTCGGGTACTCGGGGTGGACCGCCGTCGGCATCCGGCTGGCGGTGGCCGAGCCGCGCATCGCGGCCGCCGGTCTCTTCGCCGGGGGTTACGTGCCTCGCGCCCAGCGCGAGGAGGCCCGGCAGGTCACCGTTCCGCTGCTGTTCCTGTTGCAGTGGGACGACGAGGGGAACCCGCGGCAACGGGCCCTGGACCTGTTCGACGCCTTCGGCAGCAAGGAGAAGACACTGCACGCCAATTTGGGCGGGCACACCGGCACACCGTGGTTCGAGCTGGAGGACGGCTGCCGGTTCCTGGACCGGCATCTGAAGTAAGGCCGGGCGCTCCGGTCGGCAGCAGAACAGCCGCCCCGATCGCGTCGGTACCGGCCGTCGTCGGTACCGGCCGGTCGGGGCGGCGCCCGGGCACGGCCGACGGCCTCTGAGAGGGGGGAGGCTCCCGGGCCGGTTCTGGTACCGGCGCGCTACGGCGTGGGCGGCGACGAGTACGTACTGGTCGACCGGGACGGGTTCACCGGCCGAGCGCTTCCGGAACCGCCCGCGCGCCGGGTCCTCACGCGGTTCTGGCGAGGGCCGCCCGGACCTCCGGCGGCGAACACGCCGCCGCGCCGGGGTCGGGTTCGGCCGCCGTGACGAGTGGAACGTGGACGAACACGTCGTACGCCTCCATCGCGTCGATCTCGACGGACAGGCCGTGGACCCGCTGCCGGCGCGCGGCGCGGACGGTATCGGCGTCGGCTGGGGAAAGCCGCCGGAGATCGACGGCGAAGAGACCGTCGGCACTGGCCGCCATCAGGGCGTCGAGGGTTCCCGGTTCCGCCTGTTCCAGATCGGTGAACATCGCGCCGGTGTACAGCTCGGCGGTGTTCAGCGTGCGACCGCCCCCACTTGTGGTGCCGATGACCCGGTAGTCGTCGCCGAGACTGTCGGAGAGATACATCCCCATCGGCGTCGCGGGCGGATCGGCGAGTGTGCACGGCCAGCGCTGGACATGGGCGTTGTGTGCTGCGACGACGATGCGTTCCTCACCGCGCAGCAGCCATTCCACGGTGTTCGCCATCGCACTGTCGCGCGCACCCATCGCGGCCACCGGGTCGCGCGCTCCGTCGCTGTCAGCAGGACCTAGGGCGTGGCTTGTGGGTCAGGCTGGGTCAGGGAGCGGGGTCTGGTGGAGGGGGTACCTCCCGTGCCGTTCAGGCTACGGGGGCGGATCGCAAGGCGGAGGAGGGAGTCCACGCGGAGGGGGTACCTCCCACGCCCTTAAGGCTGCGGGGGAGTAAGCGACCGACGACAACGCCGCGAGGCGCGGCCCGCCGCGGCAGCGGCTGATGTCACTGCGGGCACGCGAGCCCGGCAAGATCCACAAGACACGCCCCTAGGGCTACGGCCAGGTGCGCCGCGCGCAGCGCACGGCCGTAGGCGTCAGCCGTGGTCCGCTTCACGTAGTCCAGCCGGCCCGCGGTCAGTCGTGTGACGAGCCGGGCGAGACCGGCTGTCTGCGCGTCCTTCACCGCGGGCGGCGCCTCGGCGTACCCGGCCATGGCCTGGGGCTGGGAGTAGGACGACGTGCCGGCCCAGTAGGCAGCAGCCTCGCGCAGGCGGGGATCCACCTCGTACCGGGATCGGCCTGCGCGAGATAGTCGGTGACCGCGTCGAGCGCGGGCAGCAGTGAAGCGCAGGAACCCGGCGGGTCCATGCCGTGGAACGCGACCGGACGGTCGGTGCTCCGGTTGTGCCGCCTCATCCACTCCAGTTGGGCGCGCATCTGCCTCCACACGCCCATCGTGTACGTGAATCCCTCGGCCAGTACCCGGTCGAGTCCCGCGTCGCCTCCCCGCACCCAGTCGTCGACCGGCCATCCCTCGACGAAGCCGGACTCCATGACGAAGCCGGTGAAACCGTGCCGCTCCGCCAGGTAGCGGAGCAGGCGGTGCCGCAGCAGGTAGGGCTTAACATGTCGCGGCTGCTCAGCCCAGGGTCGGCAACGCCCGCGCCAGCAGATGGTCACTGGGAACCGGCCATCCGACCAACCATGAAACGGATCTCCAACAATCGTGAGCATCAACTGGATCACGCGCGCCGAGACCAGCGCCGACATCTCCACCATTCGCGGCATCAGCCTCGCCGCGTTTGACACTCCGTCGGAGGCCGACCTCGTCGACGCCCTGCGCGCGGACCCGTCGTGGATCAGCGGACTGTCCATCGTCGCCACCGGCCAGGACGGCAAGCCCGTCGGCCACGCGCTGCTGACCCGCTGCCATATCGACGAGACCCCGGCCCTGTGCCTGGGCCCGGTCGCCGTCCGGCCCGAATACCAGAAGACCGGCGCCGGCTCCGCGGCGATCCGCGCCTCGTTGCAGGCTGCCAAGGAGATGGGTGAACACTTCGTCACCGTCCTCGGACACCCGACGTACTACCCGCGGTTCGGCTTCACGCGCGCTTCCCAGTACGGCATCGGACTCAGCATCGACGTCCCGGATGAGGCCATGATGGCTCTTACTCTTGACGCCGACCACCCGCTGCCCAGCGGTACGGTCCACTACGCCGCACCGTTCGGCATCTAACCCAAGCCCGTCGTGCCGGGGTGTGCATCACCGCGCCTCGGCACAACGGTTCCCGACTGCTCCCGCCTCTCCGGCCCAGCGCCGACGCGTCAACGGCGGACGAACACGCTTTCCAGCAGCGCGGCCAGGTACCGGCGGGCGGTCTCGACGCGGACTGCCGGGGTTCCGTGGACGTTCGCGGCGTAGGCGATGCCGCACATCAGCGGCACCAGGTCGTCGGAGGTCACATCGCCGCGTACGACCTCTGCGTCACGGCCTCGCTGGAACAGCTCGCTGCCGACCGACGACAGGATCTGCTTCGCTGCATCGCGCGGCTGGGGGCTTGAAACGGCGGCTCGTTGTGCTCCGGCAGTTCTGTGTGTTCCCGTCGGCCGGTTCTCGCTCCTCCTGAGTGATGACGGGGATGCGCCTGGCGGTTGACGCCTGTGGGGGCTGTGGTGAACGAGACTTGAACTCCGTTGCTTGAATGGGGGGTCAGGTGGATCGGTGGGACCGGGTCGGGCGGGTCGCGGCGTATGCGGCGGCGCTGGCGCTGACGCCCTACTTGCTGATCAAGGTGTCGTGGGTCGTCGGTTCGCTTTTGGGACTGCTGCCGGTCGGGGCCGGGTTCGGCAAGACGGAGTGGGTGGTGCTCAACTGCGCGACGATCGGTATGGCGGGGATCGGGATCGCGGTGGCGCTCGCGCTGGTGCGGCCGTGGGGGATGCGCATACCGGGGGCGCCGTTGGCTTTCTGCGCCTGGGTCGGGACGGGGTTCCTCGTCCCGGTGTTGCCGTACGCCGTTCTCAGTTCGCTGCTGGGCTCGGCGGACAGCGGTCCGGAGAGTGGGAGTGACGTCGGCCCGTCGATGCCGGTCTGGGAGGCCGCCCTGGTTCAGATCGGGTTTGTGGGCATGGGGCTGGGTCTGGCCGTCGCGCTGCCCGCGTACTTGCGGCGGCGCTGGCCGGACGCGTTCGCGGGGCGGCTCGGGGACGGTGGAGGGGGCTCGCCGGGCGCGCTGCCGTGGACGGTCGTGGTCGGCTCCGCGGTCGGTCTCATCTGGCTGTACTGGGCGGTGGGCGGCACCGCGGGTGTCGCCCACCGCGGCGAGCGGGACCTCGCTTGGTATGTGCTGTCCGGCCTCTTCGGGTTCTGGGCGCTCGTGGCGTCCGCCGCCACCTGGGCCGCCGTCCGAGGCAGGCCCGCCCGAGTCCCCCGGTGGGGCCCGATGGTGCTCGGCTGGCTCGGCTCGGGCTCGTTGTTCGCGTGGAGCGGCTGGAAGCTTCCGTTCACCCTGTACCTGGCGGTCGTGCGACCGGCCGGCGCGGCCCTGCCGGAAAACCTCGCGCTCGCGGCAGTCCTGCACGTCGCGGCGGTGGCGGCGGGGGCCGCGATGCTGCGAGCGCTCGTTCGTACGCGGCAGGTGCCATTGGGTTCGTAGCCGGCCCTCTCCCGTGTGCGTCCGTACGGATCAGCCGTCGCCCACGCCGTTCTCGCCGCGCGCCAGATGGATACCGATCTGGAAACGTGTCCGCGCCCCCGAGCGCGCCATCAGTTCCGCGACGCGGCGCTGCACGGTGCGCCGGCTGAGGCCGAGGTGCCGGGCGATGGCCGCGTCGGTCAGGCCGGACAGCAGCAGTGCCACCAGATCCTCGCGGCCCGCCGAGGTGTTCGTGTCCGCGCAGTCCTCCGGTGCGCCGCCGAGCGGCAGAGCCCGCTTCCACACTTCCGCGAACAGTGCCTCCACAGCCGTCAACAGGGCCGAGGGATGCAGGACGACCGCCGTCGGCTGCTCCTCCTCCAGGCGCGAGATCCGTACCAGCGCCATACGCCCGTCGACCAGCACGAGGCCGGCCGGCAGTTCGGGCACGACGCGTGCCACCGCGCCCCCGGTCCTCAGCCCGACGGGCCCTGGCAGCACGCCGGGCCGCTCGATCGCCGCCTTGTCGTAGACCGTCCTGCGGGCCGTCCCCGGCCGTTGCTCCGTATGTACGTACGAGACCTGGCGTCAGGCGGTGGTGCCGGCCCGGGCGGCGGCGAGGGCCGCGGCGGTGTCGGCGTCGGCCAGCAGGGCGTTGATGTGGGAGCCGGCCAGCGCACCCGCCGCGGCGGAGGCACCGACCTGAGCGGTCAGGTCGGCGGCGTTGCCGGCCACCCACACGCCCGGCACCTCGGTGGCGCCGGCCATTCCAGAGGCGAAGCGGCGGCCCATGTTGTCGGGCAGATCCTCCATCGGCAGCTTCAGGCCGTCCAGGCCCTCGGCGCGGGCCTGCATCCGCGTGGCAACCGCGAGGACTCGGCGGGCCACGAACGTGCCGTCGCTCAGGCGTACTCCAGCGATACCGCCGTCCTCGCCGGTGACGACGTCCCGCAGCGGGGTGTCGACGACGCGCACGCGGCGGGCGGCGAAGCGTGCTCGCGTGTCCTCGTCGAGGTCGGCACCACCGGTGAAGTAGACGAGGTCGTCGGTCAGTTGGCGGAAGAGCAGCGCGTGGTGGACCGAGGCGGGGCCGGTGGCGATGACGCCGATCGGTTCGTCGCGCACCTCCCAGCCGTGGCAGTACGGGCAGTGCACCACGCCCTGCCCCCAGTGTGGGGCGAGCCCCGGCACCTCCGGCAGTACGTCGCGCAGGCCGGTGGCGACCAGTACGCGGCGTGCCGTCACCGTGCCGCCGTCGGCCAGCGTGACCGTGAAACGCAGATCACCGTCGTCGGCCGGTTCAGCCGGTTCAGCCGAGGTCACCTCCCCGAGGACGACCCGGCCGCCGTATTCGCGCACCTGCTCCCGGCCCCGCTTCAGAAGCCCGGCGGGCGGCATGCCGTCCAGCACGATGAAGCCGTGCATGGCCTCGGCGGGCGCGTTGCGCGGGGTGCCGCTGTCGATCACGACGACCGAGCGGCGCGAACGGGCCAGCATCAGCGCACCGTTCAAGCCCGCGGCGCCGCCGCCGATCACCACAACGTCCACGGTCTCACCAGGCAGTGCGTCGCTCGCGTACGCGGGATTCCGCACAGACATGTCGTGCCCCTTCATCGTGCGTGGCCCCGGCCGCTCCGGGCTTCCGCGATCGACGCTAAACGCACATTGCACCGAGGGCATACGATATTGCTCATGACGCAAGAAATCGGCGAGCTGGACAGCCTCGTACGCAAACGCATCCGCGCTCTGCGGGTCGCACAGGGCTGGTCCCTGGAAGAACTGGCCACCCGCGCCAATCTCAGCCAGTCCTCACTGAGCCGCATCGAGAACGGGCAGCGCCGCCTCGCACTGGATCAGCTCGTCATCCTCGCTCGCGCCCTCGACACCACCCTCGACCAGCTCGTCGAGACCGCCGCCGACGACGTCGTCACCAGCCCGGTGATCGACGGCGCCCGCGGTCTGATGCGCTGGCCCGTGAAGGGCGACCCCGGCATGAGCGTCGTACGTCAGCGCATGACCGAGCCGCCGCCGGACAACCCCTCCCGCATGCGTGCCCACCCGGGCCGTGAATGGCTCGTCGTATTGTCCGGCACCGCGGTCCTCATGCTGGGCCACCGCCGCCTCCGTATCGAGACCAATCAGGCCGCCGAGTTCCCCACGATGATGCCGCACGCGATCGGCGCCGAGGGCGGCCCTTGCGAGATCCTGGGCATCTTCGACCGCGACGCGCGCCGTGGACACCAGCGCGACAGCGGCGGCGACCGTGACGCTCAGGCCACCTGAGTCAGGCCAACCGGGAGTGACGGGCAAGCCGCCCGGCGCCCGGCGTGCCCGCCCGGCGCGGGGCGCCTTGCGCGTACGGCAGCGCAGGAGGCCAACACCTTGCGCAATTCGGGAGCCGCCCTGCCGCCCGCGCAAGCGCGCCTTAGCGTGTCGGCATGAGCCACACGCGGCCGCACACCGTCCGTCACGCCACCCAGCACGGCCACCACGACCAGCAGCATTACGACACCGATGGCCAGGCGGAAATCCTCGACCTGGACGCGGAAGTCCTCGCCGAGCACATCGCGTCCATCACCGCATGGCTGCCCCTGGAGACCGACCCGCGCCACATCGTGGATCTGGGCTGCGGAACGGGAGCGGGCACCTTCGCCCTGCTCGACCGCTTCCCCGAGGCGCATGTCATCGCCGCGGACACCTCGCCGGGACATCTGAAGCGTCTACGCGAGAAGGCGTGCGCGCAGCACGGGGATGCCCGCGTGCGTACCGTACAGGCCGACCTCGGCGCCGCAGACTGGCCCGACCTCGGCACGCCGGACCTGGTGTGGGCCTCGGCCTCGATGCACCACATGGCCCACCCCCACCGCGCCCTGCGAGCTGTTCACGGCATACTCGCGCCCGGCGGCCTGTTCGCCGTCGTCGAACTGTCCGGCTTCCCCCGCTTCCTGCCCGAGAACGCACCCGAGGACCGGCCCGGCCTCGAAGACCGCTGCCACGCCGCGATGGACGGCTTCCATGCCGAACACGTGCCGCACCGCGGTGCCGACTGGGGGCCGATGCTGACCGGGGCCGGGTTCACCCTCGAAGGTGAGCGGACCGTCACCGTGAACATCGAGGGGTCCCGCAGCGAGGCCATCGGACGCTACGCATTGGGCGCCCTGCGACGCATCCGCCACAGCGTCGTTGACGCACTGTCGCCCCTCGATCTCGCCGCGCTCGACCGATTGCTGGACACGGACAGCCCCCACAGCATTCTGCGCCGCGACGACCTGTCGGTCCGCACCGAACGCACCGTCTGGGCCGCACGCCGCAACTGACCCCAACATCTGCGCAAGTTGCCCGTAGGGCAGCACTGGCACCCATCGGGGGGTGGTCTCCTACAGTGAAGTACGCCGTTGGACAACGGGCTTGGAGGCTGGAGTGGGTACGGGGGCGGCTGTGGCGCTTGTGGAGCGTATTGCTGAGCGGCGTGCGGGTGTGGGGGATCCGCGGGCGTTGGTGGGGGAGTTGCGGCGGGCGGTGGTGCTGGTGCCGTTCGTCGACGGTGGGTTGTGGACGGCGGAGCTGGGTGGGGTGCGGTGGGTCTGCGGGTTCACGGATGAGGCGGCGCTGGCGCGGTTCGCGCGGGCGCGGGATGGCGGGGACGGTCTGGTTTCGGGGCGGGAGTGGGAGTTCGCGGAGATTCGGGGTGCGCGGCTGCTGGATGAGGTGATTCCGGCGATGGGAGTGCCGGCGGGGGTGGCGGTCAATATCGCGGATGCGGATGGGTCGATGCTGTTTCCGCCGGTGGCGGGGATTGTGCCGGACGCGGTCGCGGTTGACGCGGTTGCGGTGGATGCCGGTGCGTCTGGTGGGG
>NZ_LATD01000499.1 GCF_000981895.1 Streptomyces odonnellii | reverse complement strand
CGCCCCGCACCCCGCCACCGCCGCCAGCCATCGCACCCGACCACACGGAGGCGGCCGAGGAGGAGCAGCTGCTGCTCGCGACCGCCACCGCCCACCCCGCCGGCATCGAGTCCATCCGGTGGCTGCTCCACCAGGACTTCACCCAGCCGCTGCACGCCGGCCTGTGGCAGTGCCTGACCACCCTCGCCCGGCGCCACGAGCCCGTCGACCCCATAACAGTCCTGTGGGAGGCCCAGCAGCACGGTCTGCTGGACGACGGAAGCGAACCCCATGATGTGCTCCGCCTGCTGGCCGAACCAACCGGGTCGGTAGAACACTGGGGCGAGCGCGTCCTGCGGCGTTGCCTCCTGGCTACCGCCGATCACACCGGCCGACGCATCAAGGCGTACGCTCGCGACCCGGCGAACACCCCGTTCCAGCTCGTCGTCGGCGCCCGCCGATCCCTCGCCGACATCGGCGCCGTCCGCACCCGCTGGCAGCACGCCACCGGAACAGTCCCACCGCGGCGACGACGGATTTGCCGCCTGGGCCGAGGTAGGTGCCGACCGCGACGCCACGTCGGGCCGGCAGCGGGCCCGCAGGCGCCTGTTTTGAGGGGGCATCATGTCCACTTCCACAACAGCCCGTCGTACGGCCGCTCTGGTTCTCGCCGCCGGCGCCATAGTTGGTGCCGCGGCCCTGCCGGCGTCCGCGGACGGGGCCCGTTAGGCGGCGCCGCGCTCCAGCATGGTGCTCGGGGAGATCCAGTACGACGGCCCCGGGCCGCGACAACGGGGCGAACCGCTCCCTGAACGGTGGGTGGGTCGAGGTCACCAACACCAGCCGCCGCGCGGTCAACCTGGACGGCTGGACCCTGTCCGACAGCAACAGCAACAGTGACGGCAACCGCTACCGCTACCGCTACGACAACCTGTGCCTGGCCGGACGCTCCAGCGTCCGCGTCCACACCGGCGTAGGCAACGACACCGGCACCGACGTCTACCAGGACCGCCGCTCCTACATCTGGTCCAGCCGGGCCGACACCGCGACCCTGCGCAACGACCGCGGCCGCACCGTCGACTCCGAGTCATGGGGACGCGGCAGCCACCGCTGACCCGGCGACCCGCAGCAGACTGGCGTACCCCCGGCGCGGCCGCGCCGGGGGTACGCCCGCGTTCCCGACCGGGGTGTCGGCCGGGACTCCTCGCCGGCAGGTCGCTTGCGAGGAAGAGCAACGCCGCGCCTTGGCCGCCTTCCTGGACGGCTGGGACGCTGCGGGCGGGACGTGCCGTCTCAGCGCCGTGTGGGCCCCTGAAGGCTCAGGAGGCTGTGGGGACCGGCGCGCCGGGGACGGTGACGCGAGCGGTGAGTGCCGGCGGTGAAACGCTGCGGTGGTCAGTCGGAGGTCGGCTTGTAGGTGAGGATCGTGACGCCGGAGGTGAAGGTGGTGGTGTCGGCGAGTTCTATGCCGGTGACGCTTTCGGGGCGGAACAGCGGTGTGCCCTGGCCCTTGAGGACGGGGTAGATCCAGATCCTGTACTCGTCGAGCAGCCCGGCCGTGGCCAGGTGGTCGGTGAGGCGGCCGTTGCCCCAGGTGAGGATGTTGCCGCCGTCCTGCTCCTTGAGCTTGGTGATCTCGGTGGTGAGGTCGTCGCCCGGGACGACGGTAGTGGGGTTCCATGCCGCGGTGTTGACCGGCTGGGAGGTCACCACGTACTTGGTCATGGCGTTGACGTGGTCGGAGTAGGGGTTGCCGCCCATGTTCGGCCAGGCTTGAGCCATGCCCTCGTAGGTGACGCGGCCCAGCAACAGTGCGTCGCAGCCGGTGGTCAGTGCCAGGGCGTAGGCCATGGCGTCCTCGCTGTTGTAGCTCAGGGACCACTCGTGTGGGTTGTCGATGAACCCGTCGAGGGTGGCGTAGGTGGAAGCGATGATCTTTCGCAAGGTGTCTCCTGGGAGTGTGCGCGGCTAGGCGCCGGGAGGGGAGGGGGTGAGTTCAGGCGGCTGCGCGAGTCCGCCGCCAGGGGATGCTGTCGACGAAGTGGGTGTCGAAGCGGTCTTGGACGGCCAGCAGATCCTGGGGGTCGGCGCGGCCTTGGCGGACACGTTCCAGCAGGCGGAAGTAGGCGAACCGCTCCACACCCGGGGTGATCACGATCAGCGCGTCGGCACCTGACCCGGGAGGGGCCGCGAAGGCGTGGATGGTCTGTGGCGGGACTACGAGGGTGCCGCCGGCTTCGACCTCCACCACCTCCTCGCCCGCCAGGACCTGCAGCCGCCCGTCCAGGACGAAGAGCAACTCGGCCGATCCGCGGTGATAGTGCGGGGTCGCGCCGTTCCTGCCATGCCCCAGGGTCGTGCGACTGACTCCCAGCAGGCCACCGGTGGCCGACGCGTCAGCCAGCAGCGCGATGGTGTCTGCCCCGGCGCCGAGGAACTCAGCGTCCTCTCGGTGTATCACCAGGGTGCTGAACCCAGGCTTCTTGTCCGCAGGCGCCCCCGGCGGGTGTGTTTCGCTCATGCCGTGATGGTCACACGCCTGATAGTACGGCGTCAAACTATACGGCGGTGCTTGTATCTGGCCTCGAACTACAATCGGGGCATGAGCGACGCAGACACCCACGACCGCAACCCCACCGCTGCTCCCCGCACACGCGCGAGCAGTTCGACGGCCGCCCAGGACGCGGTGGACGGCGTGGTCGCCGCCTGGCAGGGGGAACGCCCGGACCTGGACCTCACCGCGATCGCGGTAGCCGGCCGGCTAGGCCGCGTGAACCTGCTCCTCGGCCCCGCCCAGGAGCGGGTGTTCACCGAGTTCGGCCTGCAGCGCGGCGAGTTCGACGTCCTGGCAGCGCTGCGCCGTTCAGGCGCCCCGTACACGCTCAGCCCTTCACGCCTGTCCGACCTGCTGATGCTCTCCCGAGCAGGGATGACCAACCGGCTGGACCGGCTGGAGTCCGCCGGAATGATCGAACGCACCCTGGACCGCGCCGACCGGCGTAGCTTCAAGATCCGCCTCACCGAACAGGGCTACGCCACAGTCGACGCCGCTATGACGCAGCACACCGCCAACGTCACCACCCTGCTGGCCGGCCTCACGCCCCAAGAGCTGACCACCCTGGACGCCCTGGCACGCAAACTCCTGCACCACCTGACCGCCCCCGCCCGGTGAAGTCCAGCAACGCCCATCCGGCCAGCGAGGGAGAAGAGCGGCGTGACGCGCGCGCCGACCGGGCCGTCGGAAGCAGATCCGGTGGATGGTCAGGTCCCTGGACCGCGAAGCACGGTGAGCAGCTCCGGGAGATCGGTCAGACGGCCGGCCTGCCCGACGCTTTCCAGGACCGGCGCTCCGCTGACCTACAGCGGAGCCGCGTACTTTCAGGGTGGCCGCGCCGAGGGTGCGCCCGCGTTCACGACTCCTGTCGCCGAGTTAGTCGCGGGGGTCCGCGTCGCGACCTCGCGTCCGGGGCTGGCTGCGAAGGGGTGATCGTAAGCCCGGGGGCACGGTCGTGCGTGGCGCCGAGCCTGTCACGGTGGCGACGAGCCGGGTACTGACCGGGTTCCGCCGGAGCCCGGTCAGTGCCCGAGGGCCGCTTTCGCCGTTACAAGGATCAGCCCCAGGACGAGATTGATGATGCTCTCGATACCCGCGGGGTTCGAGACGCACCGGCGCGCAGAGCTCCGCCGGGGCGGAGGGGGTATGGCGCGGGGGCGCCCCGCACGATCGGGTTCTGGCACAACTTCTGTGGTCCGTGACTGAGCGGCACGGTCACGCTGCCCCAGCTGTCGAACACCCCGAGGATCGAATGGCCCCCAGGCCCCGAGTTCGAGGGGCTTGCGGTCCCTGCCCGCCTCACCGTGGCGCACCTCAACACGGACCGGCATTCGGTCCAGCGGCCCGAACCGGTCGGTGAGTTCGCGCACCAGGTGCTAGTAGCGGCTGCGCCGCTTCTCGATGAAGACCAAACGGGCCTGTTCCCGCGACAGGTTCATACGCCCGACCGCGGTGTGGGTCAGCAGCCGGTCCAGCGTGAACGCCGGCGAGCCCCCTTCCCCGCCCTCGTACCGCCCGGGGCCGGCGAACGCGTCCAGGAACGTGACCCTCGGCCAGCTCCGCCCGTCACGGCCCTGAGGCTGCAGCAGGATCGGCCACCACGCGTCGAAACACCTCGTGTACAGCCGGTGTTTCGCCTCGGTCGCCGGCTCCAATGGTCACAACACGCGCCCCATCTCTTCCCCCTCCAACCCACCCCACAACAACTCTTCGTCACCACGATCGTTGTCTCCGTAACGGCACGGGCGCTAGGGCGAGACACTGGCGACCACCTCAATCCGGAGCCACACCGGTGTGACGACGAGAGGGCGGCGTCCGGACCTGCCGGCGTGATGGCCGACCGGGGGCTCGTCCGTACGGGCGGGCCCCCGCCAACGCGCCGGGAAATCCGGGTGGTCAGCCCGCGACGGACCGAGCAGGGTCCGCTGGCGGGCAACACTGCCCGCGACGGACCGAGCCCGACCACTGCCACACGGTGACGCATCCGGCACAGCACCGGTCGGCACGCACACGAACAGGGTCTCGGCGTGCCTGATCGTCAGACTGCCGTCGTCCTGCCGGACCACCTTCGGAGCGTCCGCCGACACCAGCACCCCCGTCAGCAGCCGGAGCGGGGCGCCGTCCGGCATCCGGCTGAGGCGCGTACCGCGCTGCTGGCCGCGCTCAAGCGCGACCCTGGCGCGGTCGGCCTGGGCTCCCTGCTGACGGAGATCACCAAGCTCAACGACGTGCGCAAGCTCGGGCTGCCCGAGGGGCTGTTGGCGGACTGCTCGGGGAAGCTGGTGGCCGCCTGGCGGGCACGGGCGATCACGATGTCCCCTCGGACTTCCGTGGACGGCGGAGGATGTATGGATCGCCCTGCTCGGCTCGCAAAGGACCGTTTGTGAGAGTGGCCCCGAGGCCAGCTCGGACCCTCGATTGCCGCCGGGGAAGATCACCAACACTCGGCAGGCACAGTCTGCGTCATCTGTTCGGGCTTCGCCTATGCGGCTTGGGTGAGTTCGGCGCGGCCGAACAGCAGCGCGTAGCCGGAGGGGAGCTGGCGCAGGATGTCGGTGAGGAGGTCGGGGCCGGCCAGGGCTGCGACGACGCAGAGGACGGATCCGGTGTCCCAGCGGGTGGTGCCCAGGGTGGCGCCGGTGCGGGCGGCGAGGTCCTTGACAAAGGCCCAGCCGGTCAGCGGCTGGGTGCCGGGGATCTGTGCGGTGAGGACGCGGGCGGCTTCGAAGGGGAGGCGGGCGGCCAGTTCGACGCGTTCGTCGCCCGTCAGCTGGCGCCCGAGTCCCGCGAGAACCAGGCGGACGGCTTCCTCGGCCCTCTCCCGGGTGGGGTAGGCGCCTTCGTAGCGAACCTTCTCCAGTATCTGCTCGTACGTCATCACGGGCGTGTGCTGGAGGAGTGGACGCCTGTCGGACATCACTGCGGTGGTTGCCTTTCTTTCGCCGTGCCGGTGCGCGGGCACCGGCTGTGTGGGTGGTTCCATCAGGCGGGCTGGGGGTGGCCGAAGAGGAGGTCGTAGCCCGCGGGGAGCTGGAGCAGGATCTGCCCCAGCAGGTCGTCGCCGACGGCGTCGGCGACCGTGCTGAGGACGGCGCTGACGTCCCAGGTGGCGGTCTGTTCGGTGGCCCCCTCGATCCAGGCCGCTGTCGCCCGCACGAACCGCTCCGGTGGCAGGGGTTCTCTGCTTTGGAGCGGGTTGAGGAGGATCAGGGCGAAGTCTTCCGGCAGGCGTGCCGCCAGCTGGGCACGGACCTCGCCGACCAGGTGCGCGCCCAGCAGGGCGAGCACCACGCGGGCCGCGCGCTCTGCCTCGTGCAGGCTGTCGTACTCGCCGCGTTCCTTCACGTGGTCGAGGAACGCTTCCCATCGCAGGGTCACCTCGGCCGCCACCCTTCTTCCGTCCAGTGGGGTGCGGAGGACGGGGTGAGGGGAGATCAGGTGCCCGTCCTCCGCCGCTGTTCGGCCCGCGTCGCCGGGTTCAGCCGGAGATCTCCTTGCGGTCGGATCCGACGTCGATGGAGATCTTGCGGGGCTTGGCGCGCTCGGCGATCGGGATGCGCAGGGTGAGCACGCCTGCGTCGTAGTCGGCCTTGATGTGCTCGGTGTCGAGGGTGTCGGCCAGCACGATCTGCCGGGAGAAGACACCCAGCGGCCGCTCGGACAGTTCCATCTGCACGTCGTCGGCCTTCGCGACCGGGCGGCGCTCGGCCTTGACGGTCAGCATGTTCCGCTCGACGTCGATGTCGATCGCGTCCGGACGGACGCCGGGGAGGTCGAAGGCCACCACGTACTCGTCGCCCTCGCGGTAGGCGTCCATCGCCATCGCGGCCGGCCGCGACCAGGTACCCGGGCCCATCAGCTGCTGAGCCAGCCGGTCGAGCTCACGGAAGGGGTCGGTGCGCATCAACATCACGAAACACCTCCAGCAGGTTCGGGCAGTTGCTGCCAATGCGCTGCACTGAAACCGTTGTAACATGTCATCCAATGGATGACAAACACAGCGTCGTCCAGTGGATGACAATTCCGAAGGAGGTGCCCGTGACAGCAGCCGATCAGCCGGCCTCTTCCAGCGCCGACGCCCAGAGCCCGGCCTCGTTTCTCGCCGCTGCGGCGGCACTGAAAGCCATAGACGACGCCCTGCACGACGCGCAGCACGAGACGCCCGATGCCCCCGGCGCTCCCGGTGTCGGCCCGGAGCAGGCCCTGGCCTCCCTCCTGCTGCTGCGGCAGGTACGCGAGCAGCTCGCCGGATGGGAAACCGGCCTGATCGAAACCGCCCGCCACGCCGGAGCCAGCTGGGCCGACCTCGCCCACCCCCTCGGCGTCGCCAGCCGCCAGGCCGCCGAACGCCGCTACCTGCGGGGCAGGCCCGGCCCCGCCGGAACCACCGGCGAACAACGCGTCCAGGCCACCCGCGAACGCCGCGCCGTGAGGCGCACCACCGCCACCTGGGCCCGCCGCAACGCCGCCGATCTGCGCCGCCTCGCCGGCCAGATCACCGCCCTCACCGACCTGCCCACCGCCGCCCGCCACCCGCTCGACCAACTTCACGCGGCCCTCGCCCACGACGACCCCGCCGAGCTCATCCACTGTCTCTTATACAA
>NZ_LATD01000498.1 GCF_000981895.1 Streptomyces odonnellii | reverse complement strand
GGGGTGGTGGCCCCCGGGGTGTCGGGGGTACGGGAGGCGGTGGTCCCGGCGGTGTCGAGGTCGCTCATCCGTGCCTCCCCGCAGCCGGCCCGGGCGCCGTCGCCGTCGCCGTGCGGTGGGACCGTAGCGCCGCCGTGTAGCCGCGTTCGATCGGGTGGTCGCCCGGTTCGCCGGCCTCCGCGCCCAGTGCCGTCAGCTCCGTCGTCGTACCGCGGAACGCGACCCGCCCCGATTCCAGCAAGGTGACCTCCGAGCAGGCCGCGGCGACGTCCTCCACGAGATGCGTGGAGACGATGACCGTGGAAGCGGTGCCCACTTCGCGGAGCAGTGCTCTGAATTCGACGCGCTGCTCCGGATCGAGACCGGCGGTCGGTTCGTCGAGCAGCAGCAACTCCGGCTCGTTCACGATCGCCTGCGCGATCCCGACCCGTCGCACCATCCCGCCGGAGAGCGTTTTCACCTTGGTGTCGATACGGTCCGCCAGCCCCACCCGTTCCACCGCGTACTCCACCGCCGCGGGCACCCCTGCCGCCGGCATCTCCTTGAGCCACGCCACGTACGAGACGAACTCGCGGACCGTGAACCCCGGGTAGTAGCCGAACTCCTGCGGCAGATAGCCGAGCCGCCGCCGTACCGCCGAGCGGTCGTCGTGGCGGGAGACATCGCGGCCGAGCAGTTCGACCCGCCCCGCGGCCGGCGCGGCGACCGTCGCCAGCACCCGGATCAGGGAGGTCTTGCCCGCGCCGTTCGGGCCGAGCAGGCCGTGCACGCCGGTGCCGAAGCCGAGATCGACCGTGTCGAGCGCGACCGTACGCCGGTGCCTGACGGTCAGCCCGCGTACGTCCGCTCCTGTCCCCACCGCCTTCCCCGCTCCCTCCGCGTCCGCGACCTCCGTGTCCCTCGCAGTCATGCGCTCTCCCCTTGGCCCATGGCCGTCCCGCCCACTGTCGTTCTTGTCCTTCCCCGCCCGCCCACGCGCCTCATATGCGTCCCGGAGTGCCGAAGTCCGGGTGGTCGAACGACCGCCGCCGCAGCACCAGCAGCCCCGCGCACACCGCCGCGCCCACGCCCCAGCCGCCCTGCGCTGCCGCGCCGTCGAGGAACCGGGCGAGATACGCGGACAGTTCGGCCACCGGCAGCGGCGAGATCCCGACGGAATCCCCCTGTCGGGCCGCCCCCAGTACGGGTACGGCGAGCGCCCCCGCCCACGCCGCCGCGACCGCGCCGGCCGCCGTACGGCACCCCACGTACGAACCGAGCACCAGCGCCGCCAGCGTCAGCGCCAGCCCCGGCAGCAGCCACGCCGCCGCGCCCGGCACCTCCGCCGAGGCGGGCAGCACCGCCCCGGTCAGGGTGAGCAGGGGCAGGCTCACCGCCAGTACGGCGGCGGTACGGGTCAGCAGCAGCCGCAGCCCGCCGCCCGGGCTTGACGCGCCGATCTCGTACATCGGGTCGACGTGCTGCCCGTACGACACCGCCACCCCGGCGAGCGGCAGTACCGGCGCCAGCGCGAGCAGCAGCGGGCGCGCCCCGGCGAACCCGGCGCCGTACGCCAGCCCGACCGCCCCCGCGGCCACCAGCACCAGGGCCACCAGCCAGGAACCGCGCAGCGCGGGCCCGGCCGCCCAGAGGACACGGGCCACGAGCCCGGTCCGCGGGGCGCCCATGTGCGGTGCGGGCCGCGCCGCTGCCCTCCCCACGTGCGGTGCTGAGGGCCGCGCCGCTGCCGTCAGCACCGCCGCTCTGACCTCGGCGAGTACGGGGCCCGCGGCGCCCCTCCGTACCGCCGCGGACACCCGTACCGCGCAGGCGCCGCACGACTCGACGTGCTTCTCCAGCGACCAGGCGTCGGGCTCGGGCGCGGAGCCGGCCGCGTAGGCGGCGGCCAGCGCGTCGTCCACATGCCAGGCGCGCGTCGCGGGTGCGGTGTCCTTGGACGGCTTTCCGGCGGTGTTCATGCCGTACCTCCCATCGGGGCGATCCGGTCCAGCGCGGCCCGCAGCTCCTTGCGGGCCCGGGCCGCGCGGGACTTGACGGTGCCCTCGGGTATGCCGAGGAGCCGTGCGGTCTCACGGGTGGTGAGGCCGTCGACGACGGTGGCGCGCAGAACCTCGCGGAGTTCGGGGGAGATCCGGTCGAGCGCCGCGCCGACGTCGCCGTACTCCAGCCCGGCCAGCACGCGCTCCTCGGCGGACGGCGCGACGGCGCCGGGCTCGTGCCCGGCCTCCGCCCGGTCGGCCCGCTCGGCCCGCGCCCGCGAGCGCTCCGCGTCCACCAGCCGCCGCGCGGCGATCACCCAGAGCCAGCCGCCGGCCTCGCCACCGCGATGGCTCGCGGCGGAGCGCCACACGGTGACGAAGGTGTCCTGGAGGACTTCCCGTACGGTCTCGGGGTCCCCGCACCGCCGCGCCAGCCGCGCGATCAGCCACCCGGCGTGCCGGTCGTACAGCACCCCCAACGCCTCGGAATCCCCCGCGCCGACGGCCCGCAACAGGACCGCGTCATCCGGCTCACCCCCCATGGGGCGAAAAAGTCTCACACCCCTCTATCGCACCCACCACGACGAACGGTTCACGCGGCCCGAGCCGATACCGGACGAACAAGCGCCACAGCGACCCGGCGCCCCGCCCGCCCCCCAGCCGCC
>NZ_LATD01000497.1 GCF_000981895.1 Streptomyces odonnellii | reverse complement strand
GCGGCGTGCGGCCACCGGTCGCCCGCCCAAGCTGGACGACGCCCAGGTCGAGACCGTCCGGGCCGCGTTGGCGCGAGGTGCCCAGGCTCATGGTTTCGAGGCCGACCTGTGGACCCTGGAGCGAGTCGGCACCGTCGTGGAGCAGATAACGTGCCTCTATGTCCTTGGTCAAGTGAGGCGTGGGGTTCTGGGTTCGTAGAAGGTGCCGTCGCGGAGCATGGCGAAGAGCACGCTGATGCGGTGGCGGGCGAGGCGGAGGAGTGCCTGTGTGTGGGTCTTTCCGCGGGCTCGGCATTGGTCGTAGTAGGTGCGGGAGGCGGGATCGTGCAGGGCGGCGAACGCGGACAGGAACATCGCGCGTTTGAGTTGCCGGTTGCCGCCTCTGGGTGCGTGTTCGCTGTGGATCGAGGTGCCCGACGACTTGGTCGTGGGGGCGAGGCCGGCGTAGGAGGCGAGGTGGGCGGCGGTGGGGAAGCTGGTGCCGTCGCCGATGGTGACCAGCAAGGTGGCGGCGGTCCTGACCGCGACCCCCGGAATCGAGGTCAGGACCGGGGAAAGAGGGTGAGCCTCCAGCAGGGCCCCTGTCTGGGCCTCCAGAGCCCGGCGCTGTTCGTGGACGGCGGCGAGCGAGCGGGCCAGAGACGGGATCACGATGTCGAGGGTGCCCGTGCCGGGGACGACGACGGTCTGTTCGTCGAGTGCGTCGACGACTTCGTCAATCAGGCGGGTGGCCATCCTGGGTGCTTTGGGCCGGACGACTTCGACGAGCCTGCGGCGTCCGGCTTTTCGCAGGGCGGCCGGGGAGCCGTAGCGTTCAAGGAGCCAGGTAACGGCCTGGTGATCGAGCCGGGGCCCGAGGACGCGTTCGAGGCTGGGGTGGAACTGGGTGAGCAGGCCGCGTATCCGGTTGGAGGTGCGGGTGGCCTCGGCCGCGAGGTCCTGGTCGAAACCCACCAGCACGGTGAGCTCGGCGGTGATCTCGTCGGTCAGCTCCAGCGAGCGCAGGGTGTGGGGCATGGTGCGGGCGGCGTCCGCGATCACCGCGGCGTCCTTCGCGTCGGTCTTCGCCTCGCCCGGGTAGAGATCGGCGATCCGCCGCATCGCGAGTCCGGGCAGGTAGGCGACCTTGCAGCCCGCGTCCCGGGCGACCGTCAGCGGCAGGGCTCCGATCGAGGCCGGCTGGTCCACGATCACCAGGACGGTGCCGAATTTGGCGGCCAGCTTGTCGAAGACAGCCCGCAGCTTGGGCTCGCTGTTGGGCAGTTGCCTGTCGAAGACCTTCTTGTCGGCCGGGGTCAGCCCGTGCCCGTGATGGGCGCTCTTGCCGACGTCCAGGCCGAGGAACACGCCCACGTCGCCGGTGTCGAACATCGTGCTCTCAACTCCTTCGGTGCAACTGGCCCTGACATCGGTGTCGTACTCGCGCATCCACGTTATGCAGACCTGCCGCCCGCGAACTGCCCGGCGTTGCGCCGGACCGGACGGTGGCCGGACCTCTCATCAGCGTCTCCGACGGCACCTTCCGGGCCCGGTGACACCACCCCCCAGGTCATGCGTTCGACAGGGGGACACAGTCATGCCGGGCCCGGAGGCCAGCGGCCCTCTTGCAGGACCGCGAAGAAGATAACGGGGGCAAGCTGCCAGGAGTCGCCGGATTTCTGCCACGGTGAGCGGTGTGAGAGTGCCGGAACCGTTTCTGCAGCCCCGTTCGGGCTGGCTTGTGCGGCCATCGCGGCGAGGTAGGCGTGGGCGAATATGGCCAGGGTGATGTGCCGGCACCAGCCCGGCCCGGGTAGCGGCGGACTTCGTACTGGTCCAGGCCACATTCGTTCTTGGCGGCCTGGAAGGCTTCCTCGATCGCCCAGCGTGTGCCGGCGATGCGGACCATCTCGGCCGAGGTGGTGCCGGCGGGTGCGTAGGCGAGGTAGTAGGCGATCTCGTCGGGGCGGGCCAGACTGCGTCGGGCCAGGACCCACCGGTGGTGGGTGGGCGTGTCGCCGTCGAAGTCGTCGATGGCGGGCAGGCGGGCGGCTGCCCAGTCGTAGACGCGTGGGCCCTTTGCGCCGTCGCCGCAGGAGTGGCGTTCCTACACCTCGTCGGGTGCCTGGGCGATGGCGAAGTCGATGCGGCCCAGGCCGTGACGTGCTGGGACTTCGGAACCGCCAGGACGTAGCCGACGCCGACCTCCTCGAGCATGCGGCGGAAGCGCCGTTCCTGGCCGTAGGCCGAATCTGCGGTCACCCAGGCGATGGGCAGCGGCGAGGCCAGGGCCCGCACCACCATGGCTTTGGCCAGGTCGCCCTTGGTGGCGAACTCCCGCTGCTGGGGGATCGTCCTCCAGCGCACGGTCGCCGACCGGCCACTGGCCAACGGCCATCGTTTCCCGCTGATGGAAATGCGCACGCGGCGCAGGAACTCCTCGACGTGGTGGAGGAGTTGTCGGGTCTCTGTGTCGACGGGGCAGTGCGGGTCGTCGGGCCAGATGCCGATCCGGTGGTCCCGGAGTGCCCGGTGGCGTGGGGCGGGGAGTTCGAGGCGCCAGGCGGGCAGGGCGCGGACATCGTCGGCGGGGGACCGCCGGCGCTGTGGGTCTCGGCGTAGTCGGCAGGCTCGCTCACCGGCTCGTGTCGGTGTGCATCGCTGCCAGGACGTTGCTGATCTGTTCGGCAAGAGGTGAGCACGAGCTGCTGGCACACGAGGAGCCCGACCACACACAGGTGCGCGACCAGTACGGACACGTTCGGCCGCTCCAGCGCCCGGTCGGGTCCGCACCGGAGCCCTCAGTCCTCAATGTCCGGCAGTCCCTCCAGCGCCCGCACATGGTTGATCGTGTCCAGTACGTGACGCATGCTCTGGGGTGACAGACCGGCCGCGCGCATCGCGAGCTGTTCGACTCCGGCTTCCCTCATCGCCCGGGCATAGACTGACGCGACATTTCACCGGTTTGCGCCCAGACCGGCTTCACTTCGGTCGAACCGGTCGCCGTGGCATGTGATATCTGCCAGCCTGATGACGGAACTTGGCCGACGCGGGCCGAATTTATACCAGTTGGACGTTGCGCAGGGGGGACGATGGCGACACCGCAGGAGCCGCAGGTTCAGAAAGAGAAGAAGCGCAAGGCGCTGGACTCGAACCAGTCCGTGGTCAAGCCGGCCAAGCGCCCGAAGACAGCCGCGCCCGGCGGCCTCTCGCCCGCAGCGGCGCGGACCTTGAGTCTGCTTCCCAAGACGCTGCCGAGGTCGGTACGGGAGTACGTGGCCGATCGGGCCGAGGCGCTGTGGACACTGCTGGAGAGCGACGACGACCGGGAGGAACTTGTCGTCCGGCGCGCCGCGTACGATTTGTTCCCGAGGGATGTGATCACTCTCGGGAATCCGCGGCTGCGGATGGCGGAGCCGCCGACCAAGCTTGTCAAGAAGGAGACCACGAAGGGCCTCCAGGAGTTCCGGGACAAGCAGGACTTCATCCTCGTCCCCCACGCCGGCGCCTGGCACCAGACCCTGATCAGCTCAGGCCAGGCGCTGAAGGTGGCGCGCCGGGACCTGCAGTTGCTCAACCACATCTCGCAGTCACTCCTTACCTACGTGGCCGACCGCAAGGCGCCGACCCATGAGATCGAGGCGATGGCCGTCAACAACCGGATCCTGGTCAGCGCCAACGACCTGCCCGCTTTCGAGGAGCTGTGCGGGATCGACGACCTGGCGGAGGTACTGACGCGCATACCGGCCGGTGGCGACGCGCAGATCCGGGGGAAGGCACGCAAGCTCGGCGAGCTGATGGAGGCGCTGGCCACGAACGTCCGCCCCGAGGGCTTCGACGCCGCCCGCGCCGCCCGCGGGGTGCAGCGGCTGGTCCAGCTCGCCACCGACTGCCTGATGGTCGAGGAGCAGCGCGAACCGGTGCGGGCGATCCTGGCCACCTTGCACAAAGCCCGGACCGGCGATCCAGCCGCCCGGAAGGTGATCGACGTCCGGAACCCGTCCGGCGCGCCCGCAGCCACCGGTCCGACCAAGAAGAAGGCCAAGAAGCCGGCGCCGGACTTCGCGCGGCTCCTCACCTCCCCCGACTACGAGGGACGCATTCTCGCGGTCCCGCCGATCGACGGCTCCCACGCCGAGCAGAACCTCGTGCTCGCCCTGATCATGAGCGGCCGCAAGATCCAGGCGTCCGTAGCTGGCGGCAAGCGCCCCTGCACGGTGTGCTGGCTGACGCTGAGCCTGGCCCGCTTGCACGGATTCCCGCTCTGCTTCGGCAACCGCCCGGGCGGTTTCTGGAACACCGTCACCGAGAAGGGCCTGCACCTGATCGCCGAGCAACTCGGCATCACCGACACGGAAACCCTCCAGGCGAAGCTCACCGAGATCGCCAGCGGCTCGCTGGACATCCCGAAGCTACGCCAGTACGTCACCAGTCTGAGCGCCGCCGTGCCGGGGGTGGTCGTCGGCCTTGACGAGGAGGTCGACCGGCACGCGATCCGCGAGAAGGAATTCTCGACGGCGCAGCTGACGCAGTCGTACGGCGACGAGATGAACGAAGATCCGAGCCCACCGCGGCTGTTCCCGACCGACGCCGAGGCGGACGAGGGCACTGCCGTCTCCTTGCCGTCGCCGGACGTCCTGGAGAACGAACTCGTGCGGCTCGCGGGCGAAGTCGACGAGGACGACCTGGAGGAGGACGACCTCGGCGACCTGAACGAGGAGGAGAAGCCCCCTCTGGAGACGGCATCGGCGCCGGGTGACCCCGGTAAGCACTTCCGCATCGACGGTGAGTCCTCGGACGACGAGGGCGTGTCGATCAGCGAGGACTGACGCCCTCCCGGCAAGGTTTGCCCCTCGAAGCCCCGCACGCACGCTCCTGGCGGGCAGACCTTGCCGGTCGCGGTACCAGCCAACACAGCCGACTTCCGACGGGGCCGACGTGCTGCTCGTCCGGTTCCCAGGCCCAGAGCTGGTCGAGCAGCTACCGGTCGCCTTCAAGCGTGAGGGACGCGCAGGTGACCGACGGCAAGAACACCTCGGTCAGCCGGCGGACGGCACCACCTGCGCGGGACGGACCACAGTCCCGGCATCCCGGGCTGTGGCCGGGCGGAGCCGCAGCGTTCGCGGTCCCGCAGCACCCAATTCCGCAGTGTGTTCCTGTTGAGCCCAGGTCAGCGGCGATGCTCTTGTACGTTGCCCCGGGTGCGGACTCGTACAAGGCCACGGCATTGGCCTTGAACTCGTCCGAGCAGTCCTTCATCGCCATCGGCGGTCTTCTCGCTTCCTCCGGATCAAGCAGATCCAGTATCAGCGTGTCAACCACTCAGGGGGAGGCTCCCTGATCCCTCAGACGCACGAGATCCTCGATCCGGGCCTGCGGGCTCCAGCGATGCGAAAGCAGCCCTCAGACGGCTGCACGGTGAACCGGCCGCCGTAAGGCCCGGGGCATCGAGCAGCACCGGGGGCGGCGCGGGACAGGCGGCCCGGCAGTCGGGGCATGGCACCGCGCGCCGCTCCCTCATCCAACGCCACCTACCGCCGAAGTCAGCTTTGACGCGCACACAACCCGATCTGCCCCCGTCAAGAAAGGCGGGCGGCTCGTTGGTGATCTGCGCCAGCGCCACGCCGAGGAACTGGCCAATGCCTACGTGACCCGCCGAGTGGACCAGCGCCAGCGGCAGGCCGTCCTCGCCGCGGTCGGGCCACACCACCCGCCACCTCATCGACGACCGCTGCCGGATCCTGGCCACTGCCAACCCCCTTGGCCACACCACCCGCCGCACCTACGACCCGCGCGGCAATCTGCTGACCCGAACCGACCCGCTGGGCCTCACCACCGCCTTCTCGTACGACGAGGAGGGTCGGCTCATAGCCGCCGTCCGCCCGGACGGAAGTGAACTGCGCACCGTGCGCGGTCTGTTCGGCCTGCGTTGCCGGGCAGCGGGGCGACTCCCCGCAGTTCGAGCCGGTCCTGGAAGCCATCCGGGTTCCCCGGCTGGGTCTTGGCAGGCCACGTAAGCGCCCGGACCGGGTCCGGGCCGACAAGGCGTACGACTCCTGCCACAATCGCTCCTATCTGCGCAGACGCGGGATCAAGGCCACCATCCCGGTGCCGGCGGACCGGGTCCGCAACCGCCTCAAGCGTGGATCGCGTGGCGGGCGGCCGCCGACGTTCGACAAGGACGACTACAAGCAGCGGCACGCGGTCGAGTGCGGGATCAACCGGCTCAAGCGCCACCGGGCCGTCGCCACGCGGTACGACGAACTCGCCGATTGCTACGAGGCGACCGGCCCGCTCTGCGGGTAGTGGTTCCGCACGGCTACCACGCGACGACACCCCAGTACGTCGCCCAACGGTACGCATCGGCCGGGCAGCTTCCCGTCAAGCTCCACCACACCTTCGAAGGCATAGCCGCCCACGTGCCCGAAGCGCTCCTGCCCGCCGAGCAGGGCCTCCTCGGCAGCTCGCCCGCCGCGACCGCCGCCCGCGCGGCAGCCTCACCGAATCCCGCCGCCCGCACGCAGGCCATCGCGGCCCTCGAACCCGTCGCACAGCGTTACCAGGGCCGCTTCCCCGAAGCCGCCCCCATCGTCGTCTTCGAACGGCTGTGGATCGCCGCCGCCCTCTCCCACGCCCACCTGCCCCCCCGCCGTCAGGCCCACGATCCAGAGGTGGGCCCTTCAGCTCTACGATCCCCAGGGAGTGCGCGGCGCGCCCGGCCTCATGACCGACGCCGACGACACCGCCATGGCCGTGCTGGTCACCTCTCTCGCCAGCCGCCCGCAAAGCCCCCACCCGCTCGACACGTTCCACAACGGCAGCCACTACGACTGCTACCTCGGCGAGGACACCGGATCGATCACCGCGAACGCACACGCCCTCCAGGCCCTGATCAGCTACCTGCACCACTTCCCCGAAGAACAGCACATCTACGGTCCCCGGGCAGACAAACTCAGCGACTGGCTCATCAGCCAGCAGCAGCCCGAAGGACCATGGCCCGACAAGTGGCACGCATCCCCTTACTACGCCACCGAGCGATGCGTGACCGCCCTCGTGCGGCGCGGCTACAGCCGCGCGGCTACAGCCGTCGACACCGCCGCCACCTGGACACTGGACACCCAACGCCCCGACGGCTCCTGGGGCGTATGGAACGGCACTGCCGAGGAAACCGCATACGCCGTGAAGATCCTGCTGTCCGCCGGCCGCGGCACGGCGCAGCGGCCGCGTGACACCCATGCCCTGGACCGCGCCAAGGCATACCTGGACGCTGTGCGGGTCCCCGGCCACCGGCACCCCGCCCTGTGGCACGACAAAACCCTCTACGCACCCGAAGCGATGATCACAGCGGAAGTCCTCGCCGCACGGGAACTGCTGCGTACACGCCCCCACTGACTGTGAACACCGGGACGGCCCCACCTCCACGCCGCCCAGGAACCCGACCTCATGCGACAAGGACACGCACGTGACTGCTAACACACGAACTCCGCCGCCCCCCCGGGGCGGATACCGCTCATCGGACACGCCCTGCCTCTGCTCAGAAACCGCCTGGACTACGTCCAACGCCTGCGCGACCACGGGCCGATCCTCCGTCTCACCATCGGCCCCAAGTCCCTGACCGTCATCAACTCGCACGAACTGCTCCGTGAGATGCTCATCCGCAAGTCCGAGCACTTCAACAAAGGGCTGCTCTTCGACAAACTCAAGATCTTCGGCGGAGACCCTCTGCCGGTCGCCGAGGGAAAGAAACACCTCCACCGCCGCCGCATGATGCAGCCCGCCCTCCACCGGCAACAGGTCGCCGGCTACAGCACCACCATGAGGGACACCACTCAGCGCTCCCTCTCAGCCTGGCGCGACCACGAAACCCTCGACGTGAGCAACGAGATGCAGCTCATCGCCCAAGGCGTCGTCATGGCCGCCCTGTTCTCCTCCACACCCGACCGCGGACCCGCACAGACGATCCTCAACGGCGTCGACACCGTTTTCAAAGCCGCCCTCCGGCACGCCATGGTGCCCATCTCCGCCCTGGAACGCCTCCCCACCCCCGGCAACCGCCGCGCCTGGGCTGCCAACACCGTGCTCAGCAATGCCATCCAGGCCATCATCGCCGACCACCGCGCACACCCCGACACCTACAACGACCTCGTGCCGCTGCTCCTGACCACCCAGGACGAGACCGGCGCGACACTCACCGACCAAGAAGTCATCGCGGAAGTCACCGCCCTGCTCGCCGCCGGCTCCGAGACCACCGCGGTCACTCTCGCATGGATGTTCCACGAACTGGGCCGCAACCCCGACCTGGAACGCCGACTCCACGACGAAGTCGACACCGTGCTCGCCGGACAGCAGCTCACCGCCGACCACATCCCCCAGCTCACCTTCACCCGCAGGCTCATCGACGAAACCCTTCGCCTCCACAACCCCGCATGGATCCTGACCCGGCGCACCACCACCCCCGTCCAGCTCGGACCGTTCAGCCTGCCGGCGGACACGGACGTGATGTGGAGCCCCTACGCGATGCACCGGGACCCAGACCTCTTCCCCGACC
>NZ_LATD01000496.1 GCF_000981895.1 Streptomyces odonnellii | reverse complement strand
GTGGAGTCGGGGGTACGGGCGCTGAGGGCGGGCCGCCGCCAGAGCGCGGAACTCCTGCTGGAATTCGCGGGCTGGCTCTGACCGGGCCCGCCCGGACCCGGGTTCTCGCTCACCAGCCGAATCAAGCCCGTCCGTCGATTGAGGACCGGGGTCCGGGACGGAGCCCCGGGAAATCAGCCGGCCAGGCGGGCGATCGCTTCCGCCGTGGTCAGCTCCTCGCGCTCACCCGTGCGCCGGTCCTTCAACTCCAGCACGCCCTCACCCGCACGCCGCCCCGCCACCAGGATGTGCGGCACGCCGATCAGCTCCGCGTCGGTGAACTTCACGCCCGGGGAGACGCCCGCGCGCTCGTCCACCAGCACCCGCAGCCCCGCCGCCGCGAGCTTCTCGGAGACCTCAAGGGCCAGTTCCGTCTGGAGCGCCTTGCCGGCCGCCACCACATGGACGTCGGCCGGGGCGATCTCGCGGGTCCAGCACAGGCCGTGCTCGTCGGCCGTCTGCTCGGCCAGTGCCGCCACGGCGCGCGAGACGCCGATGCCGTACGTGACCCGCACCGGCTTGCCCTGCTGGCCGAGGACATCGAGCTGGAAGGTGTCGGCGTACTTGCGGCCGAGCTGGAAGATATGGCCGATCTCGATCGCGCGGTCCAGCTTGAGGCCCGTACCGCACAGGGGGCAGGGGTCGCCCTCCTCGACGACGACCACGTCCAGGTAGTCGTCGACCTCGAAGTCACGGCCGCACACGACATCGCGCGCGTGTGTACCGGGCTTGTTGGCGCCGGTGATCCAGGCGGTGCCGGACGCGATCCGGGGGTCGGCGATGTAGCGGATCTTGAGGCCCTGCGGGCCGACATAGCCCCGTACCAGATCGGGCCGGTCCTCGAAGTCCTCGGCCGTGACCAGCTCGACCACCGCGGGGGCGAGGTGCTCGCCGAGCTTGCCGAGGTCCACCTCGCGGTCGCCGGGCACTCCGACCGCGGTGATCTCGCCGTCCACCTTGACCAGCAGGTTCTTCAGGGTCGCCGAGGCCGGTACGCCGAGGAACGCGGCGAGCGTCTCGATGGTGGGGGTGTCCGGGGTGTTCAGTTCCTCGACCGGGCCGGGCGCGTCCGCCACCGGTACGGACGCGGTGAAGGTGACCGCCTCCGTGTTGGCCGCGTAGTCACAGGCCGGGCAGTCCACGAAGGTGTCCTCGCCGGCCGCGGCGGGCGCCAGGAACTCCTCGGAGGCGGAGCCGCCCATCGCGCCGGAGACCGCCGACACGATCCGGAAGTCGAGACCGAGCCTGGCGAAGATCTTCTGGTAGGCGGCGCGGTGCAGCGCGTACGACTCGGCCAGCCCCTCGTCCGTGGTGTCGAAGGAGTACGAGTCCTTCATCTGGAACTCGCGCCCGCGCAGCACACCGGAGCGGGGCCTCGCCTCGTCGCGGTACTTCGTCTGGATCTGGTAGAGCATCACCGGCAGGTCCTTGTAGGACGTGCACTGGTCCTTGACGACCTGGGTGAAGATCTCCTCGTGCGTGGGGCCCAGCAGATAGTCGGCGCCCTTGCGGTCCTTGAGCCGGAACAGCAGGTCGCCGTACTCCTCCCACCGGCCGCTCGCCTCGTACGGCTCCTTGGGCAGCAGCGCGGGAAGCAGCACTTCCTGGGCGCCGATCGCGTCCATCTCCTCGCGGACGACGCGCGAGATGTTGTCGAGGACCTTCTTGCCCAGCGGCAGCCAGCTCCAGATGCCGGCGGACGTACGGCGGACATACCCCGCGCGGACGAGCAGCTTGTGGCTGAGGGTCTCGGCGTCCGCCGGGTCGTCGCGCAGTGTCTTGACCATCAAACGGGACATGCGCTGGACCTGGGACATGGGGAGCACTCCTGGCGTTCTGCGTTCTGCGTTCTCTCGGCTGATGCCTGGAGGTTAGCCGGGGCGCACCGGCAGGCGGAAATCAGTTGTCGCCGCCGTCCGCTCTGCGCAGCGGCAGCGGTGCCCCCATCACGGCGTACGGCTTGGGCGCGCTGGGGAAGTGGACCTGGCGGGCGAGGTCCTCGTACCCCAGTTTGCGGTACAGCCGACGGGCCGGGTTCTCGATGTCGATGGCCGAGAGGATCGACTTGGGCTGGGCGGCGGTGTCCGTGATGGTGGTGATCAGGGCGCGGCCGATGCCGCGTGCCTGGAACTGCGGATGGACATGGAGTTCGGTGATCACGAAGGAGTCGTCGAGCCAGCTCTCGGAGGCGGTGGCGCGCAGATACGGCTCGACGACCGTGGACCACCAGTGACCACGGTCGTTCGGCAGGCCGTAGACGAATCCGACGAGCCGGCCGTCCCCGGTGGTGGCGCCGAAGGCACGGCAGCCGGGATACATGAGATGCCGGAGCACGATGTGGCGGCGTACCCCGATCTCGTCCTCGCTGAGCCCGAAGGCGAGGGCCTGTACGGCGAGCGCCTCGTCGACGCGTGCCGCGAGATCGACCGGCGCTACCTGGACGTCGGGAATCCGGGGGGTGCCCCCGGGAATGCTCAGCATGGGCGAACCCTACTTTCAGAACAGCACGCTCATGAAGGCGCCCACTTCGCGGAACCCGACCCGGCGGTAGGCGGCGCGGGCTGGGGCGTTGTAGTCGTTCACGTACAGGCTCACGACGGGTGCGATATCGGCCAGCGCGTACCGTACGACCGCCGCCATGCCGGACTCGGAGAGGCCGCGGCCGCGGTATTCGGGGTCGACCCAGACACCCTGGATCTGGCAGGCCTGGGGGGTGGCCGCGCCGATCTCCGCCTTAAAGATGACCCGGCCGTCATCGATACGGGCGAACGACCGTCCGGAACCGACGAGTTCGGCCACCCGCGCCTGGTACAGCAGTCCGCCGTCACCCGCGAGCGGCGAGACCCCGACCTCCTCGGTGAACATGGCCACGCAGGCCGGCATGATCACCTCCACTTCGTCCTTGCGGATCCGGCGTACGAAGGGGTCGGGCGCGACCACGGCGGGGATCTGCTCGGTGACCATCAGCGGCTGGTGGGCGCGGACCTCGCGGGCGGGGCCCCAGTGGGGCTCCAGCAGCCGCCACAGCAGGGCGGTGGAGTCGGCGGGGCCGACGATCGAGGAACAGCGGCGGCCGGTCCTGCGGGCGCGGTCGGCGAAGGCGCGCACGGCTTCGGGGGTCGCGCAGATCGGTACGAGATTGGCGCCGGAGTAGCAGAGCGAGCGGAGCCGCCCTGCCGTGTACCAGCCCCACATCTCGCCGCCGAGGCGCCAGGGATCGAGCCCCGCGACCTGTACACGGGAGGTCACAAAAGCGTTGGCGACGGGCTCGCTCTCCAGAATGGCGAGCGCGGCGCCGAGTTCGCCGGGTTCGAGGACCCGAGTGGTGGTGTGCGTCAACACGAAGGGGCCTCACCATACGGTCTGCTGATCTCCGCACTGTACCTGGCGGGTGCATGGCGTGCTGCCCACAGCGGAAGGTCCCGCGGCCGGTGCCCTGAGGGCGGTGGCCGCGGGACCGTGCTCGGAGGTGTCAGCTCACGGAGACCTGGGGCTCGCCCGAGGCGATGCCGTCCTTCTCCATCTGTTCGGCGAGCTTCATGGCCTCGTCGATCAGGGTCTCCACGATCTTCGACTCGGGAACGGTCTTGATGACCTCCCCCTTCACGAAGATCTGCCCCTTGCCATTGCCCGACGCGACCCCGAGATCCGCCTC
>NZ_LATD01000495.1 GCF_000981895.1 Streptomyces odonnellii | reverse complement strand
GGGGGTTTCGGGGCTTGGCGTCGGCGCGGAGGCTTCGCGGCCCGGTGTGGGCGAGGGCGTTGCGGCGGGGGAGCAGGGCCTCGGTTCCGGTCCGGCGCCCGCGCGTCCCATGGGCGAAGAGCAGGCCGTACCGGCCTTGGGCGGCGAGCTGCCCGTAGCGTCCGGGGATCCGCTCGTCCCGCTCGCTCCGCTCGCGCGGATGCGGGCCGCCGCCGGGGCGCTGCGCGGCCGTTTCGTACTGGCCCTGCTCCTCGGAAGCTGCGCCCTCGGCTCGGCCGTCGGGCTCATGGCGGTCTCCGGCTGGCTCATCTCGCGCGCCTCCGAACAGCCGCCCGTTCTCTATCTGATGGTCGCGGTGACGGCCACCCGCGCCTTCGGGATCGGCCGGGCCGTCTTCCGGTACGCCGAGCGCGTCGTCTCGCATGACGCCGTGCTCAGGACGCTCGCCGATCTGCGGGTGGCGGTGTACCGGCGGCTGGAGCGCATCGCGCCCGCAGGCCTCGGCGGGACCCGGCGCGGGGATCTGTTGTCCCGGCTCGTCGCCGATGTCGACGAACTCCAGGACTACTGGCTGCGCTGGCTGCTCCCGGCCGGTACCGCACTGCTGGTCGCGGCGGGCACGGTCGGATTCACCGCCTGGCTGCTGCCGGAGGCGGGCGCCGTACTCGCCGCCGGGCTGCTGATCGCCGGGGTCGGCGTGCCGCTGGTGAGCGCCGCCTGTGCCCGCCGGGCCGAGCACCGGCTCGCCCCCGCGCGCGGAGCGCTGGCCACCCGGGTCGCCGATCTGCTGCGGGGCACCGCCGAACTGACCGTCGCGGGCGCGTTGCGGAGCCGTCTGCGCCAGGTGCGCGAGACCGATGGAACGCTGACGGCGATCGCCGCGCGCGGGGCGAGCGCCCAGGCCCTCGGCGGCGGGCTCTCCGCGCTGGCCTGCGGACTGACCGTGGCCGCGGCGGCGCTGATCGGCGTGGCGGCGGTACGCGCGGGTCGGCTCGACGGCGTCGAACTGGCTGTGGTCGTCCTGACCCCGCTCGCGGCGTTCGAGGCGGTCACCGGGCTGCCGCTGGCCGTGCGGCACCGGCGGCGGGCCGCGCGTAGTGCGGAGCGGGTGTGCGAGGTGCTGGACGCCCCCGTCCCCGTACAGGAGCCGGAGCGGCCGGCCCCCGCTCCCGGATCACCGTTCCCGCTGGAGGTGCGGGGCCTGTCCGCTCGGTACGCGGGGCAGCGGCGGGACGCGCTGAGCGGGCTCGATCTGACCCTGGCCGCCGGGAAGCGGGTCGCCGTCGTCGGGCCTTCGGGGTCGGGCAAGACCACGCTCGCGAACGTGCTGCTGCGCTTCCTGGACGCGCGCGAGGGGGACTGCCGCCTCGGCGGTACGGACCTGGGCTCGCTCGACGAGGACACCGTCCGCCGGTTCATCGGTCTGTGTGCGCAGGACGCGCACCTGTTCGACAGCTCCGTACGCGAGAATCTGAGGCTCGCGCGTACGGACGCGACCGAGGACGAACTGCGTGAGGCCCTGCGCCGGGCCCGGCTGCTCGACTGGGCCGATTCTCTGCCCGCGGGCCTCGACACACTCGTCGGCGAGCACGGCGCCCGGCTCTCCGGCGGGCAGCGGCAGCGGCTGGCGCTGGCCCGCGCGCTGCTGGCCGACTTTCCCGTACTGATCCTGGACGAGCCCGCCGAACATCTCGACCTGGCGACCGCGGACGCGCTGACCGCCGATCTGCTGGAGGTGACGGAGGGCCGTACGACGCTGCTGATCACCCACAGGCTGCGAGGGCTCGACGCGGTGGACGAGGTGATCGTGCTGGACGGCGGCCGTGCCGTACAGCGTGGTACGTACGCCGAGCTGGCGGCGGGCGAAGGGCCGCTGCGCCGGATGCTGGAGCGGGAGCGGGCGGGGGAC
>NZ_LATD01000494.1 GCF_000981895.1 Streptomyces odonnellii | reverse complement strand
CCTCCGGAGTGAGGGCGGGGGGTCTTTCGCCAGCGCCGCCCCTTCCCGGCCCCGGGGCCGGGTCCCCGTCCCCCCACGCGCCATCGCCGCTGCCCGCGGTGCGGGGCCCGGGGATGCCGCCACGCGGGGCGCGGGGCGCCCAGGCGTCCCAGCCGGCCGGATCGTCGCCGGACGTGCCGTCGCCGGACAGGTCGTCGCCGGACAGGTCGTCGCCGGACAGGTCGTCGCCGGACAGCCCCGGATCGGCGGGGCCGGGGCCAGGGCCAGGGTCGACGCCGTCCGGCTCGGGATCGTCCGCTGCGACGAAATCTTCCGGTACGAACGGGTCATCCGGGGCGAACAGGTGGTCGGGATCGTCCGGCTCGGCCATGTCCGCCGGATCGTCGGGGTCGAACAGACCGGTCCAGCCCCGATCCGTCGGCTCCGTATCGACCGGCCCCGTATCGGCCGGCCCTGCGTCGGTCAATACGGACCGGTCGTCGTCCAAGGCCGCGTCGGCCGGCAGCAGCGAGCCGTCCGGGCCGAACAGGTCAGCCGGGCCCGGATCGGCCGGGCCCCGATCGTCCGATTCCAGGTCGGCCGGGGCCTCGGACCCGAAGGCGTCCGCCGGGGACGCCTCGTCGTCGTCCCCATGCTGGAACTCCGCCAAGTACCTCCGTACCGTCTGCGCCGCCTCCTGGCGGCGAGCCATCGACCCGGGGTCCAGCGGGAGCGGCCAGGGGTGCGCCGTGGAAGCCGCATGCAGCGCGGGGTTCTCGTCCGTGTCCTCCGGGGCGTCCGCCCAGGCCTCGATCTCGCCATGGCCCGCCTCGCAGTGGGCGTACAGCGCGTGCAGGAAGTCCGAAGGCCCCCGGGGCCGCTTCTGGGTCGGGCCCCACCAGTGGCCGGAGCCGAGCAGCAGGGAGCGGGGGCGGGTGAAGGTCACATAGCCCAGCCGCAGTTCCTCCGTCCTCTGGTGCTCCTTCATCGCCTCCTTGAAGGACTTCAGCCCCTTCGCGTCCCAGGACTCCATGTCCGGCAGCGTCGCCGCGTCACCGCGCAGCGCGTGCGGGAGGACCTTCGGCTGGGACGTCCAGGCCTCGCGCGCCCGGCCGTTGGGGAACTGGCCCGCGACCAGGCCCGGCACGGCGACCACGTCCCACTCCAGGCCCTTGGACTTGTGCGCGGTGAGGACCTTCACCGTGTTCTCGCCGCCCGGCAGCGCGTTGTCCAGGCCCTTCTCGTACTGCACGGCCGTCCGCAGAAAACCCAGAAACGCCAGCAGCCCCGCCTCCCCGTCGAGCGCGGCGAAGGAGGCCGCGACATCGAGGAAGTTGCTCAGCGTCTCGCGGCGGCGGGCGGCCAGGGCGTGCGGCGACGCGGAGAGCTCGACCTCCAGACCGGTGGTCGCCAGGACGCGGTGCAGGACGTCCATCAGGGGGTCGGCCAAGGAGCGGCGCAGCTCGCGCAGTTCGGTGGCGAGGCGCGCGAAGCGGACCCGGGCGGCGGCGGAGAAGGGCAGGCCGTCCTCAGGGGCGCGGGCCGGTTCCAGGAAGGTGTCGAGGGCGTCGGCGAGCGAGATCACCTCGGCCGGGTCGGTGCCCTCGACCGCCGCGGCCAGCCGCGCGTCGAGGTCGTCCGCCCCGTCCTCGCCGCCGCCCCGGTGGACCAGCAGCCTGGCCCTGCGGCCCAGCAGCGCCAGATCGCGCGGCCCGATCCGCCAGCGGGGGCCGGTGAGCAGCCGTACGAGCGAGGCGTTGGCGCCCGGGTCCTGGAGGACCTCGCACATCGCGACCAGGTCGGCGACCTCGGGGAGGTGCAGCAGCCCGGACAGGCCCACGACTTCGACGGGCACCTCGCGCGCCACCAACGCGCCCTGGATCTCCGGGAAGTCCCCGGCCGTACGGCACAGTACGGCGATCTCGCCCGGCTCCTTTCCCGTGCGAACGAGGTGCGCGACGGAGTCGGCGAGCCACTTGATCTCCTCGGCGTGCGTGGGCAGCAGGGCGCAGCGCACCGCGCCGTCGCGCTCCGCGCCGGGCGCCGGGCGCAGCGCCTCGACGCCTTCGTGCATCGCGCGCAGCGGCCCGGCCAGACCGTTGGCGAGATCGAGCAGCCGGCCGCCGCTGCGCCGGTTCTCGCTGAGCGAGAAGCGGGCCGCCGGGGAACCGTCCGCGTGAGGGAAGTGCTCCGGGAAGTCGTCCAGATTGGCCACGGAGGCGCCGCGCCAGCCGTAGATCGCCTGGCAGGGGTCGCCGACCGCCGTCACAGCGTGCCCGGTGCCGCCGCCGAACAGCCCGGCGAGCAGCAGCCGTTGGGCGACGGACGTGTCCTGGTACTCATCGAGCAGGACGACCCGGAACTCTTCCCTGAGCAGTGCGCCGACCTCGGGTCTGGTGGCGGCGAGCTCGGCGGAGAGCGCTATCTGGTCGCCGAAGTCGAGAAGGTCGCGGGCGCGCTTGGCCTCGCGATAACGCCGTACCAGATCGAGCAGTTCGCGCCGGGCCGCCACCGTCTCCGGCACCTTGCGCAGCTCGGCGTTGCTGAGCCGGGCGCCGTCCAGGGCGGTCAGCAGCTCGCTGTCGTACGCGCCGAGCCGGTCCGTACGGACAAGATGCTCGGCCAGCTCGCCGTCGAGCGCGAGGAGATCGCTGACCAGGGCGGGGAGCGTCTTGGTGAGTGCGGGGTACGGTCCGGGCGCCTCCCTGAGCACCCGCGCGGCCAGTTGGAACCGGGTGGCGTCGGCGAGCAGCCGGGCGGTCGGCTCCAGCCCTATCCGCAGGCCGTGGTCGGTGAGCAGCCGGCCCGCGAAGGCGTGGTACGTGGAGATGCGGGGCTCGCCCGGGGGGTGGTCCGGGTCGATGACATCGGGGTCGGTGACCCCGGCCCGTACGAGCGCCTTGCGGACGCGCTCCGCCAGCTCGCCCGCGGCCTTGTTGGTGAAGGTCAGCCCGAGGACCTGCTCGGGGGCGACCTGTCCGCTGCCCACCAGCCACACCACCCGGGCGGCCATCACCGTCGTCTTGCCGGAGCCCGCTCCGGCCACGATGACCTGCGGGGCGGGTGGCGCGGTGATGCAGGCCGTCTGCTCCGGGGTGAAGGGGATGCCGAGGAGCTCCTTGAGCTGCTCGGGATCGGTGAGATGTACGGACATGTCAGAGAGGCTATCCGGGACCACTGACAGTGCCGGGCAGCCCTGTTGACACCGGGCCCGGCCGGCTTCGCGGCCGGCTTCGCGCCGTCCCCTGGCCGCACCCCGCTCCGTATCACTCCGCTCACTCCACTCACTCTGCTCACTCTGCTCACTCCACGATCTGGCGTCCCTCCGGTCGCGCGCTGCACGACGCCCGGAAGGCGCAGTTGGCGCAGTGGCCGCCGGTGGTGGGGGTGAACCGTTCGTCCAGGACACGGCCCGCCGCCGTGGTGAGCAGTTCGCCGACCCACTCCCCCGAGAGCGGCTCCTGCGCCTGGACCTTGGGAAGTTGCTCGCCGCCCTCCTTCCGCGGGGCGGGCTGGCGCAGTTGTACGAGTTCGGCGCCGCCGGGCTCCGGACGGCGGCCGTCGAAGACCTCGTCCAGCGCGCCCTCGCGGACGGCGAGCTGGTAGACGGCGAGCTGCGGGTGGCGGGCCACCTCGTCCTTGGTGGGCGCCTGCTTGCCGGTCTTGAAGTCGACGACGTAGGCGCGGCCCTCGCCGTCCTGTTCGACGCGGTCCATGGAGCCGCGGATGCGTACTTCGTACGTGCCCGCTTGGAGGGTGACGTCGAAGCCGTGCTCCGTGGCGGCGGGGGAACGGCCGCGGTCCATGACGTGCCAGCGCAAAAAGCGTTCGAGTGCGACGCGGGCGTGCTGCTTCTCCTGCTGGGACTTCCAGGGCGCGTCGAAGGCGAGCGCGTCCCACACGGAGTCGAGCCGTTCCATGAGGACATCAAGGTCGGCCGGGCTGCGGCCGGAGGCGACCTCGTCGGCCAGGACATGGACGACGTTGCCGAACCCCTGGGCGGCGGTGGCCGGTTCGTCCGCCTTCACCTCGCGGCCCAGGAACCATTGGAGCGCGCAGGTGTTCGCGAGCTGCTCCAGGGCGCTGCCGGAGAGCGCGACGGGCCGGTCACGGTCGCGCAGCGGGACCTCGCTGCGGGTCGGTTCGTACAGGCCCCACCAGCGGTCCGGGTGCGCGGACGGCACGAGCGGCTGGCCCTCCTCGTCGGTCAGCGCGGCAAGCCGGGCGAGGCGGCGGGCCGCGGCGGCGCGCAGGGCGGGGGCGGCCTCGGGGTCGACCGTGGTGGCGCGCAGTTCGGCGACGAGCGGGGCGACGG
>NZ_LATD01000493.1 GCF_000981895.1 Streptomyces odonnellii | reverse complement strand
GCCCGGTCCGCCGTCAGCCATCTCGGCGACCGGCCCCCGAAGTACCACCCCGAGCCCGCCACCCTGCCCGCCGCCGACGCCGCTCATCTGGACGCACTGGTCCCCGACACGGTCCTCGACGGCGCGTCCTACGGCTCGTACACCCTGCGGGCCGTGTCCGTTCGAGGCGACTCCGCCCGCCACTGGGGTGAGCCCCGCGGGGACTCCCTGCTCACCGCCCGTTTCGGCACCGGTACCGACGCGCTCGTGCTCGTGGCCGTCGCCAGTGGCGCCCGCGGTTCCGAAAGCGCGCACTTGGCCGCGGCGGATGTGTGCCACTGGATCGGCGGCGCGGTCGGGCGCAGCCACAGCCGGCTCTCCGAGGACATAAGGGCTGGTCGCAGAGGCGATCTCAAATCCGGGCTGCACCGGCTCACTGATCGTGGTTTCGGCAGGCTCCGCGCCCGTGCCGCCGAACTGGCTCTGGAGCCCGAGGAGTACTCCGCGAGTCTGCGCTGTCTGCTGCTCTCCGCCGACCCGAAGTGCCGGACCCGGGTGTTCTTCGGGGTCGGTGGCGGTGGCCTCTTCCGCTTGAGGGACGGCGTGTGGCACGACCTGGAACCATCCGTCCCCGAGCCCGACGCCGTCACCGGCGACCCGGTCGTCGGCTTCGGCTCCCCGTCCGCGGAGCCTCCGGGAGACGACCAGCTCACCATGGATCTGGCGATCACCAAGCCTCCGTCCCCCTATATAGAGGGGCCGTTGCCGCCGCAGTCCGAGCCGTTCAGGTTCCGGGCCTCGGTCGCCAGGCCGGGCGACACGCTCCTGCTGTGCAGCGGCGGCTTCGCGGAACCGCTGCGCGGCGAGCCCGCCCTCGCCGAGGAACTGACCGTGCGCTGGGCCCGTAGCAGCCCGCCCGGACTGGCCGAGTATCTCGCGGACGTCCAGCTCAGGGTCAGGGGGTACGCCGACGACCGCACCGCGGCGGCCGTCTGGGAGCAGTAGCAGCCGATTTCCGGGAGCAGCAGCGGTCGATTCCTGAGCACGAGCGGTCGACTTCTGCTCGGCGGTCGCATGCCACGACGCACCCCGCCAGTCGGCATGGTGGGCATGGTGCATCCGCCCCGGTGTCGCGAGTAGGTGACGTACGCCATGGATGCCGTCATGAGTGCTGTGATCGGCGTGGGGGAATGCTCAGGGGGAGGCACTCGGCAACAGCAGGCGTTCGGGAACGGCAGCCGTCACCGGTACCAGCGGGGGGACAGGACCATGACAGGGCTACTGCGCAGAGTGGGGGGCGCCGATCTCGCGGCCGTGCCGGAGGTGCGGCACGCCTTGCGCCAGATGCTGCGGCACTGGCGGGAGCGGGACTCCGCCGAGGTGGCGGAACTGCTGGTGAGCGAGCTGGTCACCAACGCGCTGGTGCATACGGAACAAGGCGCCGTGGTCACGGCGACCGTCGCGGACTCCCGGCTGCGGGTCGAGGTACGGGACTTCGTCGCCTCGCTGCCCGCACCGCAGGCCACGTCTGGGGCGTTGCCTCCGGTGGCCGAGGACGCGACGAACGGCCGAGGACTGGCGCTGGTCCGGAGCCTGGCGGACGACTGGGGGGTACGGGCCAGACCGCTGGGCAAGGTGGTCTGGTTCGAGATGCACGGCGAGGCGGCGTAGAGCGAGGCGGTGCGGGGCGGTACAGGGCGGCGGCGCAACCGTGGAACACACTGCCCCGGCCACATGGCGTCAGCCCACATGGCTTCAACGCACATGGCTTCAACGCACATGGCTTCAACGCACATGGCTTCAACGCACATGGCGTCAGCCCACTTGGTGTCAGCACACATGGTGTTAGCCCACATGGCATCAACGCACATGGTGTCAGCCCAACACACCGCCCCGGATCACACACCGCCCCCGCCACACACAACAGCGGACCGGCGCGACGGTTGTCCGTCACACCGGTCCGGGTGCTGTGCCTGCTGGGGCGGCTCAGCCGACCTCCCGCTCGGGCGGCTCAGCCGAACTGCCGCTCCAGGTCCGTGAGCTTGCGCTCCAGGGAGTCGAGCCTCGGCAGGGCCTGGGTGTCGTCCTCGGCGGTCAGATCCACGGTACGGGTCTCACCGCCCTTGGAACCGACGGCCTGAAGGGAGAGCCGCGATCGCTGTGGCAACTGGGTCTGCTCTGCTATGGCAGGCTCCGCGGCGGCTTCGACGGCTGCCGGGGAACCCGACCCGCCGCTCCCCATCGGAAGGGGCACCTGACGTCCGCCCCGGCCGAGCCCCCAGGCCCGGTGCTGCCGGTTCAGCGCCTTGATCTGCGCGCGGTCCAGCTTCTGCTGCTCGCGCCTGCGGTGCCGGTTCTGCTCCTTCTGACGGCGGTCCTCACGCACCTCGTCGACTGCCTCGTCCAGCGTCCGTACGCCTTCGAGCAGCATCAACGACCAAGCGGCGAAGGTCTCGCGGGGCGCGCGGAGCCACCGTACGATCCGGATCTGCGGCAGCGGGCGGGGGACCAGCCCCTGCTCGCGCAGCGCCGCCCGGCGGGTCTGCTTCAGCGCGCGGTCGAAGAGGACAGCGGCCGAGAGCGACATGCCGGCGAAGAAGTGCGGGGCGCCGTCGTGGCCGATGCCCCGGGGCGCGTGCACCCAGTTGAACCAGGCGGCGGCACCGGCGAACGTCCACACCAGCAGACGCGAACCGAGGGCCGCGTCACCGTGGCTGGCCTCGCGCACGGCGAGCACCGAGCAGAACATCGCGGCACCGTCGAGACCGAACGGGACGAGATACTCCCAGCCGCCACTGAGGCTGAGGTTTTCCTGGCCGAAGCCGACCAGGCCTTTGAACGAGAGGGCGGCGGCGACTGCCGCACAGCAGAAGAGAAGTGCGTACGAGGCGGCGCCGTAGATCGTCTCCTTCCTTCTGCGGCGTTCTTCACTGCGTTCCCATGAATCCTCGGCCGCGGCCTTGTCACCGGCGCGCTTACCGCGCGCGAGCACTGCCACCGCCACCAGGACTCCGACGATCAGCACGCCGACGGGAAGCAGCCAGTTCAGCGATATGCCGGTCAGTTGCATGCGGTGTTCCTTGCATCGCAGGGCGTTTTCGGGCGCCATATTGGCGCAAGAGCGGTGCCGCTCTGGGGGTTTTGGAGCAAGAAGACGCCAACGAGGTGGTGGGGCACACAGTTGGGCGTGATCAATCAGAACTGCCGCACGGCGGGCGGCGGTCACGTTCGATTAATATCACCCTAGCGGGTGGCTTGGCTTCTCGGGTGACGCGGGGTCAGGCCCCGGCGCTCAACTTCCGGACACGGTCGGCATCACACGTACGCGGACACGTCACACATGTGTCCTCGGGGCGCAGTGTGTAGAACAGGCAGCAGCTCGCGCGGTCGCGGGTCGGCAGCGACTCGCCCTGGGGGCCGGAGAGTTCACGGAAGGCGGCGGTACCGACGTACGGTCCGGCCGTGCCCGGCAGCAGCAGTTCCAGCTCGGCCATGGCGCGCCGCTCCTCGCCCAGCAGGTGTGCGACGTACCACAGGCCCTCGACGATCTCGTCGGTCGCCATGCCCCACAGCGCTCTGTTGCCGCGTCGCATCCGGGAGGCGAAGCCGTCGAGGACCGGGCCGAGGTGTTCGGCCGCGGCCGCGCGCACCTCGGCGCGCAGGGCCTCTTCGTCCGGTACGACCCGGGCGCCGGGCAGCGCCGCCGCGGGGTCGTCCGGCAGACACGCGAAGTCGTCGACGCGGACGCTCATCCGGCCGAGGGCGCGCTGGAAGAAGACGTTCCCGACGGGGGCCCGGGGCACCCGGCGGTGCAGGAACCAGGGCACGGTGATCAGCAGACAGGCCGGCCACGCGTAGCGGTGCAGGGCGAAGCCCGCGAGGACGTCGGGGCGCGCGGGCTTGCCGTAGTCGCGCCGGACCTGCGCGTCGTCCCAGGCCATGAAGGTGTCGAGAGCCGCACCGCCCGCTGCGAGATCGGCCGCGCCCACCCAGCCGCCGCCGAGCGGGGGCTGGGCGTCGTCGCCGAGCAGGTCGATGCTCAGCGAGGGAAACACCTCGGTCATACGGGCGTACGCGTCCGCCACGGGGCAGGTGAGAAGGCCGGGCAGCAGAGTGGGCACGGTCATGCAGGGGACCACCGAATCGGGATCGTTTGCAGGTAAGCCTTACCTTACCCGATGTGGCCGGGTTTGAACTGCGCCGGGGGCGGCCTATCGTGCACACATGACTCCGGCGCCAGACCGGACGAATGGTGCCGGAACGGGCGGAGGCGGGACGAGTGGACGGGCGCAGCGGTACGGGCGGAACGGCGACGCCGCGCCTGTACGGTTCCGGGGCCGCGGGGGGTACGGACGCCGAAGCGGCGCAGGCCCCCGGCACCGGCTCCGGGGCTGGCCCGGACGCCGGGTCCGACTCCGGGTCCGACTCCGGTCCCGACGCCGGATCCGGTTCTGCGGTCGGCCCGGACACAGCTCCCGGCTCGCTGCCCGATTCCGAGCGTGACTCAGCGCCCGTACCGGAGCCCCGTACCGGGCCGGACGCCAGCCTCGAAGCCGAGTCGGCGTCCGAGGCAGAGGGCTCGGCCGGGTCCCGGGGCCCGGAGCGTGTGCCCGGGCAGGGCAGGCCCCCGGCCGGTGAAACAGCCCCAGCC
>NZ_LATD01000492.1 GCF_000981895.1 Streptomyces odonnellii | reverse complement strand
CGCCGGGGCTGTACGGCGAGAAGGACCCGACCTACGACGGTGTGTGGCGCCAGTCCCTGGCGATGACAGGGCAGTTCGCGGCCGGGGTGCGCCCGGCGGACCAGGCCGTCGCCTGGCTGAAGGGCCAGCAGTGCGCCGACGGCGCGTTCCCCGCGTACCGCCCCGACCCCGGCGTCCCCTGCGACGCGAAGACGGCGGTCGACTCGAACGCCACCGCCGCCGCCGTCCAGGCGCTCTCCACGCTCGGCGGTCAACGGCCCGCCATAAAGAAGGCGTTGGGCTGGCTCCGGTCCGTACAGAACAAGGACGGCGGCTGGGGCTATCTCCCCGGCACACCGACCGACACGAACTCCACCTCGCTGGTGATCGGCGCGCTGACCACCTCCGGGGTACGGCCCAGCTCCGTCCGGTCGTCCGAGGGCAGGAACCCGTACGACGCGCTGGTCGCCCTGGCCATTCCGTGCGACGCGGCGGAGGGCGCGGACGCGGGGGCCTTCGCGTACCAGCCGGACAAGACGGGCGGGTTGACCGCCAATGACGATGCCACCGCCGCGGCGGTGCTCGGCGGGCTCGGCAAGCGGATGATGGCCTGGCCGGTGCAGGCGGGCCCCGCACCGGGGTGTGTGGCGACGGCCGATCCCGGTCCTGAGCGGGTCGCCCGGAACGGCGCCGCCTATCTGGCGTCCGCGCTGGCCGCGAAGGGGCATCTCGACCAGCCGCCGATGCCGGGCGCGGAGGAGAGCGAACCGCTGCCTGACACAGGCAGCACGGCGGACGCCGTCGTCGCGCTGACGGCGGCCGGATACGGGGACCAGGCCTCGGGCGCCCTGGAGTGGCTGAAGGAGAATTCGGGTGCCTGGGCCCAGGAGAACGGTCCCGCCGCCTACGCCCAGCTCATCTTCGCCGCGCACGCCACGGGCACGGACCCGCGCAACTTCGGCGGGATCGACCTCGTCGAACGGCTGAACGCGACCGGGCCCAGGCCGAAGGCCATGGCCGCCGTGCCCGCCCCTGCGGCGGCGGTCACCGGCAGCGTCGGGAACAGCGGCCGTGACGGCGGAATCCTGTGGATACTCGGAATCGCGGTGGTGGTCTGCGCGAGCGTCCCGTTCCTGATCAGCGAGCGCAAGAGAAGCGAGCAGCCATGACCGGCGCGCGACGCTCCCGGCCGCTGGTGCACGCGGCTCTGGTCGGCACGTTCGTCATGGGTGCCGCGCTCGTCCTGGGGACGGGGAACGCCCAGGCGGCGGGCTACCGTTACTGGTCGTTCTGGGAGGGCGACGGCGGCGCCTGGACCTATGCCACCCAGGGCCCGGCCACGGCACTCCCCGCCGACGGCACTGCCGTGGGGTTCCGTTTCGCGGTGAGTACGGACAGCGCGGACGCGTCCCGGCCGCGCGACGGGTCCGGCTTCGCGGCGATCTGCGGTGCCACCCCCGAGGAAGCCGGGCGCAAGCGGGTCGCCGTGGTCGTGGACTACGGTACGGCCGCCGACGCCCCGGACGGCGAGCGCCCGCCCGCTCCCCGCGCCGGATGCGCCCGGCTCGGCGAGGACGCGACGGCCGCGGAGGCGCTGGCGGCGGTCGCGAAGCCACTGCGGTACGACGCCGACGCCCTGCTCTGCGCGATATCCGGGTATCCGGAGTCGGGGTGCGGTGAGCAGGTGGCGGACGGCGGTACGAACCGGACCGACGCGACGGCCGCTTCCATGGACTCCGGCGCTCCTGCGTCCTCCGGCGCCCCGGCTCCCACCGAGCCCGGCAGCCATCCCGAGCCCGAGGGCGACAGCGGTCCCTCCGTCGGCCTGGTCGCCGGAGCCGCCGCCGTTCTCGTCCTCACCGCCGCCGCTCTCCGCCGGGCCCGCCGCCGGCGCGAATGACCGGCCCGGGACGTGTCCCCGATGAGCCCGGGCCGTACGCCAACGCCATGACCCGGCGCCCATCACGCCACGTACCACCACGCTGAGCGCCGGACTACGAAACCGGCCCCGACTCCCGTATCGCACTGCCCGCGGGAACATCCGGACCCGCACCCTTCGGGAACGGATCCGGCCGCGCCGCCTCCTTCGGCAGCAGCTTCCTCGGCCCCGCCAGTACGTACGTCAGCCCGAAGCCCGCTCCCACCACCGCCGCCCCGCCCACCGCGTCCAGCACCCAGTGGTTGGCCGTGGCCACGATCGCGCAGACCGTGAAGAGCGGGTGGAGCAGCCCGAGAAGCTTCATCCAGGTCTTCGGCGCCAGCACCACGATCACCAGCCCGCACCACAGCGACCACCCGAAGTGCAGCGAGGGCATCGCCGCGTACTGGTTGGTGAGCGCGGTCAGCGCCCCGTAGTCCGGGTTCGTCAGATCCTGCGGCCCGTGCACCGTGTCGATGAACCCCATCCCGGGCATCAGCCGCGGCGGCGCCAGCGGATAGAGCCAGAAGCCGAGCAGCGCGAGGACGGTGGCGAAGCCGAGCGAGGAGCGGGCCCAGCGGTAGTCGGCGGGCCGGCGTACATAGAGGACGCCGAGGATCGTCAGCGGCACCACGAAGTGGAAGGAGGTGTAGTAGAAGTTGAGGAAGTTCCCCACCCACTCCGCCTTCACGGCCGCGTGGTTGAGCGTGTGCTCGATGTCGATGCCAAGTGCCCGCTCGACGGCGACGATCTCGCGGCCGTGCGCCTCGGCGGCCTCCCGGCCCCCGGTCGCGGCGAGCCGGATATGGGAGTAGACGGAGTAGCCGACGCGGATGGCGAGCAGTTCGAGCAGCAGATTGGGGCGGCCGAGCAGCCGCCGCCAGAAAGGCAGCAGCGGGATGCGGCGCCAGCGCGCGGGCACGGGCCTCGCGTACTCGGTCGCGACGGGCTGTTCGAAGTACGGCGAGGCGCGGGTCAGGAACGGCACCGCGCAGGCCGCCGCGAGCGCCGCGAGCAGCGGCACGTTGTCCCGCAGCGGATACAGCGCCTCCAGGTTCGGCAGCAGCATCTTCCCCGGCAGGGTCATCACCAGCACCACCACCGCGGGCCACACCAGCCGGTCCCTGGCGCGGGTGCCGACCCGGCCGACGAGGGCCAGCAGCACCCACAGAAGCTGGTGCTGCCAGGCGGTGGGCGAGACCGCGATCGCCGCGCAGCCGGTCAGCGCCACCGCGAGCAGAAGCTGCCCGTCCCGGGCGTAACGGACCGCGCGGCGCAGCCCGAAGAAGACGACGGCCGCCGCGAGGGCGACGAAGAGCACGATCTCCAGCGGGCCTGTCAGGCCCAGCCGGAGCAGCGCGCCGTGCAGTGACTGGTTGGCGAGGCTGTCGGGGCGCTCGCCGAGGCCCGCTCCCGCGACATGGTGCACCCAGTACGCCCATGAGTCGCTCGGCAGTGCCGTCCAGGCCAGCGCCGTACAGACCGCGAAGGTCCCCGCCGACGCGACGGCCGCCTTCTTGCGGCCCGTCAGCCAGAGCAGCGGCGCGAAGAGCAGAACGGCGGGCTGGAGGGCCGCGCCGATCCCCACGAGGACGCCGGAGCCGCGTTCGCCCCGTACGACGAAACAGCCGACCAGCACCAGCAGGACGGGGATGATGCTGGTCTGGCCGAGGTGGAAGCTGTTGCGCACCGGCAGGGACAGCATCAGCAGGCTGATGGTGACGGGGGCCGCGAGCAGTCCCGTACGGCGGGAGATCCGGCCCGGGAGCGCGCGGGCGACGACCAGTCCGAGGGCGACGACCAGCAGCAGCGTCCCGAAGGTCCACGCGATGCCGAGGCTCTCCTGGGCCGCGCGCGACAGCGGTTTGAGCACCAGCCCGGCGAACGGCGTCCCGGTGAACTTCTCGGTGTCGTACAGCGAGCCCGTCATGTGCAGCACGCCGTTCTCGCCGATCCAGGTCTCCAGATCGGTGAGCCGCCGGCCGGGCGGCTGTCTCAGGACGGCCGCCGCCTGTCTGACCGCCAGTACGGCGGCGAGCAGCCAGAGCATCGCGCGGGCCGTGCCGAAGCCCGTTCGCGCGCCGCCCGCCGCCGCACCGCCGTGCACACCGTGCTCCGCATTCACCACGCCGCGCCGACCCTCCGTCCGAAACCGCCGTGACCGCCGGCCGTGACCGCCGTGTCCGTCGGCTGTGACCGCCGTCCCTGGGGCAAGAGCCTCGCACTGCCCTCTCGGGAAGACTCAGGCAACCCCCTCTTCGCCTGACTGTCACCCCTGTTTCGCGCCGATGCCCTTCGCTTCGGGGTTTAGGAAGGCTACGGGCACGGTACGCGAGACGGCGCCGCGGCTCCGGGGAGCAGCGGCGCCGTCCGGCGGTGCGTGCGCGGGCCTTCGCGGGCCGGGCGCGGTCGGTGGCGGTCGGTCGCGGGTTCGCGGGCCGTGCGGTCAGTCGCAGTTCGGCTTGAGCCGCTCGGCGGCGAGGGCCCGTACGGTCCCGGCCGGGGGCGTCCCACCGCAGAAGGCAGGTCACATGCCAGTGGAAACGGGCACGTTCCGGCCACCGGCCGGTATGGCGGGGGCCATTGCCAGGACCGGCCGCCGGGGTATGTTCCCAGCAGAAACTAACTCGCCACACCCGCGTACGGACGAGAGGCACCCATGTCGCACATGTCCCAGGAGCGGTGGACCGCGGTCGACCGTTACTTCACCGACCAGCTCGCCCCCGCCGACGACGCGCTCACCGCGGCGCTCACCACCGCCGACGCGGCCGGCCTGCCCGCCATCAACGTCGCCCCGAACCAGGGCAAACTGCTGCACCTCCTCGCCCGTATCCAGGGCGCCCGTACGGTCCTGGAGATCGGCACCCTCGGCGGCTACAGCACCATCTGGCTGGGCCGCGCGCTGCCCGACGACGGGCGGCTGATCTCCCTGGAGTACGACCCGGCCCACGCCGAGGTCGCCCGCGCCAGCCTCACCAGGGCCGGGCTCGACAAGATCGCCGAGGTCAGGACGGGACCGGCGCTGGAGACGCTCCCGGTGCTGGAGGCCGAGGGCGCGGGGCCGTTCGACTTCGTGTTCATCGACGCGGACAAGCGCAACAATCCGCACTATCTGGAGTGGTCGCTGAAGCTGACCCGCCCCGGCAGCGTCATCGTCGTGGACAACGTCGTACGGAACGGGGCCGTCACCGACGCGTCGAGCGAGGACCCCTCGGTGGTGGGCACCCGCCGTATGACCGAGCTGATGGCGGCCAACCCCCGTCTCTCCGCGACCGCGGTCCAGACGGTGGGCGCCAAGGGGTACGACGGCTTCGCGCTGGCGCGGGTGCTCGCCTGAGCGGGCGGTAGGCACGCGCGCCCCTAATCCGCTGGCCGGAGAACCCCGCCGCCTGATAGCGATACGGCCATGACCTGGTCCGTACGCCCCGAACCCTTCGCCGCCCCCGACGCCTCCCGCCTCCGCCGCGCCTACTACGCCGAGGTCGCCGGACGTTACTGGGGGCGCCCCGCGACGGAGGCCGAGATCGACCAGGGCCTCGTGGACAACCCGGCCGACCCGGCCGGCCGACTCGTACCGCCCACCGGGGAGTTCGTCGTCGGCCGGTACGGCGGTCGGGCCGAGGCCTGCGGCGGGCTGCGGCTGCTGGACGGGGACGGGGAGACGGCGGAGCTGACCCGGGTCTATGTGAACCCGGCCGTACGCGGTACCGGAGGCGGCGGGGCACTGCTGGCCGCCCTGGAGGAGGCGGCGGTACGGCTCGGGGCCCGGCGGCTCGTACTCGACACCCGGCTCGACCTGGTCGAGGCGCGGGGGCTGTACGTGAAGCACGGCTTCCGGGAGATCCCGCCGTACGGCGAGCCGGGCCCGTACAGCGAGATCTGGTACGGCAGGGAACTCCCCGCCCGGACCGGGCGGCCGGCCCCGTGATCCGGCGGGCCCCGTGATCCCGTGATCCCCGTGAGCGCCTTGATCCCGTGAGCGCCTTGATCCGGTGAGCGCCGCGGCTCAGACCGCGTGGTCCCTCGGCGGGGCCGGGGCCGACGGGCGTTCGCCGGTGGAGCCGCACAGCTCGCTGTTGAGGTCCCGTACAAGCCGCTCCAGCTCCGCCGCCGGCCGGTCCGGCTGCCACCAGTCCCCCAGCAGCTCCGTCAGGGACTCCTCGCGCGCCTTCGCCAGCGCCTCGGCCGTCTCGGCTCCCCGCGCGGTCAGGGTCAGTTCGAGTCCCTCGCGCCGGGCCAGGCCGCGCTCCTCCACCTGACGGGACGCGTCGGTGACGGACCTGAGCGGTACGGGCAGGGTCTCCACCAGCAGCCCAGGCCGTACGGAGCCGTGCCGCCGGATGCGCAGCAGCAGCCAACTGGACGCGGGAAGCAGGTCGTACCCCGCCTTCGCAGTGATCTTCTCGTAAACGCGGCGGCGGCCCTCACGCGTGCCCAGCACCGAGAGCGCGCGGGCGACCTCGTCGCGGGAGGAGCGCTCGACCGGGTTGACCGCCAGGGTCGCGCTGGCCTCGGGCGCCGTCACCGAGCCGCGCAACGGCTCCTCCTTGAGGAAGCAGGCGACGACGAAGGCGAGCACCACGACCGGCACGGCATAGAGGAAGACATCGGTGATGGACGTCGAGAACGCGCGCAGTACGTCGGCGCGCAGCGCGGGCGGCAGCAGCTCGATGGCCCGCGGATCGGAGGACAGCCGGCCAGGTCCGACGCCGGGCGGCAGCGGCTGGCCGGCCAGGGTATGGGTCAGCCGGGCGGCGAGCAGATTGCTGAAGACCGTGCCGAATATCGCGACACCGAAGGACGCGCCGATCGAGCGGAAGAAGGTCGCGCCCGAGGTGGCGACGCCCAGGTCCCGGTAGCCGGCGGCGTTCTGCACGACCACGACCAGGACCTGCATGACCAGCCCCAGTCCCGCGCCGAAGACGAAGAGATACACGCTGGTCTCCCAGGTGCCGCTGGTCACGGTGAGCCGGTGGAGCAGCAGCAGCCCCACGGCGGTGACGGCCGCGCCCAGCACGGGTATCGCCTTCCAGCGGCCGGTCCGGCTGACGAGATGTCCGGACACGGTGGAGGTGATCAGCAGCCCGGCCACCAGGGGCAGCAGATGCACCCCCGACATGGTGGGGGACACGCCCTGGACGACCTGAAGGAACGTCGGCAGATATGTCATCGCGCCGAACATCGCGAAGCCGACGACAAAACTGATGACCGCGACGAGTGTAAAGGTCCTGAGCCGGAAGAGCCGTGGCGGCAGGACGGGTTCGGCCGCGCGCCGCTCGACTTCCATGAACAGAAAGAGCAGTACGGCGCCGAGCACGGCGAGGCCGATGATCTCGGCGGAGCCCCAGGCCCAGGTCGTACCGCCGAGCGAGGCGACGAGGACGAGACAGGTGGCGACGGAGGCGATCAGGAAGGTGCCGGGGTAGTCGATGGTGTGCCGGGTCGCGTGCGCCGGTATGCGCAGGACAGCGGCGATGACCGCGAGCGCGACCACGCCGATCGGCAGGTTGACGTAGAAGACCCACCGCCAGCTCAGCTCCTGGGTGAAGAAGCCTCCGAGCAGCGGGCCGAGCACACTGGTCACGCCGAAGACCGCGCCGAACAGCCCCTGGTACCGGCCGCGTTCGCGCGGCGGGACGATGTCGCCGACGATCGCCATCGACAGCACGATCAGCCCGCCGCCGCCCAGACCCTGGAGCGCGCGGAAGGCGATGAGCTGGGGCATGTCCTGGGCCGTGCCGCAGAGCGCGGAACCGGCCAGGAATATGACGATGGCTATCTGGAAGAGCCGCTTGCGGCCGTACTGGTCGCCCAGCTTGCCCCAGAGCGGGGTGGCGGCGGTCGACGCCAGCAGATAGGCGGTGACCACCCAGGACAGATGCTCAAGACCGCCGAGGTCGCTGACTATGGTCGGCAGCGCGGTGGAGACGATGGTCTGATCGAGCGAGGCGAGCAGCAGGCCCAGCAGCAGGGCTCCGATGATGACCAGGACGGTGGGCTGGTTCCGGTCGTCGCCTGGGACCGGACGCACGGCGGGGGTGCTCACATGCTGAACCATCGGGACATCTCCTTGGATCCACCGGGGGTTTCCATCCTGACCGTTGTGTCCCGTTATGGCCCGCCGAGCGCGGCCGGAGGACTGCCATGGGACTGCCGGAGGACCGCCGGAGGGCGGCCGAAGGGCTTGGGGGCGCGCGCACCGTTCGCACACGGCCTGCATAATCGGCGGCAGTTCAAGGGGAGGGGACCCACGTTGACCGGACAGCTCTGTCCCGAATGCGGTACGCCGCGCACCACCGGAGGCGGACCCGGCTGCGGGTGCGAGGCGGTACGGAAGGAACCGGCGGAGCGGCAGCGGCCGGACGCGGAGGTTCGTCAGGACGCGGAAGCGCAGCCGTCGCAGACAGAGGCGCAGACTCAGGTACTGCCCCAGGCGCAGACGCAGACACAGCCCCAGGCACAGGCACAGGCACAGGCACAGCAGAACGCGGGGACGCGGGAGGCGCGCCGGGACGCCGAGACGACGATGGTGCTGCGGGCGGTGGCACCGGGGGCGGTGGCACCGGCGAAGGGCACCGCGGCGGCCGGCGTGGCCGCCGGCGCGCCTTCGGACACGGCGGATACGGGAGCGCCGCAGGCCGCCGGAGCGGCCGGCGCCGGGACCGCGGGAGCGACCGCCCGGGCCACCGCCGAAGGCGGCGCCGAGGCCGAGGCCGCCCGCCAGGCGGGCCACCAGCGCGCCGCCGCCGAAGAGATCGCCGAGGCCGAGGACTTCAACCCGCTGCGCGTACGGCCGTACGTGACGCTCGACGCGGACGACGACAGCGCCGGGCCGCCGCCGGTCTTCCGTACCGCGGGCCCGATGCCGCCCCTCGCCCCCGCGCGCGGCCCGGCCGTACCGCCGCCCGCGAGCTCCTCCCCGGCGCCACCGCCGCACCGCAAGCGGTACCGGGCCCTGGTGATCGGCGCGGCGGCGCTGGCGGTGATCGGGACGGCGGCGTTCGCGGGCGGACTGTTCTCGCGGGACGAGCCTCAGGAACAGGCGCGGCCGGAGCAGACGCGCGACCTGCCGACCGTGGGTGCCGCCGAACCGTCGGGCCCGTCGGAGTCCTCGGCGTCCCCCACCC
>NZ_LATD01000491.1 GCF_000981895.1 Streptomyces odonnellii | reverse complement strand
CAGGGACAGGGCGCGGCGGACCGGTCCCTCCGACCGGTCCGCCGCGCCCTGTCCCTGCGGGCTGCCCGCCGCGTACGGCGCGTGCTGCGGGCGCTTCCATTCCGGAGCGGCCACCGCGGCCACTCCGTCCACCGGGACCACGCCGCCCGGCCCGGTCACCCCGCCTGCCGCGGTCACCCCGCCCACCGCCGAGCTGCTGATGCGTTCCCGGTACAGCGCGTTCGCCGTGGGCGACGAACCGTACCTGCTGAGGAGTTGGGCCCCGGCCACCCGGCCGCCGGGCGTGGATCTCGACCCCGCGGTGCGATGGACCGGACTGGAGATCCTGGAGACCACCGACGGCACCCCCTTCCACACCACCGGGACCGTCACCTTCCGCGCCCGCTTCACCCATCGGGGCAAGCCGGGGGTGCTGAGCGAGCGGAGCCGTTTCGCCCGGCACGAGGGCGCGTGGGTGTATGTGGACGGCACAGTGGCGGAGTGATCCGGCGAGGACTTCACGAGGGCCTCAGAGGCGGGGCCCTTTCGGGGTGGATCCTCTCCGGGTGCGGGTGCGGGTGCGGGTGCGGGGAGCGGCCATCTTCAGGGCCGGCGCCCTTTGCGTGCCGTACGTTTCTGTCGCACCGCCCGTTCCACGCGTTCCGCCCGTTCCGCCCGCCCCTCGGGCTCCGTGCGTTCGGCACGTTCCAGAGTGACGAAGTGACGGCCGGCGGCCGTCCACTGCTCGGCCGGGGTCCAGCCCGCGGCGCGGCCGTGGCGTATGAGTGCGCGGGCGCCAACGCGGGCCCAGGAGAAGGCGTCTCCCGGCGCAGCGGTGCCGTTGTCGACCCGTACCCGGAGGCGTTCGTCGAGATCCGGGTCCACGCCGGCCGGGGCGGTCTCGACGATCAGTGAACCGGCCGGCGCGACGACCGAGGTGAGGCGGGCGAGCAGGGCCGCCGGATCGCCGTCGATACCGATGTTGCCGTCCATGAGCAGCGCCGTGTGCCAGCCGCCCTCGCGGGGCAGCGGATCGAACACCGACCGTATGAGAGCGCTTCCACCCGCCCGTACGGTGTGCGCCACCGCCGCCGGGCTGATATCGATGCCCAGCGCGGGGCGGCCCCGGGCGGCGAGCGCGGTGACGATCCGTCCCGGGCCGCAGCCGATGTCGAGGACACTGCCCCGGCAGCGCTCCAGCACGGTCAGATCCGCCCGGTCCGGCCCCGCGCACCAGCGCTCCACCTCCAGCGGCAGCAGCCAGCCGTCGGAACGGCGCAGGAAGAGCGGGCCGCGCCCGTTGCGCAGCGCGTCGGCGTACGGACCGGTCTGCCAGGGCGCGGGCCTGGTCTCCGCGGTGGTCATCGCACCCCGGCCGCGGTGAGCCCGGCGAGCGCGGCGGCGAACCGGCTGTCCGGCGCCTCGGCCGCGACCAGTGCGGCGTCGTGCGCGGTGTCGACGTCGCGCAGCGGCGGCAGATCCCGTACGGCGAGTCCCGCCTCGGTGAGCCGCCCGCGCTGCACGGCGCCGGTCTCGGGCACGGACATCGGCACCCCGCACAGCAGCGCCGGATCGGGTACGGCCAGCCCCAGCGCCCAGAACCCGCCGTCCACGGCGGGCCCGAACCACGCGTCGCACCCGTCCCAGGCGTCCGGTGCGAGCGCGGGCGCCAGCAGCTCGGGTGTGAGCTGCGGAGTGTCCATTCCGACGAGCACGGCGGGCCCGTCGCACAGCCCGAAGGCAGCGGCCAGCCGCTCGTCGAGCCCTCCGGTGGTCTGCGGTACGACCTCGATCCCGGCGGGCAGCCATGCCCCCGGCGCCCCCTCAAGCACCAGCACCCGCCGCCGCACGGGCGCGGCAAGTACGGCGTACAGGGTGTCGACGAGCGAGGCCTCCGCCAGCCGAGCGGCCTCCTCGGCCGAAAAGGGCGGAGTGAGCCGGGTCTTGACCCGCCCGGCGACAGGCGCCTTGGCCACCACCAACAGACAACTCACGATGCCTCCAGGCGTGGGATTCCGGCGGTGCCGGCACCGGGCCGGTCGGCCGCCGGTTCGGTGCCCGGGCGGCTGTCGGCCAGCGGCCCGGCGGTGGCACGGCCCGCGTTGTCGCGGCTGTTGCCGGGGGCGTCAGTGGGCGGAGCACCGGTCGTACGGCCCGCGCCGTCGCCGTCGTCAGCCATGGGGTCCTTGGCCTCGCAGGGTTCGGACTCGGTCGCAACAACGGCCGCTGTTGCGACCGGACCGGTATCCACCCGGTCGTTGACGGCAGGGCCGTCACCGGGACGGACGTGCGGCGGGGCGGCGGCTGTACGAACCGCCTCGTGGGCGTCAGCCGACCGGTGAGCCGTACGGTCCGCCCCTGCCGGGCCGGTGTCCGACTGCGGGGCCGTATGCCCTGCGGCGGCGCTGACGGCGTCGTGGGCGGTGCTCGCTGCCCCGCTGGGTGCGGCTCCGACCACACCGGTGCGCACCGCGTCGGCGGTTGTACGAGCTGCCGCGGTGGTGGTCGTTGGCTGCTGAGCCGAGCGTTCGGGCCCCGCCGCCGGAGCGGTGGTGCCTGCCGCGCCTGAGCGATCCGCGGCCACAGGCGGCTGGGCCAGGACCGCTCGCATGTCGTGGACCGCTTGCCAGGTGCCTCGCCAGGTGCCCGTCACCTTGGACTTGCCCCTGCGCGGGAGGTACGGGACATCCCGTTCCGTCACCCGCCAGCCCGCGTCGGCGGCGCGGACCACCATCTGAAGGGGGTAGCCGCTGCGGCGGTCCGTGAGGGAGAGGTCGAGGAGCGGCTCGCGGCGGGCCGCCCGCATCGGGCCCAGGTCGTGCAGCCGCAGGCCCGTTCTGCGGCGCAGCATGCGGGCCAGCGCGAGATTCCCCGCCCGCGCGTGCGGCGGCCAGGCCCTGCGCGGACGCGGCCGACGGCGGCCCAGCACCAGCTCCGCCCGGCCCGCCGCCACCTCCGCCACAAAGGCGGGCAGCAGCCCCGGGTCGAGCGACGCGTCGCAGTCGCAGAAACAGACGAACTCCGCCTCCGCGGCGAGCAGTCCGGCATGGCACGCGGCACCGAACCCCCGCCGGGGCTCACGTACCACCGTCGCGCCGAGCCCGGCGGCGATCTCCGCCGAACCGTCGGCCGAGCCGTTGTCCACGACGATCGCGCGCCAGCCGGCGGGCATCCGGCCCAGTACCCAGGGGAGGGCGAGGGCCTCGTCGAGACAGGGGAGTACGACATCAACTGTCGTGGGAGCGGGGGGAGCCGTGGGAATCGAGTGGGTCACGTCATCACCGTATGAATTCGGATACCGACAAAGGGGATATGAGGTCTTACGAAACACGGACATCGAGACCCGGGCGACCGCCCCCGGCCGTTCGGGTCACGGCGATCAGGGATCGACGGCGTGCACGACGCCGGGGCGCGGCTCATCGGCCATGGGGCGCCAAGGCGCCGCCACAGGCTTCGTCGCCCGTTGTTCCGCCTTCGCGAATTCCGTCATGCCCGCCTCGAAGCCCACCTCCGGCAGCCAGCCCAGTTCCTCCCTCAGGCGTTGTGAGGACGCCGTGATGTGGCGGACGTCGCCGAGGCGGTACTCGCCGGTGACCACCGGTTCGGGGCCACCGTGCGCCGACGCGAGCGCCGATGCCATCTCGCCGACCGTGTGCGGCTCCCCGCTGCCTGTGTTGAACACGCTCAGTGCGCCCGGCTCGCGGTCCCGTACGGCCGCCAGGGCCAGCGCGTTCGCCCGCGCGACATCCCGTACGTGGACGAAGTCCCGCCGCTGCCCGCCGTCCTCGAAGACCCGGGGTGCCTCGCCGCGCGCGAGCGAGGAACGGAAGAAGGACGCCACCCCCGCGTACGGCGTGTCGCGCGGCATCCCCGGCCCGTACACATTGTGGTAGCGCAGCGAGACCGCCCGGCCGCCCGTGGCCCGCGCCCAGGACGCCGCAAGATGCTCCTGCGCCAGCTTGGACGCCGCGTACACGTTCCGCGGGTCGGTGGGCGCGTCCTCCCCGATCAGCCCGGGCACCAACTCCGCGCCGCAGCGCGGGCAGCGGGGTTCGAACCGGCCCGCGTCCAGGTCGGCCGCCGCCCTCGGCCCGGCGGCGACCCGCCCGTGCCGGGGGCAGTCGTAGCGGCCCTCGCCGTAGACCACCATCGACCCGGCCAGCACCAGATCCCGTACCCCCGCCTCCGCCATGCCGGCGAGCAGGACGGCGGTGCCCAGGTCGTTGCAGCCCACGTACGCGGGCGCGTCCGCGAAGTCCTTGCCGAGGCCGACCATCGCCGCCTGATGGCACACCGCGTCCACTCCGCACAGCGCCCGCGCGACGGCTGTCCTGTCGCGGACGTCCGCGTGGATCCACTCGGTCTCGGGGGGCGGGGACGGTGGTACGGGATGGGCCGAGGGCAGCAGGGCGTCCAGGACGACGGGTTGATGGCCGAGCGCGGTGAGGGCGGTGACGATCTGCGAGCCGATGAAGCCCGCGCCTCCGGTGACGAGTACACGCATGACGGGGACGCTATGCGCCGTACGGCCATCACGCCCGGTCACGCGCCGGGCCGTCACAGGTCCGTAAGATCACCGGCCGTAACGGCTCCGGTTGTGACATCGGCACCCGCGCGACCGACCACCCCCACGGCCGCAGGACGCGGGACCACCGGGCCCGGGATCGCCCGGCCCGGGACCGTTGGCCGGCCCGCCCGGCAGCCCCCTCGCCCTCACCCCGTAGGCAGCGCCAGCACCTCCGCCAGGTCGTACCGCACCGGCTCCTCCAACTGGCCGTACGTGCAGCTCTCCGGCGTACGGTCCGGCCGCCACCGCCGGAACTGCGCCGTGTGCCGGAACCGGTTGCCCTCCATATGGTCGTACGCCACCTCGCACACCCGCTCCGGCCGCAGCGGCAGCCACGACAGGTCCTTCGTACCGGACCAGCGGCTCGGCCCGCCGGGCAGCCGGGCGCTCTCGTGCGCGGACTCGTCGGCCCAGGCGCCCCAGGGATGCCCCTCCGCCGATTCCATGCGCAGCGGCCCCAGTTCCTCCACCAGTTCGGCGCGGCGCTTCATCGGGAACGCGGCGCAGACCCCGACATGCTGGAGGGCGCCCCCGGAGTCGTACAGCCCGAGCAGCAGCGAACCGACCACAGGACCGCTCTTGTGCAGGCGGTATCCGGCGACCACCACATCCGCGGTCCGCTCGTGCTTGACCTTGAACATCAGCCGCGCGTCCGGCCGGTAGAGCAGATCGAGGGGCTTGGCGATCACCCCGTCGAGCCCCGCGCCCTCGTACCGTTCGAACCACTCCTCGGCCACGCCGAGATCAGTGGTCGCGGGCGCGAGATGCAGCGGCGGGTGGACGCCGATGAACGTGGCCTCCAGCGCTTCCCGCCGCCCCACCAGCGGCGTGTCCAGCAGCGAGGCGTCCCCGAGGGCCAGCAGATCGAAGGCCACGAAACTCGCCGGGGTCCGCTCGGCCAGCAGGTCCACCCGGGACTTCGCCGGGTGGATGCGCTCGGTGAGCCGGTCGAAGTCGAGCCGGTCCCCGTGGACGATGACGATCTCGCCGTCCATGACACAGCGCCCCGGGAGCTGCTCGCGCAGAACGGTGACCAGTTCGGGGAAGTAGCGGGTGAGCGGCTTGCCCGTGCGACTGCCGATCACCACCTCGTCCCCGTCCCGGTGGATGATCGCCCGGAAGCCGTCCCACTTGGCCTCGTACTGCATGCCCGGCGGGATCCGGGCCACGGACTTGGCGAGCATGGGCTTCACGGGAGGCATCACCGGCAGATCCATGCTCCGATTGTGCTCGGGAACCCGGCCCGCCGCCGCCCGACAAGCACCCCGCGTACCCCCGTATCCC
>NZ_LATD01000490.1 GCF_000981895.1 Streptomyces odonnellii | reverse complement strand
GACCGGCAGGGACACCGCCCGTACCCGGCAGGTCGCGGGCGCCCGCGCCGCGGCTGGGCTCACCGACGCCGTGCCCTGGCTGGTCGGCCTGATCTCCGGTGCCGCCCTGCTCCTCGGCACCGGCGCGCTCGTCGGCTCCTGGCTCAGCGGCGAGGTGCCCGGCCAGGCGGCCAAGGGCACCGACTCGTTCCTGGAGTCCATCGCCGACATCGCGCAGTCGGTGGGCTCCTGGCTGATCGGCCTCGGCTTCATCCTGTTCGTCACCTGGGGCCGCCGCGCCTACCGCGATGCCTCGGCCCGGCGCACCATCGGCATCCTCTGGGACGTCGGCACCTTCTGGCCGCGCGCCGCCCACCCCTTCGCGCCGCCCTGCTACGCCGAGCGCGCCGTCCCCGACCTGACCTGGCGGATCGCGGCCTGGACCGGGACGACCGGCGGCAGGCTCGTCCTCTCGGGCCACTCGCAGGGCAGTGTGCTGGCCGCGGCGGCCGTCTGGCAGTTGCCCGCCGCCGTACGTCACCGGGTGGCGCTGCTGACGTACGGGTCACCGCTGGAGCGGCTGTACGGGCGCTGGTTCCCGGCGTACTTCGGCGCGGGGCCGCTCGGCGAGCTGAGCAGGGAGGTGCACTGCTGGCGTAATCTGTGGCGGGTCACCGACCCGATCGGCGGGCCGGTCAGGGTCCCCGCCCACGACGGCCGGCCCGAGGTGGACTGCGAGCCGTTCAAGGACCCGCTCGTCTTCGGCCGTACGGCGCTGCGCCCGCTGCCCGAGCCGGTCCTCGGCCACTCCGACTACCAGGCGGACCCCGCCTTCGCGGCGGAACGGGCCGCGCTGCTCGACCGGCTGCCCCCGCCGGCGGTGCCCCACCAGCGGACCACGGAGGAGCCGGCCGAGGAGCCCACCGAGACGCCCATCGAGCGGCCGACTCAATGACGCCGGTTTCTCAGGGCAGTTCGGGCAGATCGTCCGCGTAGAGCAGGGTCAGATCGTCGGTACTGGCCTCCGGCAACTGGGCGACCCGGCCCGCGTGCCGCTCCACCATCGACTCGAACGTCTGGCGCGCGGTACGGCCGTTGCCGAAGGCGGGGCCCTTGGGCAGCTCCGTGAAGTACTTCACCAGGGCCTCGGCCGTACCGTCCGCGAGCCGGTACTCCTGCTCCTCGGACTGCTGCTGCACGATCCGCAGCAGCTCCGCCGGATCGTAGTCGGTGAAAGTGATGGTCCGTGAGAAACGGGACGCCACACCGGGGTTGACCGTCAGGAAGCGCTCCATCTCCGCGGTGTACCCGGCGACGATCACGACCACGGCGTCCCGGTGGTCCTCCATCAGCTTCACCAGGGTGTCGATGGCTTCCTTGCCGAAGTCCCGCCCCGAGTCCTCGGGGGAGAGGGCGTACGCCTCGTCGATGAAGAGCACTCCGCCGCGCGCCCGGTCGAAGGCCTCCTGCGTACGGATCGCGGTGGAGCCGATGTGCTCACCGACCAGGTCGACCCGGGACACCTCGACGAGATGGCCGCGCTCCAGCACTCCGAGGGAGTGCAGGATCTCGCCGTACAGCCGGGCCACCGTGGTCTTGCCGGTGCCGGGGGAGCCGGTGAAGACGAGATGGCGGCGGACCGAGGCGGCCTTGAGGCCCGCCTCCTTGCGGCGCCTGCCGACCTCGATCATGTCCGTGAGCGCCCGCACCTCCCGCTTGACGCTCTCCAGACCGACCAGGGCGTCGAGTTCGCCGAGGACGTCCTCCGAGGAGCGCGCGGGCGCCGTGGGCGGGGCGGCGTCCGCGGGCTTCGCGGTCACGGTGGCGGGCTGCGCGGGGACCGCCCCCAGCAGACCGGTGGTCTGGGTCGCGGTCAGTACGGTGGGCGGCTCGGAGGACGGCGTCAGGACACCGCTCTCGTCGCTGGTGCAGTCCTCGACGGTCGGGCCGTCCTCCGGGAACTCGTACCCGCCGCGCGCACACCGTTCCGTACGGCACCGCGTCAGCACCGTGCGGCAGCCGTCCATCACATGGAAGCCATAGCCGCCGCTGCCGGTGACACGGCAGTTGTGGAAGGTGCCGCGGCCCTCGGCCGACACATAGAAGCCCGCCTCGGCCGGCGAGGTGACCGTACAGCGCTCGATGGTCGGATCGGCGCCCTTGGTGACGATGACCCCGGTCTGGACGGCGTCGATGGTGCAGGAGTTGAGGGTGCCGCCGCTGCCGTGGTCGCGGAACCAGGCGCCGGTCGAGGCCTCCCTGATCCGGCAGTCGTCGAGCTGCGCGGTCGCGCCGTCGCTCACCGACACGGCCGTGTTCCGCACCTGGGAGATGTCGCTGTCGACGACGTCGGCGCGCGAGCCGCGGTCGAGGACGAAGAGCGCGTCGGGCACGTCGTGCACGCGGCAGGAGTCGAGGACGACGGTCGCGCCGTCGCTGACCCACACGGCCGGATAGTCGCCCGTACTGTCGTGGATCTCGCACTGGTTGGCGTCGACACGGGTGCCCGGGTCCCAGACGGAGAGCCCGTTGCGGCCGAAGCGCCGCACCGTGGAGCGGGTCAGGGTCAGCACCGAGCGGGAACGCAGATCGACCGCGTTCTCGGGGATGTCGTGGATGTCGCAGTCGGAGAGGGTGAGGACGGCGTCGGTGTCGAGGGTTATGCCGTCGGCCGAGGTGCGGTGCACGGACGAGTCGGTGAGATGGGCGGCGGCGCGGGACGCGATCTGCACACCCGTGCCCTTGATCTCGTACACCTCGCAGCCGACCGCCTCCACGCCGCTGCCCTCGCCGGTGACGGACAGGCCCGCGCCGGAGGCGTGGTGGACCCGGCAGCGCTCCAGCCGGGGGTGTGCGCCGCCGCGCACCGAGATGCCGGCCTGCCCGGCCGCGACGATCTCGCACTCCTCGAACACGCCGCCCGCGCCGTCGAGTACGCCGATGCCGACACCGGCCGGATTGTCGACGGTGCAGCGCCGTACGGTGGGCCGGGCCGCGCCCCGTACCTCGATGCCGGCCGCCGAGCGGGTCACGACCCGCAGCTCGGTCAGCTCGGGCGTGCCGTCCTCGACGAGCAGCGCGGGCGATGTGGCGTCCTGGCCCTCCACATGGAGGTCCTGGATGGTGGCGGAGGCACGGACGGTCAGCGGCACACCGTCGGCGGGCGCGATACGGACGGAGCCGAGCGAGCCCTCGGGACCGCGCAGCGTGACGGCGCGCGCCACGATGAGATTCTCCCGGTAGGTGCCGGGGGCGACGGTGAGGATGTCGCCGTCGCCCGCCGCCTCCAGGGCGGCGGCGAGGGAGGTGTACTCGCCCGTGCGGCGACGCCAACGCGAAGTTCCCGTGTGCGTCACCTGGACCGTGCCCTGTGCCATGGCGCTGTTGTGCCCCCACCTCGTGCGTGTGCGCGTGTTGTGCCGTCCGGGGCCCCGGCCCCGCAGAGGACCTGGGGCGGGACCGTGCGGCACCACCGTAGCGCGCATGACAGCGCCGAGTTGACGCGAGCGGCTGGTCCCGGCAGCTCGTGGGCGGGACTTCGCCATGCTCGCCGGGGGTGGGAGCGCCTGATGGGGCGCATGGTGCGCCGGCCTCGTCCGGCGTACGGACTGCCGGACGGGGCTCCCGGCCGGACGGGGCTTCCGGAACGCGAGCCCAGCAAGATTCCAAACGAGAGGCCCTAGCTGCCCGCGCCGGTACGGCCCCAGTCCGGGCCCGCCTCTGCCCAGGCCTCGTCGAGCCGTTCGTACCGCCGCCGTACCAAGTGCCGTACGACCAGCCGTCTGGCGCACTCCACCAGCCCGGCGGATAGCACGGCGATACCGAATCCGGCCAGTACGGCATGGAGACGCGCGGTCTCCGCGCTCATCGGGCCCTTGACCGGACTGCCGCGGTGGTCGGCCCAGATCGGGAAGGTGTCGCCGGGGCGGGGCTCGCGCAGCGGCGCCGAGACCGTCCCGGTGTGCTTACTGCCGTCCGCCGCCCACCAGTTGGCGACCACCCGGCGGCCGAGATCGTGCTCCCTCGCCGACTCGGCGTCGAACGCGCGGACATGGCTGTCCGCGGAGCCGCGTACCACCACGGCGGTCGTACGGTGCCGCTGTTCGTGCTGGCGTCCGATCGTCTGCCGCATGGACGCGTCGACCGCCCTGCCGCCGAACCAGCCGACCGCGGGGACCGCCACGGCGAGCAGCGCCACCGCCGCCAGCGCGACCCACGCCTCGATCAGATCGGTGCCCCTGCGCAGGGGGTTGCGCCGCCAACGCCAGAGTCCGGTTACGGTGCGCACAGTCCTCACACCCCCTTCCGTGTCCGTTTTAGCCTTACGGAGCACGGTTTACGCGCGAAGAGAGCGAAGAGAGAGCAAGCTCACCTCATTGTCCCCTGCACTCAGTGGTTCGTGCACCGAGTGTCCGGGGCCGGACGCGGGCGGTGTGCCGGGCGGGAGGCCTTCGTGCAGGGGCGGTTCTCGGCCGTCCGGACCGTCCGGACCGTCCAGGCTGTCCCGGCTGCTGCCGGTCGTCCCGTCGGTCAGTCGTCCCGTTCGAGGACCGTGAACGGATCTCCCACCCGGACCGTGCCGGTGGATTCGGGCACTAGGTTCTGCCCGAAGATCAGCCGCCCGTCGATCCGGCGATGGCGCCCGAGGGTGTGCAGCGGCTCCTTGCCGCGCTCGGCGGTGCGCTGGTCCGTCGTCGTGATCACGCACCGCCCGCACGGCTTCGCGACCCGGAAGACGACCTCCCCCACGGCGACGCGCCGCCACCCGTCCTCGGCCCAGGCCTCCGTCCCCGCGACGACGAGATTCGGCCGGAACCGGTCCATCGGCAGCGGGCCCTCCTCCTTGTGATCGCCCCGCGCGATCAGGGAGTTGAGGGCGTCCAGCGAACCGAGCGCCGTCACCAGCAGCGGAAAACCGTCCGCGAAGCTGACCGTCTCCCCGGGCCTCGCGAACAGCGGATCGACGGGCCGCCGCGAGGCGGGCGCGTCGAGATGGACGAGCCTGACCTCCACCCCGAGGTAACTGCTCGCCCAGCTATGCGCGTCCTGCCCGGCGGGCACCGCCTCGACCCGTGTCCCGAAAATGTCCACCTCGACCGTGCCGCCCCGCACCGGCTCCGGCACCCCGACCGTCAACGGCTCAAGGCCGGGCGCGTACAGCCGGACCCCGCCGTCCGGTTCCGGTTCCGCGCGGGCGAGTGCCAGCCGCGGCTGCTGGCGCTGGGTGACCACCTTTCCCGTGCCGTCGATCAGTGTCCAGCGGCGGTCCCCGGCGAGCCCCCAGGGCTCGACGAGCGCGCGCCCGGGCGCACAGCCGGCCATCGACTTGACCGGATGGATCCGCAAGGTGTGCAGAGTGGCGTGGACGGGCTGATGAGGCGGCTTCGGCATGAAGCCATCCTGTCAGCGGCCCCGGTCCCGCGCGCTGTCAGTACCCCCGGGGCTGGTACGGCCTGTTGTACGGATCGTCGTACTGTGTGGGCGGCGCGGGCGCCGGGCGCGGAGCCGCCGCCGGACGCATCGCCTCGTACCCCGTGGCGGGCATCGGGCGCTGCGGCTGACGCGGTGGCTGGGGCGGCTGCGGCTGGGCGGCCGGGTAACCGCGCGGCGGCGCCTGCTGCGGGATGTACGGCGCGGGCGCGTGCTGCAGCGGCATGGGCTGCGGCATCGGCTGCTGCTGGTAGCCGTTGCCGTACGAGGGGGCGGCGGGCTGCGCGGAGGGC
>NZ_LATD01000049.1 GCF_000981895.1 Streptomyces odonnellii | reverse complement strand
GGCGGGTGCGGCCTTGGGGGCAATCCGGAGTGTGACCGTCGGTGTGGTGACGTCCTGGGCGCTGTCCGAGGACGTGGGCCTGCCGGAGGGCTTGGGCGACGGCTTGGGCGAGGCCTTGGTCGGGGGCTCGGGCGATTCCTGCTTGCCGGAAGGCCTGACTGATTCCGTCGTGCCGGACGGCTCGCGAGCGGCGCCGGACTCCTCGCGCTTCGGTGTCCCGGGTGCCTTGGCCGCGCTGCCGGCCTCTGTCCGCGGGCGGTCGGCCGTACCCCCGGCCTTGCCGGTGACGGCGCTCGCGGGTGACGCCTTGGAGGGGCCGGGGGCCGGGGACCTGGTCCCCGATAAGCCGGCTGCCCCCGCGGGTTCGGCGGCTGTCGCGCGGTCTGCCTCTCCGGGCTCCGGCTGCTTCTCCGCGGCGCCCTTCGACGGCGACGCCTTCTTCTCGGACGGTTCTCTCGGCTCTCTCGGCTCGCTGTTCTGATCGAGTGTGTCGGGGGATCGGTCCGCCATTGATGTCTCCTTGATATGCCGCGACGCCGCTTCGTGCCCGAACCGGGCGGTGTCGCGTGTTCTGATGCCGGGTGCTTCGGTCCGGCGCGGGCGCGCGTGCTCCCGTACCGCTTCCGTGAGCGCCTTGGCGACCGGCCCCCGGTGGGCCGTCGGGGCCGTCGCTGTGTCCGGCGCGGGACACGGACCAGGCGTACGGCCGCTCGTCGCGGTCATCGGCACCCCGCCGGACGGTACGGAGCTCGCGCCCGACGGTGACCCTATCGATCTTCACCCTGCTCCCGCTGCCACCGCCGGCCGTGCGGTCGATTATCTCCTGCGCATTGTTCGCGGTCGGTGCCGACGCCGACCGCGAACAAGCGCCGTCAGCGCCGAGTGGCGTATTGCGTGTCACGCAGGGCGGGCAGTACGGGGGTGAGCGCGGCCAGGGCGAGCAGGATCACGGCAATGGCCTGAAACGCGTCCCCGTAACTGTCGGCCAGTGCGGCGGGCGTGGCCCGCACGCCGGAGGTGGCGGTCGCGGTGAGGGTGAGCACCACGGCGAGGCCGAACGCTCCGCCGAACTGCCGTGAGGTGTTCATGAGCCCGGAGGCCGCGCCGGCGTCGGCGGACTCGACGCCCGCGGTGACGGTGGTGGTCAGCGGGGTGCTGAGCAGTCCGCCGCCGAACGAGATGGCCACGGACGGGCCGAAGATACCGGTGAGGTAGCCGCTGTCCGGCGTGACACCGCTCTGCCACCAGAAACCCGCCGCGGATATCAGCGCGCCGGCAGCGATCAGGACCCTGGCCTGCACATGCCGCATCAGCCAGGGAATGAGACGCAGTCCGACCAGGAGCATCACCACCGCGTGCGGCACGAACGCGAGGCCCGTCTGCGCGGCGCTGTAGTGCAGCACATCCTGCATGGTCAGCGTCAGGAAGTACCACAACGGGACCTGGCTCGCCCCGGCCAGCACCATCGCGAGGTTCCCCCAGCCGATCCCGGGCAGCCGGAACAGCCGCGGCGGTATCAGGGGGGCCGGTGCGAATCTCGTCTCGACGACCACGAACGCGGCCAGGGCGGCGGTCCCGCCAAGCAGCGGCAGCGCCGTGTCCCGGTCGGTCCAGGCGTGTGTGTGGGCCTGGGCGACACCGAGGGTGAGCAGGGTCAGCGCGGCCGTGGCGAGCACCGCGCCGGGCAGGTCGAGCCGTACTCGCTTCGGGGGCGCGCCGCGCCGGGCGAGCATTCGGGCGGCGAACAGGATCGCCGGGACCCCGATCGGTACGTTGACCAGCAGGACAGAACGCCAGGACAGGTACTCGGTCAGCACACCGCCGAGCAGATTGCCCGACGCCCCGCCGGCCAGGCTCACCGCCGTCCAGATCGTCAACGCCCTGGTACGCGCGGGGCCTTCGGGGAAGGTGGTGGTCAGCAGGGTCAGGGCCAGCGGGGCGAGCACGGCCGCGCCGATCCCCTGCGCGGCCCGTGCCGCGATCAGCATCGCAGGGGTGGTCGCGAGCCCGCCGATCAGACTGGCGACGGTGAACACCGCGAGCCCGCCGACGAACACCCGCCGGTGTCCGTAGAGATCGGCGAGCCGCCCGCCCAGCAGCAACAGCCCCGCGAACGCCAGTGTGTAGCCGCTGACGACCCACTGCAGACCCGCCGGGGCGAACCCGAGATCCGTCTGGACCGAGGGCAGCGCGACGGTCATCACGGAGACGTCGAACAGAACCAGAAAGTGTGCTGTACATGCCAGGACAAGGGCCGTCGTGGCAGCGGATCTCCCCCGCATGGCTGGGACTCCCCCGGTCGGCTTCTGGGCCGTACGCTCCGGCGAGCGCAGGCGTCGGCGTACCCCCGCTCGGCGCACTCGTCCGGCACACTCCGTGCCACGAGGAATCCGCGTGCGGGGAATCCGGTTACGAGGCCGGGGAGAAGTCCACGCCCTGGGCCAGTGCCACATGTCCGGAGTAGTTGACCGTGTTGGTCGCACGGCGCATATAGGCCCGCCAGGCGTCGGAGCCCGACTCGCGTCCGCCACCGGTCTCCTTCTCACCGCCGAACGCGCCGCCGATCTCCGCACCCGAGGTGCCGATATTGACGTTGACGATGCCGCAGTCCGCGCCGTCGGCGGCGAGGAACCGTTCCGCCTCGCTCTGGTCGGTGGTGAAGATCCCGGACGACAGCCCCTGCGGCACATCGTTGTGGAGCTGGATCGCCTCGTCGAGGTCGCGGTAGGTCAGGACGTACAGCAGCGGCGCGAAGGTCTCCTCGCGTACGACTGCGGTCTGCGCGGGCATCCGTACCAGGGCGGGCCGGACGTAGTACGCGCCCGGTGCCGCCTCGGCGAGCTGCCGTTCCCCGCCGGTGATCAGGGTGCCGCCTTCCGCGACCGCGCGGTCGAGGGAGAGCCGCATCCTGGTGTGAGCGGTCTCGTCGACGAGCGGCCCGACCAGAGTGCTGTCCTGGAACGGGTCACCGATCGGGAGCCGGCGGTACGCGGCGGTGAGCCGCTCGACGACGGTGTCCGCGATGTCCTCGTGCACGATCAGCCTGCGGAGCGTCGTACACCGCTGGCCCGCCGTGCCCACGGCGGCGAACAGGGCCGCGTTCACGGTGAGTCCGAGATCGGCGGACGGGGTCACCACGGCGGCGTTGTTCCCGCCCAGCTCCAGGATGCTGCGTCCGAACCGGGCGGCCACCCGGGGCGCCACCGCGCGGCCCATCCGGGTCGAGCCGGTCGCGCTGATCAGCGGCACCCGGGGCGAGTCGACAAGTCGCTCGCCGGTGCCGGCCCCGCCGAGGACGACCTGGTTGAGACGGGCCGGGGCGCCGGTCTCGGCGATGGCGCGGTCGAGCAGGGCGGAGCAGGCGAGGGCGGTCAGCGGGGTCAGCTCGGACGGCTTCCACACCACGGTGTCACCGCAGACCAGCGCCACCGCGGTGTTCCACGCCCACACGGCGACGGGGAAGTTGAAGGCGCTGATGACACCGACCACGCCCAGCGGGTGCCAGGTCTCCATCAGCCGGTGGCCGGGCCGCTCGGAGGGCATGGTGCGGCCGTAGAGCTGCCGGGAAAGGCCCACCGCGAAGTCGCAGATGTCGATCATCTCGCGCACTTCGCCGAGCGCTTCGGAGCGGATCTTGCCGGCCTCGACGGTGACCAGATCGGCGATCTCCCGCTGGTGCTCGGCGAGCAGCTCGCCGAGCCGTTTGACCAGCGCGCCGCGTACCGGCGCCGGGGTGGTCCGCCAGCTACGGAACGCCGCGTCGGCGGCCTCGACCGCGCGGTCGACCTCCGCCGGGGTGTCGGCGCGCAGGCCGAACAGGGCGGCGCCGGTGACGGGCGTACGGGCGGTGATCGCCTCGCCCTTGTACGCGGCGATGTCGACGCCGCAGCGCGCCAGGGCCGTCTCCGCCCTGTCACGTATGCCGTCGGTGCCGCTGACTCCTGCTGTGCCCATGGCGGTGCCCTCCCTGTGCTCCGGAACCATGCCTCGGTGCTGTGCTCGGACTTCCTGTGCCCTGGGCTTCCCGTGCGCCGCACTTCCCGCGCCCTTGGCTACCGGTGCCCCTGGCTAGCGGTGCCCGGCGCCCGGTGCCCATGACCGCCCATGCCTACGAACTCGTGCGGATGTTGACGTAGTTGCCCTGGATCCAGTCCTTGAACGTGGCGGTCTCGCCGTCCAGGCTGATGTCGAATCCGCACTCCCTGGCCAGCGGGACCGAGAAGGCGAAGTCCGAGTCGGGCCGCAGGAAGAAGACACTGGACGTACGGCTGCTGCCCGCGATCCGGTCCCGGCCCGGCGCCGCGACATGGTGCTTCGGGGCTTTCACCTGGCCGCCGGTCACCAGGGTCGCGACGGCTCCGCAGAAGACAAGAACGGCGTCCGGTTTGGCCGGCAGATCCACAAAAGTGCCGCCGACCTCGCACTGCAGGCTCACAAAGCCGTTCGGGCACGGTGTCTGCTGAATCACCGTCACGGTCGACAAATCGTAATGCGGCGCCATGCGCAGCGGCTCTTCCTCGGCGCTGCGATGCGCCGGGACCTCGGGGAAATACCGGAACCTCAGCAGGGGTTCACAGTTGACGAACGACTCGACGCCGCCCTCCGGCTCGGTCCCGGTCGCCTTCAGGACCTGCCGCGCCGCCTCCCGGGTGGCGTCATACTTACGGTCGAAGTAGTGCGTCCAGATCCGCTCGAATTCCGCGGTGGGAAATATATTGTCCGAGGTCCCCATCGAATAGCACATCGAGTAGTCGGAGTAGTTTCCGGTGTTGGTGATCTGCGCGGTGCTCTCCGACTCCAGCCCGGTGAATCCACGGCGGATGGTGGGAACCGGGGACGTGACGGCCCGCTTCGCCTCCTCCGTACCGTGCTCGAAGAAATCGACGACGACATCCTTGGCGGATTTCTGGTCGGCTTCCGACAGGCTGCTGCCCGTCAGATAGAAAACACCTTTCTCCGCCAGGCAGCTACGGAACTCGTCCTGGCGGAGCCCCTCCTGAAGCTCGGACAGTTGGAACGTCGGTACCGTCGTGTCCATCAACACGTACTGCTCCTCTCGTCACCGCTCGGGCAGGCGGACCGCGCTGAACGTGAAGCACCGTAGCAGCCGCCGCGCGATTTCGAACAGGTGCTTTCCTGCCGTTGCCGGAAATCCCGGAAGAGAACTCCGAGAGAGCCGGAAGAGGACCTCAAGAGCAGCCCGGGGCAGAATGGCAGCATGGGTGAACAACGACACTGTCCTGACCACGGCATTTCAGTAACGGGAGAACTGAACGCTCAGGACGTGCATCGCGCGCTTGAGCCCCATATGCTTGTGGACGGCTATGACATCGTCCTCGATTTTTCCGCCAGTTCGGGTTCCTGGCTGGTCGACGCCGTTACGAAGAACCGTTTTCTCGATCTCTTTTCCTTCTTTTCCTCGGCACCGCTCGGCATTAATCCGTCCTGCATTGTCGACGACCCCGAATTCATGCGCGAGCTCGCCGTCGCGGCCGTCAACAAGCCGTCGAACCCCGACCTCTACTCGGTTCCGTACGCCAGGTTCGTCAGGACCTTCGCCCGGGTGCTCGGCGACCCGCGGCTGCCACGGCTGTTCTTCGTGGACGGCGGGGCGCTGGCCGTGGAGAACGCTCTCAAGGCGGCCCTCGACTGGAAGGCGCAGAAGCTGGGCCTGGACGAGCGGGCCGTCGACGGCCTCCAAGTCCTGCACCTGGAGCGGTCGTTCCACGGTCGCAGCGGCTACACCATGTCGCTGACGAACACCGAGCCGGCGAAGACCGCCCGCTACCCCAAGCTCCCCTGGCCCCGGATC
>NZ_LATD01000489.1 GCF_000981895.1 Streptomyces odonnellii | reverse complement strand
GGCCGCCCCCGCCGCCCGGCCCGCCGCCATATCCGTACCGGCACGCGCGCCCGTATCCGTACCGAAGCAACTGCCCGCGCCCCCGCCGCTGTTCACCGGACGAGACCGCGAACTCGCCCTGCTCGACGAGCTGCTGGAATCGCGGTCCGTGTCCGCCGGTACGGTCGTGATCTCCGCGATCGGCGGGCCCGGCGGCATCGGCAAGACCTGGCTCGCCCTGCGCTGGGCCCACAACCACCTCGGCCATTTCCCCGACGGCCAGCTCTACGCCGATCTGCGCGGCTTCGACCCGTCCGGCGACCCCGTACCGCCCGCCACGGCCCTGCGCGGCTTCCTGGACGCGCTCGGCGCCGACCCCGCGGCGATCCCCGTGGACCCGGACGCGCAGGCCGGCCTGTACCGGAGTCTGACCAGCGGCAGACGGCTGCTCATCGTGCTGGACAACGCCCGCGACACCGCCCAGGTACTGCCGCTGCTCCCCGGCAGCCCCACCTGTCTCGTGCTGGTCACCAGCCGCCACCAGCTCACCGGTCTCGTCGCCACTCACGGCGCCCGCCCCCTCGCCGTCGAAACACTCGACGGGACCGGTGCGCGCAGGCTCCTCACCCGCCATCTCGGCGAGCACCGGACCGCCGCGGAACCCGGCGCCGTCACCACCATCCTCGAACACTGCGCGGGCCTGCCCCTGGCCATCGCTATCGTGGCCGCCCGCGCCGCCGCCCAGCCCGGCTTCCCCCTCGCGACCCTGGCCGAGGAACTCCAGGAGGCCGGCACCCGGCTCGATGCGCTGGAGGCGGGCGACCTCACGGCCGACCTCCGCGCCGTGTTCGCCTCTTCCTGCGACGCCCTCGACCCCGACACCGCGCGGATGTTCCGGCTGCTCGGTCTCGCGCCGGGCCCGGACATCGGCCTGCCCGCCGCCGCATGCCTCGCCGCACTCCCCGTACCCCGGACCCGCGCGCTGCTGCGCAGGCTCCAGGCCGCGCACCTCGTACGGGAACACACGCCCGGCCGCTACCGTCTGCACGACCTCACCCGCGCCTACGCCGCCGAACGCGCGCGGTACGACCTTCCGGGGGACGCCGGGGACGCCGCGCTGCGCCGGCTCGTCGACTTCTTCCTCCACACCGCCCACCACGCCGACCGGCTCCTCTTCCCGCACCGCCGTCCGGCCGAACTGGAACCGCCGGCAGTGGGCAGCGCCCCCGTACCGCTGGAGGAGACGGAGGCGCTGGAGTGGTTCGACACCGAGCGGTCCAGTCTGCTCGCCGCGGGTGAACTCGCCCTGGCGCAGGGCCGGAACCGCCAGGCCTGGCAGCTCGCCTGGGTGCTCGACCTCTACCACCGGCACCGGGGCCACACCCGGGACGGGCTCATCGCCTGGCGGACCGGGCTCACTGCGGCGGAGCGGCTCGGCGAACCGGCCGACGAGGCCACGGCCCACTGGCTGCTCGGCCGGACCCGTTCCGACATGGGCGAATACGCCCTCGCGCTCGACCATGTCGACCGGGCCCGCGCGCTGTTCCGGGAGAGCGGCGACCGTTCCGGCGAGGCCCACGCCCACCGCACCCTCGCCCGGGTCCGGACCTTGCAGGGCGACTACGAGCAGGCGCTCGTCCACGCAGGTCAGGCCCTGCGTCTCTACCGGGGCCTGGACAACTCCGTATGGGAGGGGAACGCGCTCAACGCGGTGGGCTGGAACCACGCCAAACTCAAGCGGTACGGGCCGGCCCGCTCGTACTGCGAACAGGCCCTCGCGCTGTTCCGCAAGGACGGCTACCGCGCCGGCGAGGCCTCCGCCCTGGACAGCCTGGGTTACATCGCCCGGCACACCGGCCGGTACACCGAGGCGCTGGACCACTACCGTCAGGCCCTGCGCCTGTGCCGCGAGACCGGAAACACCGCGCAGGTCGCGGACGCGCTGTTCAGCCTTGGACTCATCCACCAGGCTCTCGGCCGGTACGGCGACGCCCGCGAGTGCTTGCGGGAAGCCCTCGGCGACTACCGTGCCCAGCAGCGCACCGCGCTCGCCCGGCGCGCACAGGAACACCTCGACAGCCTCGAAGCGCAAGTCGACCGTCACAACAACACCGACACCGACCACAACACCGACACCGGCTCCGACCACAACTCCGACGGAGGCCGTGACACCGGCACTTCCCGTGACACCGATGGTGCCGACGGATGAAAAGCGGCCGCGACGCGGGCCCGAAGCCCCCACCGCGGCCGCCCTGTTCAGGACCCGGCCACCAGCGATCCCCTAGGGACGGCTGATCCCGGGCCCGGTGAACGTATAGCTGTCCAGATCGAGAATCGCTCCCGAGCCGCCGGTGAAGACCACGAACAGATCACGCGTCCGCTCGTCCGCCCCCGTGACCGGCACACTGACATCCGTATACGTCTCCCAGCTCCCGGTGTTGGGCACGGTCACCCGCGCGAGCACGGGACCCGTGACGGAGTCGTAGCGGAAGGTCGCGACATTGCCCGCCTTGTCCGAGGACACCCGGGCCCTGACACCGGTCACGCCCTTGAGGCTCACCGGGTGGTACTTGACCCACTCGTTGTTCTGTACGTCACCGAGGCGCTTGCCGCCCTCCGCGCCCGAGGCGGTGATGACCTGCGGCCCCGACAACTGCGCGTAGTGCTCGGCCTGCCACCGCTTGGGCCAGATGGTCCGCTGCAGTTCGCCGGTCAGCGGCACCGTACCCGCCGCGCCCTTGTCGGTGTAGGTCGCGCGCACCACATAGAACTGCGTCGCGTCGAGCCCGGAGTGGATCGGCCCGGTGTTGAAGGTCGTCGAGCAGCCGGTGCCCTCGGCGACCTCGTGCGCGTGCTCCTGATGGCCCAGGGCGATCCGGACGATCACCTTCGAGCAGTCGATGGGACCGTCCTGCGGGTCGGTCGCCGTCGCGGTGACGGTGACATTCTCGTTCCACTCGTACACCCCGCCGTCCGGCGGCCCCGAAATGCTCAGTGTGGGACGGTTGTTGCCGACCACCACCGGGATCGTCGTGGTGCCAGTACGCCCGGTTCCGTCGCTGACGGTGAGCCTGGCCTGGAAACTGCCGTTGCCCGTGTAGGTGAAGGTCGGGTTGGCCGCCGTGGAATCGGTGCTGCCGTTGTTGGTGAAGTCCCAGGCGTAGGTCAGCGGATTGCCGTCCGGGTCACTGCTGCCCGCGCTGGAGAAGGCGACCGTGAGCGGCGCGAGACCGTTGTCCTTGTCCACCGACGCCTTGGCGAGCGGCGACCGGCCGCCCTGCACATAGTTGATCTTGTAGAGTCCGGCGTCCTCGGCACCGGAGAAATAGCCGCTGCCGTATTCGAGCAGATACAGCGAACCGTCCGGGCCGAACTCGGAGTCGATCGGGTGGACGAAGCGCATGCCGTCGAGCACCGGCTCGATCGCGGTCGGGGTGCCGGTCGACGGATTGCCGTTGTTGAACTGAACTTCCTTGATCCAGTTGCGGCAGTACTCGGAGATCAGCAGCTTGTTGTCGTAGTACTGGGGCCACTTGACGTCGGAGTTGAGGTTCGGGTCGTAGTGGTAGACCTCGGTGTGGTTGGGCGAACCGCAGCCGCCCGGATTGTCGAGCTGCGGCCACTCCTTGCTGCCGCCGTGCTGCTCCCACACCAACGCGGGCTTGGTGGGCGGGAGTTGCTGGATCCCCGTGTTGCGCGGGGAGTTGTTGACCGGTCCTGCCGTACCGCCGCAGGGGAACCAGCCGCGCGGCGCGTTGGCCGCGAAGTCCCAGTCGTTGTAACTGACATTGGGTCCGCCGCAGTAGGGCCAGCCGTAGTTGCCGGGACCGGTGGCGCGGTTGAACTCGTCGTACGCCGCGGGGCCCCGGTTGGCAATGGTCGCACCGGCGTCGGGGCCGACCTCGCCCCAGTACAGGGTGTTGCCGGCCTTCTTGTCGACGAAGACACGGTACGGGTTGCGCACACCCATGATGTAGACCTCGGGGCGTGTTCCCGAGGTCCCGGGGGCGAAGAGATTGCCGCTGGGAACGGTGTAGGTCCCGTTGTCCTCGGGATGGATCCGGTTGATCTTTCCACGCAGGTCGTTCGCGTTGCCCGAGGTGCGCTGCGCGTCGTACTGCGGGTTCCGGGACGTGCGTTCGTCGATGGGTGCCATCCCCGCCGAGTCACCACCGGAGTTGGTGTTGTCACCCACCGCGAAATAGAGGTTCCCCGCGCTGTCCCAGGACATCGAGCCGGCGGAGTGGCAGCACAGCTCCCGCTCGGTCGGCCATTCGATGAGCACGTCCTCGCTGGCAGCGGAGAGTGTGTTGGTGGCGCGGTCGAAGGTGAACCGTGAGATCCGGTTGACCAGCGGGGTCACCTTCGGCGAGTAGAACAGGTAGACCCAGCCGGTGGTGGCGAACCGCGGATGCAGTGTGATGCCGATCAGCCCGTCCTCGAACCGCGCGTCCAGCGGCAGGGTCAGCGCGACGGTCGTCGACGAGGTGGCGGGGTTGTAGAGCCGGACCTGTCCGCCCGAGGCGCTGGTGCCCCGGTTGATGTACAGGACCTTCTGGTCCGGCAGTACGGCCAGTTCGATGGGCTCGCCCATCTGGAGCCCGCCGTCGAGCTTGACCTTCTCGAACCCGCTCGTCGGCGGGGGAGCGGCGGCGGCCTTCGGCACGGCGGCGGCATCGGGCGCGGGTACGGCCGCGACGGCGCCGGGTGCGAGCAGCAGAGCGGACAGGGTGAACAGCGCGGCGAGTAAGGAAACGGCGCGGGACAGCACGGTACGTACCTCCAGGGGCCGGTCACGGGTGGGGGCATGGCTGTGCGAGATGCGAGGTGCGGGGTCTGGCCATGAGCTGTGTGTGACGAAGGTGTGGCCGGGCCGCGGGCTCTCAGCTTCCGAACACGGCGAGATCCCACAGCGAGTAGCCCCACTGCGTCGCGCGCGCGGTCCCCACGACCCGTACGTACCGCGCGGTACCGCTCGCCGCGATGGTGTCGAGTCCGCCGTCACCCGCCGTTGTGCTGCTGACGGTGCGCCAGGTCGAGTTGTCCGTCGAGGCCTGCACCGAGTACGCCGTGGCGTAGGCGGTCTCCCAGGTCAGCCGCACCTGCTGGAGCGTACGGACGGAGCCGAGGTCGACGGTGATCGACTGGGGGTCGGAGTACGCGCTGCCCCAGCGGGTCGCGGGGTTGCCGTCGACGGCGTTGGCGCCCACGTGCGCGCTGCCGGGCTCGACACTGGAGACCGTCACCGGGCGGCCCCTGGCCAGGTCGGTGGCCTGCGCGCCGTCCTGCTTGATCCTGATGTTGCGGTAGTTGATGTCCATACCGGCGCCGTCGTTCTGGACGCCTATGTGCCCGACCGCGATGTCGCGGGTGCTGGTGTAGTCGTTGATCTTCACACCGTTCAGGAAGATCTCGACATGGCGGCCGTGCACCGCGATCTCGTAACTGTTCCAGGTCCCGGGCGGGTTGAGCGCGGCGGCCCGGGCCGCGGTGTCCGGCGCCTTGAAGCTGTAGACACTGCCGGTGGTACGGGAGGGATCGGCGTCGGTCGCGTCGATCTGGATCTCATGGCCCGTGTCGACCGGCTTCCAGGGATCGCCCTGCGGATCGGGGAACCCGATGAACACACCGCCGTTGTCGTCGCCCGGCATCATCCAGTCGGCCTTCAGCGAGTAGTCGCTGAAGGGCGTCACCGGATACCAGAGCAGCCCCATGCCGCCGACCGAGGTGAGGGTGCCGTCGGCGAGTGTGAACCCGCCCGGTCCGGCCTGCCGCCACCGGTCGAGACTGGCCTGCGTACCGTCGAACAGGGGCGTGTAGCCGTTCTCCGGGCGGCAGTCCGCGGGCCGCGCGCCCGAGGCGGTCTGGATGCCGCCGAGCAGCATGGTGGTGAAGGCGGGGTCCGTGAACGACTCCTCGGTGTGGCCGAGACCGGTGTACCAGGCACGGCCGCCGCGGTAGTTCTGGCACCAGGTGATCGGATGATCCCCCATGCTGCCACCGGAGTACGACGACTCGTCGAGGCTGGCGAGAACCTTCACCGCCGAGCGCGGATTGGCCCGGTAGTTGTACCACTCGTCGGTCCTCGTCCAGCGCTGCGGCAGATGCGCGGTGGAGGGGGAGGAGCGGTCCTCGACCTTGACGGTGGCCTGCTGGGTCGCCGGGTGGGAGGCGAAGTACGCGCCGACGAGCCCGCCGTACCAGGGCCAGTCGTATTCGGTGTCGGCGGCGGCATGCACGCCGACATAGCCGCCACCCGCGGAGACGTATGACTCGAAGGCGGTCTGCTGGGCGGAGTTCAGCACATCGCCGGTGGTCGAGAGCCAGATCACCGCCTGGTACTGGGCCAGATTGGCTGTGGTGAACGCGTTGGCGTCCTCGGTGGCGGTGACGGTGAAGCCATTGGCCGCGCCGAGCCGCTGGACAGCGGCGATTCCGGCGGGGATGGACGAGTGCCGGAACCCGGCGGTCTTGGAGAACACCAGAACCTTGGACAGCGGGGCCAGCGGGGCCAGCGGGGCCGGTGGGGCCGCTGCCGGGGCGGGGGTGGCGGCGGACGCCGGTGCGGTCCCCGCTGCCTGTGGC
>NZ_LATD01000488.1 GCF_000981895.1 Streptomyces odonnellii | reverse complement strand
AGTTATGGGAGCCGTCGAGAGGTGTCAACCCTGCGTGCGGCCCCTCCTTCCGTTCGAGCCGTGCCCCACGGAATTAACCCGCGAATGTCGAGCACGGGCCATTGACGCCGCCCGCGAAGGCCGTTTAGCTTCCGGGGAACCTCATTGAAACCTTTCACGATGCGAAAACCTTTCACGGCGCCGGGCGCTCGGCCCGCCGCCGCCGAGGAGCCCGCCATGAACCAGCCCTCCCCGGGCCCCGCCCCGGTCCTGGCCCTGAAGGACGTGAGCAAGTCCTTCGGCGCCGTACGGGCCTTGCGGGACGTCTCCCTGAGCCTGTTCCCCGGCGAGGCGCACGCGCTCGCCGGGGAGAACGGCGCCGGCAAGTCCACCCTCATCAAGACCCTCGCCGGGGTGCACAGGCCCGACTCCGGCGAGCTGCTCCTCGACGGCGGACCGATCGTCTTCCACGGCCCCGCCGATGCCCGGGACGCCGGTATCGCCGTCATCTACCAGGAACCGACGCTCTTCCCCGATCTGTCGATCGCGGAGAACATCTTCATGGGCCGTCAGCCCCGCCGCTCCCTGGGCCGTATCGACCACCGGGCGGTACGGGAGACCACCGCGGCCCTGATGCGGCGGCTCGGCGTGGCGCTCGACCCGGACCGTCCGGCGCGCGGACTCTCCATCGCGGACCAGCAGATCGTGGAGATCGCCAAGGCGCTCTCCTTCGAAGCGCGCGTCCTCATCATGGACGAGCCGACCGCCGCGCTCACCGGCAGCGAGACCGCGCGGCTCTTCTCCGTCGTCAGGACCCTGCTGGCCGAGGGCGCGGCCGTCCTCTTCATCTCCCACCGGCTCACCGAGATATTCGACCTGTGCCAACGGGTCACCACCCTGCGCGACGGCCGCCTGATCTCCTCCGGACCGCTCGCCGGACTCACCGAGGACGACCTGGTCCGCGGCATGGTCGGCCGCGAACTCGGCGAGCTGTACCCGAAGCAGCGGGCGGCGCTGGGGGAGACCGCCCTGTCGGTGCGCAGGCTGACCCGCGAGGGCGTGTTCCGGGACATCTCGTTCGAGGTACGGCGGGGCGAGATCGTCGCACTCGCCGGGCTCGTCGGCGCGGGCCGCAGTGAGGTGGCGCAGGCCGTCTTCGGAGTCGACCGGGCCGACGCGGGGGAGGTACGGGTCAACGGCCGGGCCCTGCCCGCCGGTTCACCGACCGCGGCCATGGACGCCGGGCTCGCGCTGGTCCCCGAGGACCGGCGGCTGCGCGGACTGGTCATGGAGATGTCCATCGAGCGCAATGTCGGGCTGACCGGTCTGGGCCGGCTCGGCAGGGCCGGGCTGGTACGGCGCGCCCTGGAGCACCGCAGGGCAGCCGACTGGGCCGTACGCCTCCGCCTCACCTACAACCGGCTCGCCGACCCCGTCGGAGTCCTCTCCGGCGGCAACCAGCAGAAGGTCGTCCTCGCCAAATGGCTGGCCACGGAACCGGCCGTACTGATCGTCGACGAACCCACCCGGGGCATCGACGTCGGCACCAAGGCGGAGGTGCACCGGCTGCTCTCGACCCTGGCCGCAGAAGGGCTCGCCGTTCTCATGATCTCCTCCGACCTGCCCGAGGTCCTCGGCATGGCCGACCGGGTGCTCGTCATGCACGAAGGCCGGCTCGCCGCGGAGATCCCGCGCGCCGAGGCCACCGAGGAGACGGTGATGGCCGCCGCGACCGGGCGCGCCGAGAGGGCGGCGGCATGACGACCCTGCTGGACAATCCCGCCGGAACGGACCGCGACGAGCGGCGCTCGGCCCGCTCGCTCGCCGACACCGTGTTCCGTGCCAGGGAGATCAGCATCGCCGGAGCGCTGGCGCTGCTCGTTCTCGGCACCTGGATCTCCAACCCGCGCTTCCTCGACGACCAGGGCGTCAAGGACCTCCTCCTCAACGCCTCCATCCTGGTCCTGCTCGCCGTCGGCCAGTCCGTGGTCGTCGTCACCCGCAACATCGACCTCTCCGTCGGCTCCGTCGTCGGGCTCTCCGCCTTCGCCTGCGGCACCTTCGTCGCCGGGACCGATCACGGAGTGCTCACCGTGATGCTGCTGGGCACCGCCCTCGGTACGGGATGCGGCCTGGTCAGCGGCGCCCTTGTCAGCTTCGGCCGGGTCCCGGCGCTCGTGGTCACCCTCGGGATGCTCTACATCATCCAGGGCCTCGACTACTGGTGGGCGCAGGGCGAGCAGATCAGCGCCAACGACATCCCGCGGCCGGTCCTCGACCTGGGCAGCGGCAGCGTCCTCCGTGTTCCGTACCTCCCGCTCATATCCCTGGCGCTGGTCGTCGTCACCTCGTACTACCTGCACGCCTACCGCTCGGGGCGCGAGCTGTACGCGATCGGCTCCAGCCCCGAGGCCGCGCGGCTGGCGGGCGTACCGATCCGCCGCAGGATCCTCGGCGCGTACGCCTTCTCCGGCGCGGTGGCCGGATTCGCCGGCGCCCTCTGGCTCGCCCGCTTCGGCACCGTCGTCGCCGACAACGCGCACGGCTGGGAACTCACCGTTGTCAGCGCCGTGGTCGTCGGCGGTGTCGCCATCACCGGCGGTACGGGGACGGTGTGGGGCGCGGCACTCGGCGCGCTGCTGCTCACCACCATCGGCAGCGCGCTGGTCGCCCTGAAGGTCGACGCGTTCTGGCAGGGCGCCATCACCGGCGCGCTGCTTCTCGCCGCCATCGGCGTCGACCGGGTCGTGTCCCTGCGTATGACCGCCGCACTGAGGAAGAGGAGCGCCCGCCATGGGAACGGCGCCTGAGACAGAGACCACCGCACAGCCGGGGGCGCCCGGGTCCTGGCCGCCGGTGAAGGCGCCCGAACACGGGCGCGCGGCGAGTGCCGGAGCGTTCATCAGAGCTGTCGGGCCGCGCTGGGACACCGCGGTCGGCGCGCTGCTCGTGGCGGTCTTCACCGTCGGCCTCTTCACCACCGACGGCTTCGCATCCGGCGGGAATCTCGCCTTCGGCTTCAACGACATCGCCGAAGTCGCCCTGATCGCCCTGCCCATGACCCTGCTCGTCGTCGCCGGTCAGGTCGATCTCTCCGTCGCGTCCATGCTGGGACTCGGCAGCGCGCTCACCGGGGCACTGTGGAACGCGGGCTGGGCCTTCGAAGTGATCGTGCCCGTGGTGCTGCTGGCCGGAATCGCGGGCGGCCTCCTCAACGGCTGGCTGGTCACCCGCGTCGGGCTGCCCTCGCTCGCGGTCACCATCGGCACCCTCGCCCTCTACCGCGGCCTCGCCTCCGTCGTCCTGGGCAGCGACGCCGTCACCGACTTCCCCCAGGTGTACGCCGACTGGGCCGTGGACACCACAACCGTCCCCGGCACCTTTCTGACCTACCCCGTCGTCCTGTTCCTGATCCTGGCCGCCGCCACCGCCGTACTGCTGCACTCCACGGCCTTCGGACGGTCCCTGTTCGCCCTCGGCGCGCAGGAGGAGGCGGCCCGGTTCGCCGGGATCAGGGTCAGACGGTTCAAGCTGATCCTCTTCGTGCTCACCGGGGTGTTCTCGGCCTTCGCCGGGATCGTCTTCACCCTCCGGTACGGCAGCGCCCGCGCCGACAACGGCCTCGGCTTCGAGATGCTCGTCATCGCCGCCGTCCTGCTCGGCGGGGTCGACTTCGACGGCGGCAAGGGCACGCTCTTCGGCGCGGTCGCCGGTGTGCTGCTCATCGGGGTCCTCAAGAACCTGCTCACGCTGAACGACGTGCCGAACGAGGTCCAGGTCATCATGACCGGCCTGCTGCTCGTCGCCTCCGTCCTCACCCCACGGATCGTCACGGCCCTGGCCGAGCGCCGCCACCGGCGAGCGGCCGGTGTTCCGAGCGGGCCCTGAGCCCGCCCCCTCAGCCTCTCCGAGCC
>NZ_LATD01000487.1 GCF_000981895.1 Streptomyces odonnellii | reverse complement strand
GAGGTGGGGGTATTCGACGGCGGGCGGGTTGTAGGTCCCGTCGCGCATCCCGATGTCGGTGCCCGGGGGCACGATGGCGTCGATCCGGTCGAGGACGTCGTCGGTCAGGACGGCCCCGGCGCCGGCGAGGAGGTCGTCGAGGTGGTCCATGGTGCGCGGCCCGATGATCGCGGCGGTGACACCGGGGTGGGAGATCGCGAAGGCGATGGCCAGGTGCGCCAGCGGCATCCCCGCCTCTTCGGCGAGGGGGATGAGCTGTTCGACGGCATCGAGCCGGCGCTCGTCGCCCAGGTGCTTCAGGCCGAAGCCGGCCCGGTGGGTGTCGGCCGGACGCCCCTTGCGGTAGCGGCCGGTGAGCAGGCCCTTCGCGAGGGGGCTGTAGACCATGGCGCCCATGCCGTAACGCTCGCAGACGGGCAGCACCTCGCGCTCGATGCCACGGTCGAGGATCGAGTACGGCGGCTGCTCGACGCGGAACCGCTGGAGACCGCGCCGCTCGGCGACCCACTGCGCCTCGACGATGTCCGAGGCGGGAAAGGTGGAGGTGCCGATGGCCCGGACCTTGCCCGCGCGCACCAGGTCGGTGAGGGCGGAGAGGGTCTCCTCCACATCGGTGTCCGGCGCGGGCCGGTGGATCTGGAACAGATCGACGTGGTCGGTCCCCAGCCGGCGCAGGGAGTCCTCCAGCGCGCGGACCAGCCAGCGCCGTGAGTTGCCCCGCTGGTTGGGGTCGTCGCCCATGGGGAGATGGGCCTTGGTGGCGAGCACGACATTGTCCCGGCGGCCCTTGAGCGCCTTGCCGACGACTTCCTCGGACTCGCCGCGCGAGTAGGCGTCGGCGGTGTCGACGAAGTTGATGCCCGCGTCCAGCGCCTTGTGGATGATCCGGACGGCGTCGTCGTGGTCGGCGTTGCCGAGAGCGCCGAACATCATCGCGCCCAGGCAGTAGGGGCTGACCTTGATGCCGGTGCGGCCGAGCGTGCGGTACTTCATGAGTCTCCTTGACGATGCGCGATGCGCGATGTGTGAAATGCGATGTGTGAAGCGCGATGGCCGGTGTCCGCTGCGGCGCGCTACGCTGACACAAACGGAACGGCGTTCGACTTAGACGATACGGAACAGTGTTCCGGTTAGCAAGGGGGCATGGTGATCGAGGACCCGACCGGGAAAGCCGACGCCGTCGCGGCCGGAGGACGGCCTGCTGCCGGTGGACAGCCCGCTGCCGGTGGACAGGCCGCGGTGGACGGGCAGCCCGCCGCCGAGGGACAGCCCACGACCGGAGGACGGCCCGCGACCGGGGGCCAGCCGGCGACCGGGGCGCAGCCGGCCAAGCGCGTGCGTGCCGACGCGCAACGCAGCACCGACGCCCTGCTCACGGCGGCCGCGGAAGTCTTCGCCGTCTCGGGGGTTGACGCGCCCGTACGTCAGATCACCGCGAAGGCGGGCGTGGGAGCCGGCACCCTCTACCGCCACTTCCCGCAGCGCTCGGACCTCATCGCCGCGGTCTTCCGCCATGAGGTCGACGCCTGCGTCGATGCCGCGACCGCCCTCTCGGCGCGGTACGAACCGGCCGAGGCACTCACCAAGTGGCTTCAGCGCTTCGCGGTCTTCATCGCCACAAAACGCGGACTCAGCGCCGCGCTGCACTCGGGGGATCCGACCTACGACACCCTGCCCTCCTACTTCGAGCAGCGCCTGATGCCCGTCCTCGGCGAACTCCTCGGCACGGCGGCGAAAGCAGGCGAGATCCGCTCCGATGTCGGCCCCGACGACGTACTGATCGCCACACGCAATCTGACCCTGCCCGCGCAGGAGGACAGCAACGGCCATACGCGGCGGATGATCGCGCTGCTCGTCGACGGACTGCGCTACGGGGCCGCCCGCTGATCCGCTCGTTCACTCGCTCGTTCACCCGCTCGCTCATTCGCTCGTTCATCTGCCCTGGCGGGAACGGGACTTGTGCCGGAACGGGACTTGTTGCGATCGCGCGGCCGAGATTAGGTTTGCCTTACTTGCGCCGGGAGAGTCCGGGCTGCTGTCAGGGAGGCCTCCGTACCGTGTCCACCATGTCCACCGTGCCCATCGCGTCCAGAACCCTTGCCCGTCGTATCAGCGTGGTCGCCACGACCGCCGCGTTCGCCGTATCGCTCAGCGCTTGTGGCGGGAGCGAGCAGGACGGGCCCGCGTCCTCGTCGGACACGGCGGCCGGGAAGGAGGGCGACACACACGTTGTCAAGACGGTGATGGGCGATGTGGAGGTCGGCGCGGCGCCGCAGCGGGTAGTGGTGCTCGACACCGACGCGCTCGACTCGGCCGTCACGCTCGGGGTCACGCCGGTGGGCGCGACGACGGTCGTGGACAAGGCGCCCTTCTCGACGTACCTCCCGGCGGACAAGCTCAAGGACATCAAGCCGGTCGGGCTGATCGCCGAGCCGAACCTTGAGGCGATCGCCGCGCTGGAGCCGGACCTGATCCTGAGCAACAAGGTCCGGGACGAGAAGAACTACGCGTCACTGTCGAAGATCGCCCCGACCGTCCTCTCCGACACCACCGGACCGACCTGGCGCGAGAACTTCCAGCTCCACGCGGACGCGCTGGGCAAGAAGAACGAGGCGGCGGCGGTCGTCGCCGACTATGACGCGCGCGTGAAGGGGCTGACGGAGGCGCTGGGCGGGGCGGCGAAGGCGAAGGAGACGAAGGTGGGCTTCGTACGGTTCGTGGAGGGCGCGGACACGCGGCTGTATCTGAACGACACGTTCGTCGGCTCGATCTTCAAGGACCTCCAGGTCGGGCGGCCCGCCAACCAGGACACGACCGGGTTCTCGCTGGATGTGAGCGCGGAGCAGATCGACAAGGCCAATGCCGATGTCATCTTCTACTCGACGTACGGCGACCCGAAGAAGGCGAAGGAGACGGACACGGTCGGCGGGCCGCTGTGGAAGAACCTGGACGCGGTGAAGGGGAAGAGGGCGTTCAAGGTCGACGACAACCTGTGGATGCTGGGGATCGGGTACACGGGGGCGGGGCAGATCCTGGACGCGGTGGAGAAGAACTACGTGGGGGCGGGCGGCCGTTGAGGGATGCGGCGAGCGCCGGGGGCGCGGCAGGGTAAGAGTTTGCAGGGC
>NZ_LATD01000486.1 GCF_000981895.1 Streptomyces odonnellii | reverse complement strand
GTGTCAGGGGTTTCGGGGATGGCCGGGGTTTCAGGTACGGCTGGGGCGCTTGAGGCCCTGGTGGAGGGCGGTGGATCCGTGACGGTCAGGCCGTTCCTGGACCAGCGGCGCGGGTGGCCGTCCCGTCCCCCCGTGACGTCCCGCGCCCCCGGTGCGGTCTGCTCCGGGGGCGGGACAGTGGGCTCCTCGGCCCGTCGGAGCCGGTCGGCGGCCCATCCCGCGACGGCTCGGAGGATGTCCTTCTGCGCGGTGGTCGGTTCGCCGGTGGCCGTCGTGACGACGGAGAGCGCCCCGAACGTTCCCTTCGGGGAGAGCAGCGGCGTCGACACCATGCCCGTGCCCGGGCCCGAGGAGGCGGGCAGCCATACGGTGGATCCCCCGCGCACGGCCAGCGCCGGAGCCCCCGGCCCGTCGTCCGGTATTCCGTCCCAGGCGCGTGTGAGCGCACGCGGAAGCCCGCTGGCGGTGACCAGATACATACGGTGAGCGTTCACTGACCCACGGACATGAATCACACCGCCGAGACCGCTGAACTCCGCGACCGCCTGCTGAAGAGCGAGCCGCAGCACTTCGGTCTCCGGAAGAACGGCGTCCACGGCGTTCAGCAAAGCCAGCCGCTCGTTCATATGCGCCAATCATATACAAATCGGATGAGAAGCGTACTCGCGTGTCCATGGTGTCCTCTGCTACGCACGAGCACCACTCATCGCCGAGGCATCCGGGCGGCGCGACCCGGGCTGTGACGGACAGTGGCTGCGCAACGGCTGTGGCGGCGGCTTCGGCTACGGACGGCCGGGCCGGGGCGCTCAGCTCAGCAGTTCCCTGCCCGACTTCATCGCGTCGGCGCCCCCCTTCACCACGCCCTTGGCGGCCTTCACCTTCTGGCCCACCTTGTCCCCGATGACTCCCTCCACCACCGGACCTGCCTCTTCGCCGACCGCCGACGCGGTCTGGGCCGTACTGCTCAGGGTGTCGCCGAGATCGGCGTGGGCCGCGGAGGGCGCGACGGCGGTGAGGAAGGCGGAGCCGGCGAAGGCGAGGAGAAAACGATGCGTGTTCATGATCGGTACAACGCGCGGGGACGCCGGAGGGCACGCGGTCGCCGGAGCACTCCGTTCCGCGTCCCCGCGGTGACCTCGCCAAGGCGCCCCCGGAACACAAACGGCGGTCTGGATCGCGTCGTTGACCTCAATGCTTTCCCATGGGTACTAGTTGCCCTTGCGGGTAACCACCGGCTTCCTCCTAGCGTGGACATGTGACCAAGGACCAGAATCCGAACCCCCAAGAGGCGCGCCCCGGTACGCCCATGCCCGCCGTCGCCTACCGCGAGAGCCTCCCCATTGACGACCCCCGAAGCCTGCTGGACATCGAACTGCCCGTCCCCGAGCCGGGCCCGCGCGATCTGCTCGTACGGGTCGAGGCCATCGCGACCAACCCGGTCGACTACAAGGTCCGCCAGCGCACCGACCCCGGCGGGCACCCGAAGGTACTCGGCTGGGACGCGGCCGGTACGGTCGTGGCCGTCGGCGACGAGGTCGAGCTGTTCGCGGTCGGGGACGAGGTCTACTACGCGGGCGCCATCGACCGCCCCGGCGCCAACTCCCGCTTCCACGCCGTCGACGAGCGTCTTGTCGGCCCCAAGCCCACCACGCTCACCTTCACCCAGGCCGCCGCTCTCCCGCTGACCGCGTTGACCGCCTGGGAAGGCCTCTTCGACCGGATGGGCCTGCGCGACGGCGCCCTTGAACAGGAGGGCGTACTGCTGGCGACGGCCGCCGCGGGCGGTGTCGGTGCCATGGTCGTACAGCTCGCCCGGTCACTGACCAGCCTGACGGTGATCGGTACCGCCTCCCGGCCGGAGACCGCCGCCTTCGCCCGCCGCATGGGCGCCCACCATGTCATCGACCACCACCAACCGCTCGCCGCACAGCTCAAGGACATCGCGCCGGGCGGGGTCCGCCACATCTTCAGTACGGCCGCGACCGACCGGAACATCGCCTCGTACGCCGAGATCCTCACCCCGTTCGGCCAGCTCGTGTCGATCGACGACTACGACTCCCTCGACATCGGTGTGCTCAAGGCCAAGAGCGTCTCCTTCCACTGGGAATTCATGTTCACCCGGTCTCTCTTCCAGACCCCCGACCGCCAGAAGCAGCACCACATCCTCAGCCAGGTCGCCCGCCTGGTGGACCAGGGAGTGCTGGCCACAACCGCCGGGCGGGACCTCGGCCCCATCAACGCGGCCAACCTCCGCGAGGCCCACCGCATCCAGGAGTCCGGCACCTCCATCGGAAAGATCACCCTCACCGGCTTCTGAGCCACCGGCCCCGCTTCATGTGCCGCTCTCCTGCTGGCTCCTTCCGGCTTCTTCTCGTTTCCTTCCTCTCACTTCCGGAGCCATCTCACTTCGCGTCGGAGTAGCGCTCCACCGTCGCCGTCGTGAAGGGGAAGCGCACCGGGGTCTCTCCGAAGGCGATCCGTCCGGCCAGATCACCGGCCTCGCGGATCGCCTCCACGACCGCCTCGGCCTCCTCCTGCGGGCAGTGGACGATCACTTCGTCGTGCTGGAAGAAGACCAGCTCGGCCCGCATGCCCGCGATGGACCGACGCAGGGCCGCCAGCATCAGGAGGGCCCAGTCGGCCGCGCTGCCCTGCACGACGAAGTTACGGGTGAACCGGCCGCGCGCCCGGCCGTTCGACGAGGCGTAGCCCGGGGTGAACTCGCCGCCGCCGGAGTCCGGTTCGTCCATGCCCGGGCCCGGCGCGCCGGGTATCTCCTGGGGGATTCCGGCCTCGCCGTCGTCCTCCGCGCCCGCCGCCGGAGGGCTTGTCCGGCCCAGCCAGGTCCGTACGATCCGGCCCTCCTCGCCCGCCCGCGCGGCGTCGTCCACATAGGCCACGGCCAGCGGGAACCTCCGGCGCAGCGCCGCCAGATTCTTCAGCCCGTCGCCGGACGTCTGCCCGTAGATCGCGCCCAGCAGCGCCACCTTGGCGTGGGCGCGGTCACCGGAGAACGCGCGGTCGGACAGGGCCGTGTACAGATCGCCGTCGTGCCCCGCCACCTCCATCAGCCCCGGATCCCGGGAGATCGCGGCCAGCACCCGTGGCTCCATCTGGTCGGCGTCCGCCACCACCAGCCGCCAGCCCTCGTCGGCGACGACCGCGCGCCGGATCACCCGAGGTATCTGGAGCGCCCCGCCGCCATTGGTGGTCCAGCGGCCCGAGACCGAACCTCCCGGCTGGTACTCCGGTCTGAACCGGCCGTCCCGCACCCAGTCCTGGAGCCAGCTCCAGCCGTGCGCGGTCCAGATCCGGTAGAGCTTCTTGTACTCGATCAGCGGCTCCACCGCCGGATGGCCGATCTTCTCCAGCTCCCAGCGCCGCGTCGACCGCACCTTGACACCGGCCTGGGCGAAGGCCTTCACCACATCCGCGGGCAGATCGGGCCGCACCCGCCGCCCGAAGGCCGCCGACACCTCGTCGGCCAGCTCGGCCAGCCGCCGTGGCTCGCCCCCGCCCGCGTACCGCTCGCCCAGCAGCTCGTTCAGCACCTCCCGGTGCACATCCGCCCGCCAGGGCAGCCCCGCGTGGTGCATCTCGGCGGCGACCAGCATCCCCGCCGACTCGGACGCCGTGAGCAGCCGCATCCGGTCCGGATGCTCGGCCGCCAGATGCCGGCGCTGCTGCTCCGCGTACACATCGAGGAGCGCCTCGAACGGAATCTCCGCCCCCGCGTGCGGCTCGAAGAGCGAGGACTGCGAACCGGGCTCCGCCGAGCGCGCCAGCGGATCGGACGGCACCGGCGCGTTCCGCAGCCGCGCCCAGGCCGCGGCGGCCGACCGCGGCTCCCCGAGCCGCCCCTCATGGCCGAGCAGCAGCAGCTCCGCGGCCTCGACGTCATAGCACCGCTCGATCCGCACCCCCGCCGCGAGCAGCCGCGGATACACCTCGGCGCTGGACCGCCACACCCATCGCCCGGCGTCGGCCAGCCGGGCCTTGACCGCCGCGACCAGATCAGGCTCCCGCAGCACGGGCCCCGCCGCCCGGCCGTCCGCGCCCAGCGGAGCCAGCAGCGCGCCACCGCCCTCCGCGGGGGCCAGGGCCCATCTCCCGGTCATACGCCGAGTCTCGCAGCCGGGTCTGACAACGGCGGGTCCCCCGCGCCCCCGCGAACCGCTCGGAAGGCGCGCAGGGCCGGACGCCGGGAGTATCGGAAATGTGGCCATGACCGTGGCCCGCGCGGAAGGGAGACCGACATGCGAGCGGCTGTGTTCGAGAAGTTCGGCGGCCCGGACGTCCTGCACACCCAGAACGTCGACGAACCGCACGCCGGCCCCGGTGAGGTCCGAGTGGCCGTCAGGGCGGCCGGCGTCAACCCGATGGACTGGAAGATCCGCCACGGATGGATGGAACAGCTCTTCTCCACCCGGCTGCCCGCCGTGCCCGGTCTGGAGTTCGCCGGAGTCGTGGACGAAACCGGTGAAGGCGTCACGGACATGGCCGTCGGCGACGACGTGGTGGGGTGGACCGCCACCGGCGCCTACGCCCAGTACGCCCTCACCGAGACCGTGGTGCCCAAGCCGCCTTCCCTGGGCTGGGAGGAGGCCGCGGCGATCCCCGTTGCGGGCGAGACGGCCCGCCGGGTGCTCGACCAGCTCGCGTTGCGCAGGGGTGAGACGCTGCTGCTGCACGGCGCGGCGGGCGCGGTCGGATCCGTGGCCGTACAGCTCGCGGTGGCCCGCGGCGCCACCGTGATCGGCACGGCGTCCCCGGCCAATCACGACTACCTCCGCTCGCTGGGCGCGGTGCCGGTGGCGTACGGCGAAGGACTGGTCGAGCGCGTCCGCGCGGTCGCGCCCCAGGGCGTGGACGCGGTCTTCGACACCGCGGGCCGAGGAGCCCTGCCCGACTCGATCGAGCTGCGCGGCGGAACCACGGACCGGATCGTCACCATCGCAGACCCCGCAGCCGCCGACCACGGAGTGACCTTCTCCTCCGGCGTCACCGCCCCCGGCAGGAAGCGCGCCGCCCTCGCCGAGAACGTCCGGCTGGCGGCGGAGGGGAAACTCCGCCTCCGGGTCGCCGGGACCTTCCCGCTGGCGGACGCGGCGAAGGCCCAGGAGACAAGCGAGAGCGGTCATGCGAGCGGCAAGTTGGTGATCACGCCTTGACAACCGCCGGAGCAGGCGCTGATACGGGTGATATGGCACGGCGGGCTCCTCTCATGCACCATAGGTTGCTTTCAGTAATTCTTGATTCCAGAGAGTAACGATGCCCGCTGACAGTGGACTTGTGCACGACGTCTACGACCCCGGCCGGTCCTGGCTGCCCCTGACCCGAATCCCGCTTCCCCACAAGCCGGAAGCAGCCCCCAGGGCACGCAGGCACGCCCGTGAGGTGCTCGCGCTGCGCCGGGTGGACGCCGAACTGACCGCCACCGTCGAGCTGGTGGTCAGTGAGCTGGTGACCAACGCCGTGCGCCACGGTGTCTGCCTCTGCGGCTGTACCCGGGGGCCGGTCTCACTCAGCATCCTGCGCACGGAAGACCGCACCGCAGACCGCACGGACATCCGCACCGACATCCGCATGGACTGCCGTATGCGGAACCGGCTCCGCGTCGAGGTCGCCGATCCGTCCCGTACGCCCCCGCGATGGCCCATCGGCACCGGTCCGGCCGGTACGGACATGGCGGACCCCGAGGAAGGCCGCGGTCTGCTGCTGGTCACCGCCCTGGCGGCGGACTGGGGCGACCACGCGGGCCCGGTCCGGGGAAAGGTGGTGTGGTGCGAGTTCCTCGCGCGCTAGGCCGGGTCCAGCGTCCGGATCACCCGCGCCGGATTCCCCACCGCCAGCACACCCGCCGGAAGGTCCTTCGTCACCACCGCTCCCGCGCCCACCACGGTGTTCTCGCCGATCGTCACCCCCGGGCAGACGATCACCCCGCCGCCCAGCCAGACGTTGTCGCCGATGGTCACCGGAGCGGCCCGCTCCCAGCCCGCCCGGCGGCGTTCCGTGTCGAGTTCGTGGATCGGGGTCAGCAACTGCACATTCGGGCCTATCTGGACGTCGGAGCCGATGGTGATCGGCGCGCAATCCAGGAAGACCGCGTTGAAGTTGACGAAGGTACGGTCGCCGACGCTGATGTAACGGCCGAAGTCGCACTGGAACGGCGGTCGGATCCGCACACCCTCGCCCACCGAACCCAGCAGCTCCGCGAGGATCTTGGCGCGCTCGCCCGGCGCGGCCCCGCCATCGGCGTTGTACGCCGCGCAGAGCGTGAACCGGCGCTCGGTGTCCGCGCCCAGCTCTTCGTCGTCCGGCAGATACCACTCCCCGGCCAGCATGCGGCGCTTGTTCTCGCCCATGGAAGTCCTTTCCCGCGCCGGACCGTGGGACCAGGCGCTGTCGGATCAGGTGTTGGAGACAGCAACGGTAGTCGCCTCGTCACGCACCGGGCCTGGATATCCACAGCCTGTGGACAGTCCCGCCCTTTCTGAGATCCGGCCTCCCGAGCTCGGCCCGCCCCGGGATCGGCCCGCCCCGAGAC
>NZ_LATD01000485.1 GCF_000981895.1 Streptomyces odonnellii | reverse complement strand
CCCCTCAGCTCACCGCCCCCTCAGCCCTCCGGCTGCGCAGCCCTCTCCTCGATCCAGCCGCTGTCCACCGCGGGGTTGTCGTCGTCGAGGACGAACTCCTCCTCGATGTCGACCGGTTGGAAGCCGGCCGTGATGAGCCCGTCCAGTAGTGCGTCGAGCCGGGCGCGGGCCGCCGGGCGGCCGACACCGCGGGCGCGCTGGGTCACGAAGCGTTCCTGGACGCCACCCGACAGCACCCGCCGCGCATTGCGTGAGATGTGCGCGGAGTGCCCCTCGACGACCGCGGCCAGCCGCTGTGTGTCGTACGGGATCGGCAGCCGCAGCTTGATGTGGTGCTCGAAGTGGCAGTGCGCGGGCAGCGCCGCCGCCTCCGCGTCGGTCTGCGGCACCCCCACGTTCCAGGGCGCGGCCTCCGTCTTCGTCCGTACGACGGTGAATCCGGCCCGCGCCAGTCCCTCCGCGCACCGCTCGGCGGCGCGCCGCTGCTGTTCGAGACTGCCCGAACCGCACAGGGTGAGCATCGGCTGTGAGGGGGTACGGCCGCGGTCCAGAACGATATGGGTGAGTTTGAGGCCGTGTACGGCGGCCTACTCGGCGAGCGCGGCCAAGGTGCCCGGCCGGTCGGCCCGTACCGTCACATGGGTCTCGAACTCGCCCTCGATGGCCCCGCCGGATTCCGTACTGAAGTCCACCGGCCGACGTTACCAAGGGGGACACGGGCAGGGGCGCCCCTTGCCGCGGTTGTCGCGGGTTCGGGACGCCCCTGTCGTACGGCTCGTACGGCTTGTACGCGTCGTACGGTCGTACGTGTCGTGCGGGTGTGACGCGGCCGGGGTCAGGAGACCTTGGCCATGGCGGCGGCGAGGCCGTTCGCCCAGAGCTGGTTGACCCTGGACCGCTCGGCCGCGTTCGGCTGGGCGTTCTGGCACGACGTACCGGGGCCGCCGCCCGACATCAGCTCGCTGCACGGACCGGAGTAGTGGTCCGGCAGGCCGAGCACATGCCCGGTCTCGTGCGCGGTGACGCGGGTGGAGTTGTACTGCTGGTTCTGCGCGTAGTCCAGGAAGATGTATCCCCGGCCGTGCCCGTCGGTGCTCGCGTACGAGCCGCGCGGGTCATTTCCCTCGCGGTACGTGAAGTCGGCGTTGCTGCCGGCCTGGAGCCTCACATTGGTGACGGCGCTGTTCCAGATCGAGGTGCTGCTGGCTATCTGACTGGCGAAGCGGGGCGCGGCCGACGCGTTGTAGACCACGGTGACGGCCTGGACGCCCGGGTTCGCGGCACGCTTCTCGGCGACCGACTTCAGGACCGCGTCGAAGAACGCCTTCGTGCCCGCGGCCGCGGCCTTCGAGCCCTCGAAGGCCGCGTACGAACCGGTCTCCGCGGGTGCGGAGGTACCGGTGGCGGCGGCGGTGGCCGTGGGTGCGACACTGAACGCGGTCGCGAATGCCAGGCCAATTCCACAGATTGCGGAAATCGCCGTCTTGGGGTGCTTCATGTGGGGGGCTCCCTACTCGTCCGATGAACGGGTTCGGTTGGGAAGAGTCTCGGGGAGCCGGTCCCTGCGGGGATGATGTCAATTCGCGATAACACCGGAGCATCACCCCGACGTCGCCCTGGCCGAATTTCGGCGAATGCGGCGCCAATTACTGTGTTTTGGTCACCTGGTGCGGCTCAGAGGGCCGCTCTACTCTCGGGGCATGGAGCTGGAGGTGAGACACTTGCGTGCCCTGTGCGCCATTGCCGATACCGGCAGTCTGCACAAAGCGGCCAGGCAACTGGGCATGAGCCAGCCGTCCTTGACGACCCAGCTACGGCGTATCGAGAACTCCCTCGGCGCGGAGCTGTTCTCGCGTGAACGCACCGGCTGCCGGCCCACCCCGCTGGGCCGTTCCGTGGTGAGCCGGGCCCGGCCGCTGGTCTCGGGGATGGCCGCGCTGGTCGCCGAGGCGCGGGCCGCGGCGGACCGGGCCGGCGGGCCGCGCCTGCGGATCGGCTCGACCGCGAGCCGCGCCCTGGTCGGCTGGCTGCGCCGCCTCAGGAACCGGCTGCCCGGCACGGACATCTCGCTCCACATGGACGTCTCCGCCAACGCCCTGCTGCGTACGGTCGCCGCCGGACAGCTCGACGTCGCCTTCGTACACGAAGTGGAGGGCTGCCCGCTCACCATTCCCGAGGGCCTGGAGACACGTGTACTGGTCGAGCGGGAACCGCAGTTCATCTCCATGTCCCGCGACCACCCGGCGGCGGCCAGCCCGGTCGTGGAACTCACGGACCTCGCCGGGGACCGCTGGATGGTCGACCCGACGGTGGACGGCGAATGGGACGGACTGCGCCGCGTCCTGAACGCGGCCGGCCTCAACCCGCCGGTCCTGCACGGGGATTACATGACAGCCGCGTCGCTGATCGCCGTAGGCGAAGCGGTGGCCCCCTGCCAGCCCACCTCCCGCCCCCGCGACGACATGGCCATAAGACCCC
>NZ_LATD01000484.1 GCF_000981895.1 Streptomyces odonnellii | reverse complement strand
ACCTCGGCCAGGTCCGGGAAGAGGCGCAGGCGGTGCGAGAGTGCCGCCGCTTCCGTACGGCCCGAGACACCCAGCTTGGCCAGGATGTTGGACACATGGACGCTCGCGGTCTTGGGCGAGATGTACAGCTCGGTGGCGATCCGGCGGTTGCTGTGACCGGCCGCGACAAGACGGAGGACATCTTGCTCGCGGGGAGTCAGGCCCAGTGAGCGGGCGGGATCCTGGCCGGGGCCGGCGGCTGTGTCCGACGCCTGAGCTGTGCCGGCGCCGGGACCCGCGGCGAGGCTGATACGGGCCCGGCCCGCCAGCAGCGCGAGATCCTCGGCGAGAGGCCGCGCCCCGAGGTCCACGGCCGTTCCATGGGCCTGTACGAGCAGCCGCGCCGCTTCCGCGCGGTCGCCGTGCGCGTCCAGCAGGGCGGCGGCCCAACGCCCGCGGGCCAGCGCCAGTTCATAGGGGCGCCCGGTCTCCTCGAAGGCCGTGACGACCCGCGCCCAGGCCTCCGGGGCCGCGGTGCCCTGCGCGCGTGCCAGCTCGGCCTCCAGCATCACGCCGTACGCACGCCAGACCGGTACGAGCGTGGGCAGCCGCTTGGCGTGGGCGCGTATCGACGCGAGCACCTCGGGCCGTCCGGCGTCCGCGCCCGGCAGGCCCCTGGCGTCCGCCTCCATGGCCGCCGCCGCGCACAGCAGCGGCAGCGCGTACCGCTGGGTGCCCGGCGGAAAGCTGCTCGCGCCGTTCTCGGTCAGTCGCGCCAGCTCGGCCCTGGCCTCGGCCGGCGCGCCGCGCGCGGCGGCGACACCGATCATCACCCGGGCGGGGGTGATGAAGTGCTGCGGCTGCTGGTCATGGGTGCCGATGAAACCGCGGCCCAGCTCCACCTGCCGGGCCGCCTCGTCGAGTTCACCGCGGCTCAGGGCCAGCTCCGCGCGGCGTATGGCGACGATGCAACGTGCCTTGCCGGAGTGGGCGAGCCCGGCGGCGATGTCCAGGACGGCGTCCGCCTCGGACCAGCGGCCCAGGGCGTAGAGCGACTGGGCCTGGTTGCCCCGGACCCAGGCCTCGGTGTCGGCGAGCCCGCGCTGATGGGTGACGGCCGTGCCCCAGTCCGCCGCCGTCACCGCTTCCTCGGAGCGGCCCATGCTCTCCAGGGTGGAGGGCAGATTGATGCTGGCGCGGCCCAGCACCGCGACCGCGCCCAGCTCGTCGGCCCGGTCGCGCACCTCGTACATCTCGGCTATGCCCTCGTCCACTCCCCCGGCGTCGGCGGTGAGCCAGCCGCGGGTGAGGCGGGCGTGCAGCTCGGTGTGCTCGGCGCCGACCAGCCTGGCGTACTCGACGGCGCGGTTGGCGGCGACCAGGCTGTCGGGCCCCGGCCGGTGCAGCGCACCCCACGCGGCGACACTGGCCAGGACCTCCGCGTGCACGGCCGACGGCTGGAGTCCTTGTACGAGCTTCTCGGCGATGGCGAGTTCCGGCCAGCCGTCGCCGCGTGACACGCGGCCCGCAGCGGATCGCCCTCGCCGTCCTCGCCGTCCAGGGCGCGGAGGGCCTTCTTCGCTATCGCCAGGGCCCGTTCGCGCTCGCCGCCGACCCGGGCGGCGACCGTCGCCTCCGCCATCAGGTCCAGATACGTGAGCGGATTGGACGGGGTGGCGGCGCAGAGCGGATAGACCTCGGTGTCGGCGTCGTCCGGTGGGCGCAGGGTGTTCCTTACGGCCTCGGGGGCGTCGTCCCACAGCTCCATCGCCCGCTCCAGCAGCCGCAGTTGCTCGGAGTAGGCATAGCGCTCCCGTGCCTCGACGGAGGCCTTCAGGACGGCGGGGAGGGCCTTCGCGACATCGTGCGCGTGGTACCAGTGGCTGGCCAGCCGGGTGGCGCGCTCATCGGCCCGTACGAGCGAGGGCTGGGCCTCCAGCACCTCCGCGTAGCGCCGGTTGAGCCGGGACCGCTCGCCGGGCAGCAGATCGTCGCTGACCGCCTCGCGCACCAGGGAGTGCCGGAAGCGGTAGCCGTCGCCGTCCGCGGTGGGCAGCAGGATATTGGCGCCCACGGCTGCCCGCAGCGCCTCGATGAGATCGTCCTCGGCGAGCCGCCCCACCGCCAGCAGCAGCGGGTATTCGACGGTGGTGCCGCCCTCGGCGACGATACGGGCGACCCGCTGGGCGTCCTCGGGCAGCGCCTCGACCCGTACGAGCAGCAGATCGCGCAGCGAGTCGCTCAGCCCGGAGCCACAGCCGCAGCCGAGGGAGCAGGCCAGCTCCTCCACGAAGAAGGCGTTGCCGTCGGAGCGTTCGAAGATGTCGTCGAGCAGCGCGGGGTCCGGTTCGGCCGCGAGGATGCCGGTGAGCTGACGGAGCACTTCGGCCCGGGTGAACCGGGACAGCTCGATCCGCCGGACGGACCGCAGCCGGTCCAGCTCGGCGAGGAGCGGGCGCAGCGGATGGCGGCGGTGGATGTCGTCGGCGCGGTAGGTGGCGAGCACGACCAGCCGGCCGCGGCGCAGAGCGCGGAAGAGATAGGCGAGGAGATGGCGGGTGGAGGCGTCCGCCCAGTGCAGATCCTCCAGGACGAGCACGACCGTACGATCGGCCGCCAGCCGCTCCAGCAGCCGGGCCGCCAGCTCGAACAGCCTGGCCGTGCCGTCCTCGCCGAGCGCGCCCCGGTCGGGCCGGCCCAGCTCGGGCAGGATCCTGGCCAGCTCGGCTTCCTGGCCCTCGGCGGCCGCCGCCAGCTCTTCGGGCAACTGGCGGCGCAGGGAGCGCAGGGCCGTGGAGAAGGGCGCGAACGGCAGCCCGTCCGCGCCGATCTCCACGCATCCGCCGACCGCCACGACCGCGTTCCTGGCGCACGCGACGGAGCACAGCTCCTCCACGAGCCGGGTCTTGCCGACCCCGGCCTCACCGGCGATGAGCAGCGCTTGGGGCTCGCCCGCGGTGGCGCGGGCGAGCGCTTCGGTGAGCGCGGTCAGCTCGCCGGCCCTGCCGACGAACACCGGGCTGACGGACCTGGTCTCCACGGGCCAGAGCATCGCACAGGGGTCCGACAACGCGGCACTCGTTATCGGGGCGGCCGGGACGGCCGGGACCCCGGCGCCGACGACCGAAGCGCCGGCG
>NZ_LATD01000483.1 GCF_000981895.1 Streptomyces odonnellii | reverse complement strand
CACCCGCCCACTTCTCCCCTCTCTCCTCCGTCCCCACCGCTCGGGATCCGGTACGCGGCCCGATCGGAGCGCGGACTGGTCCGCAAGACCAACCAGGACACCGCGTACGCCGGTTCGCGCCTGCTCGCCGTCGCGGACGGGTACGGGGCGGAGGGGGCTCCCGCGAGCGCGGCGGCGATCGAGGCGATGAAGCCGCTGCCGGACGTCCCCGGCCTCCCGGATCTCCCGAGCCTTCCAGGCCTCCCGGGCCTCCCGGGCGGGGAGCTGCTCAGCGCCCTTGCCGACTCGGTGGAACGGGCGAACCGCGCGGTCGACGGCTTCACCGGCTCCGGCACCACCCTCACCGCGATGCTGTGGACCGGCTCACAACTGGCGCTGGTGCATATCGGGGACAGCCGGGCGTATCTGCTGCGGGACGGGGAGTTCTTCCAGATCACGCATGACCACACGGTGGTGCAGTCGATGATCGACGAGGGCACCCTGACCCCCGAGGAGGCGGCCTCGCACCCCCAGCGGGCGATACTCCTCAAAGCCCTGGACGGCACCGCCGCCCAACCCGACCTCCACCTCCAGGACGCCCACCCCGGCGACCGCTACCTGCTCTGCTCCGACGGCCTCTCCACCACCCTCCCCCCGACCCGGCTCCACGACACCCTCACCCGGGCCGACACCCCCACAGAGGCGGTGGACCACCTCATCACCCAGACCCATGAGTCGGGCGCCCCGGACAACATCGCCTGCGTAGTGGCGGACGTAGTCCCGCTCTGACAACCGCGCCCGGGGCTTTGGCGCCAGGGGCCTTGGAAGGCACAGATGGATCCCGCGTCGTACGTATGTGTGCGGTACCATACCCGTATGACTCTGAAGCGGACCACGGTCTACGTGGACGAACAGGACCTGGCGATCATCAAGGAAGCCGCCGCCCGTCGTGGGGTCCCTGAAGCGGAGATCATTCGACGTGGGGTCCATCTGGCGGCCATGGGCGAGCGCCGCTGGGAGGAACCCCTGGACATGCCGACTTTCGACAGCGGCGACCCCACCTTCGCGAACCGGGTCCATGAGGTTCTGTACGGCGATGACAGCACGGACCACGCGGCGTGATCCTTGTCGCCGACACGGGGGCGCTGCTCGGCGCGTACGACCGTTCGCACGTACTGCAGAAGGACCTTCAGCGCGCCCTGGCGGAAGCCGGCCTGGTGGTCATCGCGCCGATGGTGCTCACCGAGCTGGACCATATGCTCCGCAAAGGTGTCAAGGAGCGCAGCGGCGGGCGCAGGTCGCATGAAGTCCGGCGGCTGGGGGCCGAGGAGTCGCGGCGGCTGCTCGACTGGATCCTGGCTCAGGTCGCTCTGACGCGCTTTGTGATTCCCGCCGTCGACGAGACCATCCTCCGTTCGGCCAGCGCTGTGATGGCCCGCTATGCCGACCTCGCGGTCGATCTGACGGATGCCACCTGTGTGGCGCTGGCTGAGGAGTACCGCACCGACTGCGTGCTCACCGTCAACGAACGGGACTTCCGCGCGATCCGGCCGCTCACCGCTCACGACTCCTTCCGGCTGCTCCCCTTCGATCGTTAGGGCGTAACCCCGGGATGGGGGGCAGTGGGCCGGGGGCGCTACGCCGGTCTTCCGAGCAGTTCCTCGAACGGAACCACCTCGGCGTCAGCCGACTCGTCCGTCCCGGACGGCCCCGCCTTCTCGCCCCGTACCGCCCCCACCAGCCTGCCGAGTTCTTCGCCCGCGCGGGTGATTCGGGTCGGCAGGCCGCCGCCGTAGGTGTCCGCGCCCGTGCCCCAGTCGTCCGTTGCCGCGTAGACGGCGGTCGGCAGGGGCAGGGCGTGGAGGTATGCGAAGAGGGGGCGCAGTGCGTGTTCCAGGACCAGTGAGTGGCGTGCGGTGCCGCCGGTCGCGGCGAGGAGCACGGGCGTACCGGTCAGCGCGTCCGGTTCGACCAGGTCGAAGAACGACTTGAACAGCCCGCTGTACGAGGCCGCGAACACCGGCGTCACCACGATCAGCCCGTCCGCCCCCGTCACCCGGTCCAGCGCCGCGCCCAGCGCGGGCGAGGGGAAGCCGGTGACCATGTGGTTGGCGATGTCGACCGCCAGCTCGCGCAGTTCGACGGTCTCGACCTCCACCTCGCGGCCGTCGGCGGCCAGTCCGCGTACGGCCGCCTCCGCCAGCCGGTCGGCCAGCAGCCGGGTCGACGACGGCTTGCTCAGCCCCGCCGATACCGCGACAAGCTTCAACACGCCCACGGTCAGACCTCCTTGGCGCCGTCGTCGGAAGCGGAGGCGGAGGCGGAATCGGAAGCTGTACGGGCTGCCACCGCCGGATGCACCGGTCCCTCCGGCACCCCCGCCGCCCGCAGGCTCGCGAACTCCTTGCGCAGTACGGGTACGACCTCCTCGCCCAGCAGATCGAGCTGCTCCAGCACCGTCCTGAGCGGCAGCCCCGCGTGGTCCATCAGGAACAACTGCCGCTGGTAGTCGCCGAACGACTCCCGGAACGTCAGTGTCTTGTCGATGACCTCCTGCGGGCTCCCGACGACGAGCGGCGTCTGCTCGGTGAACTCCTCCAGCGAGGGCCCGTGCCCGTACACCGGCGCGTTGTCAAAGTACGGCCGGAACTCCCGTACCGCGTCCTGCGAGTTCCGCCTGATGAACGCCTGGCCGCCGAGGCCGACGATCGCCTGCTCCGGGGTGCCGTGCCCGTAGTGCGCGTAGCGGTTCCGGTAGAGGCGGATCAGCTTCTGGAAGTGCTCCTTGGGCCAGAAGATGTTGTTGGCGAAGAAGCCGTCCCCGTAATAGGCGGCCTGTTCGGCGATCTCGGGCGAGCGGATCGAGCCGTGCCAGACGAACGGCGGGGTGCCGTCCAGCGGCCGGGGCGTGGCGGTGAAGCCCTGGAGCGGGGTACGGAACTTGCCCTCCCAGTCCACCACGTCCTCCCGCCACAGCCGGTGCAGCAGCGCGTACTTCTCGATCGCGAGCGGAATGCCCTGGCGGATGTCCTCGCCGAACCACGGATAGACCGGACCGGTGTTGCCGCGCCCCATCATCAGGTCGACGCGCCCATCGGCCAGGTGCTGGAGCATCGCGAAGTCCTCGGCGATCTTCACCGGGTCGTTGGTGGTGATGAGGGTGGTGGAGGTGGAGAGGATCAGCCGCTCGGTGAGGGCGGCGATATGGCCGAGCATGGTGGTGGGGGAGGACGGCACGAACGGCGGGTTGTGGTGCTCGCCCGAGGCGAACACATCGAGGCCGACCTCCTCGGCCTTCCGCGCGATGGTCACCATCGCCTTGATCCGCTCATGCTCGGTCGGCGCACGTCCGGTGGTCGGGTCGACCGTGACATCGCCGACGGTGAAGATCCCGAACTGCATCGTGCTCACCTCTCGTGGTTCCGGAGCCCGGCTCCCGGCGTCCCTTCCCGGGGCCGGTTCCGGCTCATTGGTTGAATCTTAAACTGTCACCTCCAACCACACCACCGCACCCCCTATTCCCT
>NZ_LATD01000482.1 GCF_000981895.1 Streptomyces odonnellii | reverse complement strand
CCTCGGTGTCGGTGTCGGTGGGTGATGTGTGTACGGGCCGCCCCCAAGGCCCCCGCCGACAGCACGCCCGGGGCCGGCCCGTCCGCGTCACCCACCGACACCGGCACCGCGGCCGCAGGCGTCGTACCCGAGAAGTACCTCGGGACCTGGTCCGGCGGGCTGGAGACGGCAGCCGGGTACAGCACCCGGCTGCTGGTCATCCGGCAGGGCGAGGTCGGCGGGACGGTGCTCTCCCTCACCGCGGACGGCCCGGGGCAGGACGGCGGGAAGTACCACTGTGTCTTCGAGGCGCCGCTCGCCTCCGCCCCGGAACCCGGCGCCCCGCTCCGTATCGGCCCCTCCAAGGTCACCGAGGGGGAGCCGATGTCGTCCTGCACCCCGGGGAAGCCGACCGAGCTGACCATAAGGCCGGACGGCAGCCTCCACCGGGAGTCGAAGGGCGGGGAGTCCCTCACGTACGCGAGGACCAACGAGAGCGGCTGACCGGCCCGGTTCGCGGACCGGGACCGCCCGGTCCGCGAACCCGCCCCCGCCCGCCTCGCGCGCCCCTACAGGAACTACACGCAGGAACTACACGCAGGAACTACACGCAGGAACTACAGGAGCGGGCGAGCCCTACAGGAACGAGTTGATCTGGATCGTCTCCGTACGACCCGGACCCACCCCGATCGCCGACACCGGCGCCCCCGACATCTCCTCCAGCGCCTTCACATAGCCCTGCGCGTTCTTCGGCAGGTCGGAGAAGGACTTCGCCGTCGTGATGTCCTCCGACCACCCCGGCAGGTATTCGTACACCGGCTTCGCGTGGTGGAAGTCCGTCTGGCTGTACGGCAGTTCCTCGACGCGCCGGCCGTCGATCTCGTACGCCACACAGACCGGGATCCGCTCCCAGCCGGTCAGGACGTCCAGCTTGGTGAGGAAGAAGTCGGTCAGACCGTTGACCCGGGTCGCGTACCGTGCGATCACCGCGTCGAACCAGCCGCAGCGCCGGTCGCGTCCCGTCGTGACACCGCGCTCGCCGCCGATCCGGCGCAGCGCCTCGCCGTCGTCGTCGAACAGCTCGGTCGGGAAAGGACCGGCGCCGACCCGGGTCGTGTAGGCCTTGAGGATGCCGATGACCCGGCTGATCCTGGTCGGCCCCACGCCCGTGCCCGTGCAGGCGCCGCCCGCGGTCGGGTTGGACGAGGTGACGAAGGGGTACGTGCCGTGGTCCACGTCGAGGAGCGTCCCCTGGCCGCCCTCGAAGAGGACGACCTTGCCCTCGTCGATGGCGTTGTTGAGCACCAGGGTAGTGTCGGAGACGTAGGGCTTGAGCTGGTCGGCGTAGGTCAGCAGTTCCTCGACGATCTTGCCGGATTCGATGGCGCGACGGTTGTAGAGCTTGGCGAGGATCTGGTTCTTGAAGTCGAGAGCCGCGTCCACCTTCTGGGTCAGGATCGACTCGTCGTACAGGTCCTGGACCCGGATACCGACGCGGTTGATCTTGTCGGCGTAGGTGGGGCCGATGCCCCGGCCCGTCGTACCGATCTTCCGCGAACCGAGGAACCGTTCCGTCACCTTGTCGATGGTGGTGTGGTACGAGGTGATGAGATGAGCGTTACCGCTGATCAGGAGCTTGGACGTATCGACACCACGCTCGTTGAGCCCGCTCAGCTCGGAGAGCAGGACGGCCGGGTCGACCACCACTCCGTTACCGATCACCGGGACGCATCCCGGGGAGAGGATTCCGGAAGGGAGGAGATGCAGTGCGTACTTCTGGTCGCCCACGACGACCGTGTGACCGGCGTTGTTGCCGCCCTGATAGCGCACGACATAGTCCACGGATCCACCGAGCAGATCGGTGGCCTTTCCCTTGCCTTCGTCACCCCACTGAGCACCGAGCAGCACAAGTGCGGGCACAGGCGTACACCCCTTCCGGGCGGGGCATGTCCAAGGTCGGGGGCCGCGCACGCCGTCCATGCGGCTCGTGCTCATGTACGCCGTACGACATCGCACCACGCTGTAGCCACAGAAACCGCTGTACCGCTGTACGACTGCTTGCACTGCCGTACCGCTTGTATGACTGTACGAGCTTGTACGACCGTACGAGTCAGCCCTGACCGTCGAACCGGTGCCCCGGAATAGACGAAGCCCCTGGCGCAATAGCGCAAGGGGCTCTTGCACAAAGATGCTACCCGAGGAAGGACCGAGCTGTTGGCTCCAGAGCCCGCCGAGAACGGCGCGCAGCAGCTTCTGGTGGTCATCGACCCGGTCGCCGGCAGAGCCGACGGCGAATCGGTGCGGATCGCGAAGGACGTGCTCAGCGCGGGCGCCGCGGTGAAGATCTGCTTCCCCGACGGCCCGGAGGAGTTCGCGCGGGCTCTGGCCAGACGCGGGAACAGACGGCCGGTGGTGGTGGGCGACGACCGGGCGCTGCTGCGTACGGTCGCGCTGCTGCACCGCGAGCGGGAGCTTGCCTCCGGGGCGCTGTCGGTGGTGCCGGTCGGGGCCGCTGTGGATCTCGCGCGGTCGCTCGGCGTTCCGACGGGCGCGGTGGCGGCGGCGCGCGCCGTGCTGGACGGGGTGGTGCGCCGGCTCGATCTGCTGGTGGACGACAGCGACGGGGTGGTGCTGGGGGATCTGCGGATCCCGGCGCTGCCCGCGCTGCCCGCGCCCGGGACGGGGGCGGCGCCGGCAGCCGCGTCGGTGTGGCACGCGTGCCGTTCGCTGGTACGGACGCTCGTACGGCCTGTTCCGCAGGCGCTCGCGGCGCATTCGCACCGGCTGCGGGTGGAGGCGGACGGGGTCGTGCTGAACGATCTGGACGAGCCGGTCGAGGGCGTGACGGTGCGGTCGTGCGGAGGGCGCGCGGAGGTCGTGATCCGTACGTGCGGGTCGCCGGAGCCGGTGCGGGCGAAAGCGCTGTCGGTGACGGTGTCGGGGGCGGACTTCCGCTACCGGGCGGACGCCCGGGTGGCGGGGCCGGTACGGACACGGACCTGGACGCTGCGGCCGGACGCGTGGGAACTGACACTGCCGAGCGGTACGGCACCGGCGCGGCTTTAGGCCGGGCGCCGGTGCCGTACGCC
>NZ_LATD01000481.1 GCF_000981895.1 Streptomyces odonnellii | reverse complement strand
GGCCTGGGGGCCGGAGTCGGACGGGGTCCGGGACTCGGCGCCACGGGAGTGCTCCTGGGGGCCTCGGCGACGGCCGGCTTGGGGGCCGGGACACCGGGCTTGGGGGCAGCGGGGCGCGGCGCGCGCGCCGACGAACCCGCCGAGGGTGCGGCCGGTGCGGCCGGCCTGGCGGGGGTCGCCTTGCGGGGCGCCCCGGGCTTGGCAGTGGTCTTGCCGGCGTTGCCGCCGGGCCCCTGCAAAGCGTCAGTCAGCTTGCGTACAACCGGCGCCTCGATCGTCGACGACGCCGAACGGACGAATTCACCGAGTTCTTGGAGCTTGGCCATGACGACCTTGCTCTCCACGCCGAACTCCTTGGCGAGTTCGTATACCCGGACCTTAGCCACTTCGCTCCTTTTAGGTCCGGGTTACCGCCGGACCGTCGCTACTTCATGGGCGTACTCATCGCGTACTCATCGAGTGCTCATCGCAATCTCGACCTACTTCCAACTCGCGAGGTACCTGAACCGCACGGGGTTCCGTGCCGTACTTCTTCCTACAGTGCCGCCTGCTCGACATACCGGCGCAGCTCCGCGCAGTCGAGCGGCCCCTGGACCCGGAAGGCCCGCGGGAACGCCCGGCGGCGGACCGCCAGATCGAAACAGTTCAAGGCGGGGTGCACATACGCACCCCGGCCGGGCAGCGTACCGCGTCGATCGGGGACACACTGTGCCCCGGCCACCACGATGCGCAGCAGATCGTCCTTGGCCGCTCGCTCCCGGCACCCCACGCACGTTCGCTCGGGGCAGGCTCGGGCGCTCGTCCGGCCAGACATCTTCAAGTCTACCTCCCCGCACCGACCTCACCCCTTTGGGGCAAGGGTCGAACGCGCGACTGGTCAAAGATCGCGTCGGCTCCCGGAGGGTGTCCATCGCGGCGCGACAGGATCCCTCCGGGGAGATCATTACCGACAGGTACCGGCCGGGGACAGCGGATTGTCGGCCGCACTCCCGCCCGGCGCCGTCGGCCGACCGCCGTCGACCGTCCGCCGGACCGCCGTCGACCGTCCGCCGGACCGCCGTCGACCGTCCGCCCGACGCCCGGGAGTGTCAGCCGCGATCCCGGTCGCCGCCACGGTCGCCGGTGCCGCTGTCCCGGTCGCCGCCACGGTCGCGGTTGTCGTCCGTCTGCTCGGTGTCCGGGCGGATGTCGATACGCCAGCCGGTGAGCCGGGCGGCCAGCCGGGCGTTCTGCCCTTCCTTGCCGATCGCCAGCGAGAGCTGGTAGTCCGGTACGGTCACCCGCGCGGACCGCGCCGCCAGGTCGACCACCTCGACCTTGCTGACCCGGGCGGGCGACAGCGCGTTGGCCACCATCTCGGCCGGGTCGTCCGACCAGTCGACGATGTCGATCTTCTCGCCCAGCAGTTCGGCCATCACATTGCGGACCCGGCCGCCCATCGGGCCGATGCAGGCGCCCTTGGCGTTGAGTCCGGACCGGGTCGACCGTACGGCGATCTTCGTACGGTGGCCGGCCTCGCGGGCGATGGCGGCGATCTCGACCGAGCCGTCCGCGATCTCCGGGACCTCCAGCGCGAAGAGCTTCTTCACCAGATTGGGGTGGGTACGGGAGAGCGTCACCGACGGGCCGCGCACACCCTTGGCCACCCGTACCACATAGGTGCGCAGCCGCAGACCGTGCGTGTACTCCTCGCCCGGCACCTGCTCCTGCACCGGAAGGATGGCCTCCAGCTTGTCGTCCAGCTTGACGAGGACGTTCTTCGGGTCCTTGCCCTGCTGGACCAGGCCGGCGACGACATCGCCCTCCCGGCGGGCGTACTCGCCGAAGGTGACATCGTTCTCGGCGTCCCGCAGCCGCTGCTGGATGACCTGGCGCGCGGTGGTCGCGGCGATCCGGCCGAAGTCCGAGGGGGTGTCGTCGAACTCCTTGGGCTCCTGGCCCTCTTCGAGTTCGGAGGGGTCCTCCTTGGCCCACACGGTCACATGCCCGTTGTCGCGGCTCAGCACGACCCGGGCGTGCCGGCGGCTGCCCTCCGTACGGTGGTAGGCGATGAGGAGGGCGGATTCGATCGCCTCGACCAGCAGATCGAAGGGGATCTCCTTCTCTTGTGCCAAGCCCTTCAGGAGCTTCACATCGATGTCCACGGCTACGCCTCCTCTTCCTTCTTGTCCTTGCGGCTGAACTCGATCTCCACGCGCGCCCGGTCGATCCCCGCGAACTCGATCCGGCGGGCGGTGGGCCTGCGCCCCTTCACGCCCGGCACTTCGAGGTCGAGTCCCTCGTCGTCGACGGTGAGGATGCGGGCGACCAGCTCGCCGTCCTCGTGCAACTGGAATCTGGCCAGCCGGCCGACGGCACGCTGATAGTGACGGTGTTCGGTCAAGGGGCGCTCCGCGCCCGGAGAGGTCACTTCGAGCTGGTACTCGTCCTCGCCCATCGCGTCCGTCTCGTCGAGCTTCTCGGAGATGGAGCGGCTCAGCTCGGCGCACTCGTCGAGGTCGACGCCCTCGTCGGAATCCACCACGACCCTCAGCACACGACGCCTGCCTGCCCGGGACACCTCGATCTCCTCCAGATCCAGGTCCTTCGCGCTGACGAGCGGTTCCAGCAGTCCGCGCAGCCTTTCGCTCTGGGTGGTGCTCATCCGGGTGACTCCTCGGCCGCGTGTGCTGTTGTGGGATCGTCGTGTGTCAGATCAAAGGGTATCCGGTCCGAAGGGGTGTTGCCGTCCACCCGTTGATGACCCGCGGGTACGCTCGCCTGCGGTGATCATCGCGAAGCCCGAAGACAGGGGAGAGAGACGCGTGGGGCGCACGGGGACGACACGGAGGCATGCGCTGAGGGCCGCGGGCGCCGCGACCGTCACCGCGGCGGGTCTGCTGGCGGGCTGCACCCCGGACTCCGCGGACGGCCGGGTGTCGAGCGGTACGAAGGCCGCGCGGGCGGAGAACGCGCTGCGGCTGCGGTCCGCGGACACCAGCCGCGAACTGCTCGGGCGGTACGACGCGGTGCTGGAGACGTTTCCGGACGCGAGCGGGGCGCTGGCGCCGCTGCGGGCGGCGGTCGCGCGCCAGGTGGACGCGCTGGCGCCGGCGCGCAAGCCCGGGAGCCCCGCACCCTCCGCGCGCCCCTCCTCTTCCGCCTCCGCCGCTCCTTCGTCCTCCGCCACCGTGAGGCCGCCGATGCTCCCGGCCGTCTCGGGCGACGCGGAGCAGGCGCTCAAGGATCTGGCCGCCGCGGAGCGCCGTACCTCCGACGCGCACACCGCCACGCTCATGGACGCGCCCCCGGAACTGGCCCGGCTGCTGGCCTCCCTGGCGGCGGCGAGCGCCGCGCACGCCTATCTGCTGTCGGAGCTGCTGACGAAAGGATCCGCCTCATGAGCAATCGTGCGCTGGACGCCGCGCAGGCGGCGCTCGCCGCGGAGCACGCGGCGGTGTACGGGTACGGGGTCGTCGGGGGCCGCGTCGACGACGCCCGCCGGGCCGAGGCCGCCGCGGCGCACACCGCGCACCGGGCCCGGCGCGACGAGCTCGCGCGTACGGTGCGCGATCTGGGCGGGAGGCCGGCGGTGGCCGCGCCGGCGTACGCCCTGCCGTTCGCGGTGCCGGACGCCGACGCGGCCGTAGGCCTCGCCGCCGCTCTGGAGGACCGGGTCGCGGGCGTCTACTCCGATCTCGTACGGGCGGCCGAAGGGCCCCTGCGGCGGGAGGCGGCGGGCGCGCTGCGCGAGGCCGCGGTGCGCGCCGTTCGCTGGCGCGGCACGGGCGTAGCCTTTCCTGGGCTCGCCGAGCGCGCGTGAGCCGCTGGGTCCGGCCATGAGCCCGCGGGCCCATACGGACCGGCGATGAGCCGGGAATGCCCGGAAAACCCGGAAAGGTGACCACGCACGTATGGGTTTCGAACCGCCGCAGCGTCTGGTCCGTACCCTCGGCGAGCAGTACGGCGAACCGGCCGCGGCCGAGTGGCTGAGCCTGCTCCCCGCCCTCGCTGGGGAGGCGGTCGCCGCGCGCGGGCTCGAGGTCGAGCGGGTCGTCGCGCCGGGCGGCCGGCGCGGACTGGTGGTGCTGGTACGGCGGGCCGACGGCTCCCCCGCGACACTCAAGATCGTCCCGTCGTTCGCGGCGCCCTCGCTGGAGCGGGCGGCGCTGGCGCACTGGAAGGGCTGGGGCGCGGTGGAACTGCTCGACCCCGCCTCCACTGCCGACACCGCGCTGCTGCTGGAGCGCCTCCAGCCGGAGATCTCGCTGCGCTCCCTGCCCGAGGCGAAGGCGCTGCTGGAAGCGGCGGGTACGGTACGGCGGCTCTGGGTCGAACCGCCGGAGGGCCATGGTTTCGAGACGGTGGCCGAGCGCACCGCGCGGGAGTCGGCGGCGCTGCGGGAGTCGGCGGACGAGGGCCTCGGACCACTGGTCTCGGCGGCGCTGGAGGCGCGCGACGAACTCTGCGCGTCCGCGGCCTCGGCGGCGGACACCCGGCTGCTGCACGGCGCGTTCGGACAGGGCAAGGTGCTGGCCGGCGAGCGGGCGCCCTGGCTCGCGGTCGGTCCCGAGCCGCTGGTCGGTGAGCCCGCCTATGACCTGGCACGGCTGGCCCGCGACCGGGTCGAGGACCTGGTGGCCGCCTCGTCGGGCCCTTCGTCGGCGCGGCGCCGGGTGAGCAGGCTGGCGGACTCGCTGGACATGGACGGGGGGCGGCTGCGGGGGTGGACGCTGTTCCGGGCGGATGTGACGCT
>NZ_LATD01000480.1 GCF_000981895.1 Streptomyces odonnellii | reverse complement strand
GCGGTCCTGACGGGATTTGAACCCGCGGCCTCCACCTTGACAGGGTGGCGAGCACTCCAAACTGCTCCACAGGACCAAGCTTTGTCGCGAGCACCAGTCTCGCACACGGAATCGCATGCCCCCAACGGGATTCCGGCACACTCTCCGTGACATCCGACCTCCGGTGAGCCCTGTCGGCCTGGTGATTCCCAGTGACCGCCCGGACACATTCCGCTTGGCTGATGTCGCTGAATCAGCGTAGCAGACCCCACGTCATACCCCGCACGCGTGACCTGCAACCTCGTCCCTGGGTGCCCGTCTTGGCGGGCCGCGCACTCCCCCCGCCTCGGTGCCGTTGAGGGAAAGTGCATACAGTCGAATAGGGGTTAAAAGCGGCAAATGGCCTTTCCGTGCAGGCCGACGGATCACCCTCTCGCAAGGCTGCGCCTCCCGGGCCGCGGGTTGCTGGCGATCCCGCTCGCGCTGATCGTCGTGATCACCGTCGCGTGCCTCTACACGCCCGCGCACACCCATCTCGCGGCGCGACCGGGAGCTGAACCGGGTGCGGTCGGTGGCCGAGGTGGCGCAGCGGGTTCTGCTCCGGCCGCCGCCCCGCCGGATCGGGCCGCTGCGTATCGCCTGGATGTATATGGCGGCCGAGGACGAGACCCAGATCGGGGGTGATCTGTTCGCGGTCGCCCGCGGAGCCCATGCGGGCAGCCGGGTGATCATCGGCGATGTACGGGGCAAGGGGCCGGCCTCCATCGGTGAGGCGGCGGTGGTGCTGGGCGCGTTCCGCGAGGGCGCTCACCGGTGCGCGACCCTGCCCGAGCTGGTGGCGGCCCTTGAAGACAGCGTCAGCCGGAACGTGGAGCAGGTCGCGGACACCGTGCACGACACCGGCGAGCACTTCACCACCGCGCTCGTGCTCGACATACCGGACCGCGGTCCGGAGGCCGAGATGATCAACTGCGGCCATCCACCGCCCCTGTTGGTGCACGGCCACGAGGTCACGGTCCTGCATGCCAACAGCCCGGCGCCGCCACTCGGGGTGAGCGAACCGTCCGCTCTGAGCCATCGCACCGACCCGTTCAGCTTCGAGACCGGCGATGCGCTGCTGCTCTACACGGACGGTGTCATCGAGGCGCGCTCGCCGGGCGGGGCCTTCTATCGGCTATGCCTCGTACCCCCGGCCGGCTGTGTAACTGCCCCTCGCGAATTCCGCGGAATCCGCTTGGGAATTCGGTGACAGCGCCGACGACATTGTCACGGTGGCGTCTCGGAACCGTACGCGTCGAACAGGCCCCGGACCAGGTCCGTAGCTCCTGATGAGAACGCTCCGGAGTCGCCGGAGCGGCAGCACCACCACCTACGGGGGTTACTCGATGTTCCGTACTCGGTTCCGTACACGCGCCACCGGCTGTGCCTCGCTCGCGATCGCGGGAGTCCTGCTGCTCTCCGCCTGCAACGGGGATGACACCGCGGCCGGTTCGGCGGCGCCCGCCGGCGGATCCGCGGCGTCCGCCGACGCGACCGGCTTCGCCTTCAAGTCCGGCACCGCGCAGCAGAACAACGCGGACCTGAACGAGGGCGACCTGGCCGCCAACGCGGCGCCCGCGAAGGCGGCCGCCGAGAGGAAGCCGGTGGTCCGCAAGTGGGTGCAGTTGTCCGCGGGCAAGGCCGGTGAACTGGACCCCGTGGTCATCAACGGTGCCGGCTTCACCCTCTACCGGTTCGACAAGGACACCGCGGACCCCTCGGTCTCCAACTGCTCCGGTGAGTGCGCCACGACCTGGCCGCCGTACCTCGTCGCTCCGGGCGGCCGGGTCTTCATCGACGGGGTGGACAAGTCGGCGATCGGCTTCATCCAGCGCGACGGCGCGTTCCAGGTGACGATCGGCGGCTGGCCGGTCTACCTCTTCAGCAAGGACACCAAGCCCGGGGACACCAACGGCCAGGGCGTGGGCGGCACGTGGTTCGGCGTCACGCCGGACGGCCAGAAGGCGGGCCAGAACGGTGGCGGCGGTACGGGCGGGAACGGAGCGAGCACGTACGGCGGTACGAGCGACCGGATCGCGAGCCGTGTCGCCTTCATCGGGCGCCCGGCGCCCTCCAAGCCCGTCGACGGCGGCGAGGACCGGGCTACCGGAATGGCCGAGTCTCCCGACTACCTCGGCTGACCGGCTCCGCTGAGATCTGGGACACCCCGGACCGCACCGGCAGGTGGGACCTGGGACGCCCCGGACCGCACCAGCAGGTCGAGGACGGCCGAGGCCGCCGTCTCCGACCCGCCAGCCATCGGCTTCCCCACGGTGAAGTCCATCCGCTTCCCCAACTGACCCGGATCCGGGGCGGGCACCCCTTCCGGGGACGGCCCGCCCCGGGCCCCTTCGCCGGGTGCGGGGACGCCGCTTCGTCGGATGTCCCGGCCCCGCACCAGGGCCGGGACATCGGCATATTGCGGGGGCGTACTGCTAGTGAAGGCGACGAGTTCTACTGGCGCACCGAGGGCAAGACACCGGACGAGTGGACCGTGGTGGTCGCCACGGTCAATTACGCCGGTGCCACCCAGACGATTACACAGAGCTACCATTCTCTGTGTGGTCCCTGAGGGCCTTCCTGACCGGTGTCGATGCGGGAAAGGCAGTTCTAGATGCTGCTGCTTATGCTGACGCCAGAGGACTGTGGGTCGAAAACAAGGCCAAGGTGTATGTCGAGAATGCGCCGGTAGGGGTCATTGGAAGGACCGGATAGTTGACTCATTACATAAATGTCTACCGGAATGCTCGAGGTGCCGTTCACGGGAGTCTCGGCGGTGCGCCGTGATCGATATTTCGGAGATGTTGGGGCGGCTGTGCGATTCTCCGATCGCCTGGTCCGACGAGGCCGCAGTTGAGATCGCTGACAGCCTGGCCCGATCGTTCGGTGCCGTTGTCGACTGGGACGATGAGGCTGGCGAAGAATGGCTGAGCGTTCTAATCCGTGATGCGCGTGTGGCGATCGTCTCCACGGGGCTCCAATTGGTTTTTGCCGTGGAGGGCCTTTCGGTCGACCTGGAGATTCCCGCACGGGAGGGAAAAGTAATTTTCGTTCCCTCGTTTGATGATCCGGTCATTCGCTGCGACATTGCTGTGCTCGGGCAGGCGTTTGGAGGAGAGGAGAAGTTTCGCACGTTGGATACTGAAAACTTCTCGGCAAACGATCTGTGGTTTGCAACCGTGTGACGCTGCGTTCGTAGCTGTTGCCTGCCGCTGCTCCCGCGGCGGTGATGACTGCAACGGCGCTCATTGGGCGCGGAGCCAGGCTCGGTTGAGGGAGCTGCGGATGCGAGCACTTTGTCGGCCCGGGCGAACGGCCCAAGGGAGCGACAGTGCTGACCAGGTTCTGGCTACCCCATGTCGAGGCAGCCAGAACGTGTGGTGGTCGTACGTGCCCCCAACGGGATTCGAACCCGTGCTACCGCCTTGAAAGGGCGGCGTCCTGGGCCACTAGACGATGAGGGCTAAGGGCTCGCCTGGCGCTTTCCAGCGCGTCGGGGACGCGTCAGCAGCATATGGGATGGCGGAGCGATCGCCAAAACGGGTTTACCTGGCCGGTACGGGGAGGCTCCTCGGGGTCGGGGAGGGGACGGGCGAGGGGGCGGCGGGCGAGGCGCCGGGCCCCGGGTACGCCGCGGAGTCCGGGCCGCCCGGGGGACCCACGCCCGTGCCCGTACCCGCGCCCCTGCCCGT
>NZ_LATD01000048.1 GCF_000981895.1 Streptomyces odonnellii | reverse complement strand
GGCCCGTACGTCTCAGCTCGCCGGCCGCGGCCAGGGCTATCCGGCGCGTCGCGTCATGTCCCCGCGCCCCGACCGCCCGCCGTGAGGACGGCACCGGCCCCAGACACAGCGGCCCCACTCCCGTACCGGCCGGCGCGGCGTCCCCCACCGCCCCGGCGAGCGCCCGGCCCAGCGGCCCCGCCAGCCCGAGCGCGCCCCGCTCCTTGTGGGCCAGCAGCACGGACCGTACGGCGTCCTCGTACGGCGCCGCCGCGTACACCGCGGGCAGCCCCACCGGCTCCGGAACCGGCCGCACCCGACAGGGCCATGTGCCGTACAGAGCCCGGCCGCAGTCCTCGCACAACGGTGTCCTGGGGCTGCCGCAGCCGCCACAGGCGACCGGCAGCACCAACCCGGTGATCTCTCTCCACCACCCCCGCATGGGAGCCACTGTGCCAATCCCGGGAGCCACGGGCCACCCCTGTGGACAACTGCGTCCGGTAAAGGTCCAGCCATGGGTCATATGCCGCCGGCCAAGGCGCCCGATGCGCCTCGGCCGGGCTTGGCGGCCTCTCCCCTGGCCACAGCCGTGTCATGCACGGGATCAGCCGGGATAGACCGGCGAAGAGCCGTCCTCGACCATCGTCTGCCAGTTCGCCCCCATGGGGAGCCGTACGATCCCCGCGTCCTGCGAATCGGCCACCAGCGGCTGCTGGTCGTCGTCGGCCGCCGCGATCGCCGTCACCGGGGACAGCCCCGGCAGCACACCCGCCGCGGAGGTCGACCCGTCGGTCTGTATGTACCGCACCTGCTCCACCCCGCCGGTCTCCTTGCCGACCACCACCAGCCGGCTCGGCCCGGCCCAGGACACCGCGGTCACCGACTCCATCTGCGGGGCCGCGGGCTGGAGCCCCAGTACGGACACCTCGGCCTTGGCCCCGGAACCATGCCGCTCCACCCGGCCGATCTGCAGGGTGGTCCGCCCGTCCTTCACCAGCAGCAGCGCGATCCGTACACCGTCCGCCGAGACCTTGAGCGCGTCGATCCGTGCCCCGTCGAGCCCGTCGACCGTGACCTCCTGCCCCGTGCCGGTGCCGTCCGCGAACCGCAGCAGACGCGGCTTGCGCGGATCACGGTCGGCTATCCACACATCACCGTGCCCGTCCCAGCTCGGCGCGGACAACCGGTCCTGCGGGCGCGCGGCGTCGCTCTTCACCAGCGCGTCGCCCAGCTCGCCGTCCGAGAGTATGGACGCCACATAGAGCGACTTGGCGTCCTCAGAAACCCCCGCGGCGTGCCTCTCGTCCCGTGCCACCGCGACCGAGCCGAGTTTCAGCGCGCCATTCCCGAACGGCCCGATGACACGCGCCGGATCGGCGTTCTCGTCAGTGCCCACATGAAGCGTCGACAGCCGTCCCCCACTGTCGATGAAGTACGGGTTGTCCGGACGGCCCGTGGTCCGGTCCGGCGCGAACTCCTCGGCCTGGTCCCCGCTGAGCACACAGAGCGAGGACCCGTCCGCCAGCAGCTCGACCTGGCTGACCGGGGTCGACGTCAGATCCCGCAGGGTGAACAGAAGTTGCGCCGCCATCTTCCGGCACTGCGTACGCCCCGCCTTGGCCGCCTTCTCGTTCAGCGGCACCTTCAGCGCGTTGCGGTCGTCGAACTCCAGTGATCTGGTGCCCTTCTGAAGGGCCGTCCCCGGCGGGAAGGGCGACTCGACCACGGGCTTCAGCCAGTCCGTCGGCCCGTCCAGCAGCACCTTCACCGCCTGGGTGACCGGATCCATCCGCGTCGTGGGGTCTATGCGCTGGCGGATGTAGACCGGGTCGGCGACCAGCCAGTTCTCCCCCGCGGCGAAGTAGTACTTGTTCATGGACCGGTAGTTGCGCTGGAAGTCCGACTCACCGAGCACCAGGCCCGGCGGCAGACTGTCGATGCGCCACTCCTTGGTGTCTGCCGTGGTCTTCTCCTGCACCAGGTGGATCGCACCGTTGTACGGCGTCGGCTCGATCGGCTGGTAGGCGTGCGCCGCGTCCACATCCGCTATCCGGTCCCCGTACAGCGGATACGTACGACCGGTGTCCCCGGATCCGGGCGGCTGCTCCTTGGAAGGGCTGGGGTCGGGCGCGGCGCGCAGTACGGTCGTGCCCTCCGCCGGCTTCCAGTCCCGGGACGCCTCCTTGGTCAGATACTTCCTGGCCATCGCGAAGTCGGGATCGTCACTGGTCATGGCCTCCAGGAAGCCGTCGACGATCTCGTCGGGCCCCGCCTTCTCACGCGGCGGCACCGCGTACACCCGCACCTGCGACTCGCCGGGCGGCGATGCCCTCACCGGCTCGACGTCACCGCTGTCCGGGATCGACGCGCACCCGGCCAGCAGCGCGGCGAGTGTCCCCAGCACCGCCGGGATCCTCACCGCCCGCCCCAGGCCGTACCGACGGCGGTCAGCGCCCACGGATGTCCTCCCGCTCCGGAACCTGGTGTACGGAGTCGTCGGCCTCGACCGCGCCGTGCCCGCCGCCTGGAACTGTCTCTTCCGCGGGCCGGGCCACCACCCGCGCTCCGCTGCCCGGCATCGCCGCCGGGTCCACCGCCGCGGTACGGGGCGGCGCGACCGGAGCGGGCGTTCCGGCCGCACTGGCGAGCGCGGGCCGGTCCGCGCACTGCTGCGCGGGCACGCTCCCCAGCCGCTGCGCGCCACCTTCCTTGAGAGCCTGCGCCTCGGCACGCTCACGGTTGCGCCGGGAGTCCTCGGGCTCCAGGGGTATGGGCGAGCCACGCAGCGCCTCGTCCGCCGTACGCGGCAGCGTGAGCCGGAACTGCGAACCGCCGCCGGGCTCGCCCCACGCCTGGAGCCAGCCGCCGTGCAGCCGCGCGTCCTCGACAGCGATCGACAGCCCGAGCCCGGTGCCCCCGGTGGTCCGGGCGCGCGCCGGATCGGCCCGCCAGAACCGGTTGAACACCCGGGTCGCCTCCCCCGGCTTGAGCCCCACACCGTAGTCACGCACGGCGACCGCGACGGCACCGCCCGCGACCCCCATCCGTACGACGACATCCCGGCCCTCGCCGTGCTCGACGGCGTTGACGACCAGATTGCGCAGCACCCGCTCCACCCGGCGGGCATCGGCCTCCGCGACCACGGGCTGCTCGTCCCCGAGGACCCGGATCCTGGTGCCCTTGCGCTCCGCCAGCGGCTCGGCCCCGCCGATCACCCGCCGTACGACCACCCGCAGGTCTATCGGCTCCGCCTCCAGCGCCGCAGCACCCGCGTCAAAACGGCTGATCTCCAGCAGGTCCGACAGGAGCGACTCGAAGCGGTCGAGCTGATCGCCGAGCAGCTCGGCCGAGCGTGCCGTCACGGGATCGAAGTCGCCACGCGCCTCATGGATGACATCGGCGGCCATCCGCACAGTCGTCAGCGGGGTACGCAGCTCGTGCGAGACGTCCGAGACGAACCGGCGCTGCATCCTGGACAGCTCCTCCAACTGCTGGATCTTGAGCTGGAGATTCTGCGCCATCTTGTTGAACGCCTCACCGAGCCGGGCGATGTCGTCCTCGCCGGTGACCTTCATCCGCTCCTGGAGCCGCCCCGTGGAGAGCCGCTCGGCGATCCCCGCGGCCATCCGTACTGGCGTGACGACCTGCCGCACCACCAGCCAGGCGATGGCCCCCAGCAGCACCACCACAAAGAGCCCTGCCGTGGCGAGCGTGCCCTTGACCAGGTTGAGCGACTGCTCCTCCTGCGTCAGTGGGAAGAGGTAGTACAGCTCGTACGCGTTGCCGTCGACGTCGTTCAGCCGCTTGCCGACGATCAGCCCCGGCTCCGGCTCCCGGTCCTCGGTCGCCCCGGTGTATCTGATCTGGGCGTACGTCTCGAACGGCCCGTTCCCGCGCGCGACGGCCGACCGCAGATCCGCCGGAACGCTCGCGAAGTCCACCCCGCCCGAGACCCGCGGCGCCCTACTGGTGGACGCGGCATCCTGCGCGTCGGGGCTCAGCGCCACCACATTGAAGGCTCCCGGACCACCGCTGGCGAGCTGTTCCACCAGGTCGGACCGCCAGTTGACAGAGTTTCTGCCCGACTTGCCGCTCGTCCCGTCGCCGTCCCTGCCACCCAGCGCCGCCGGCGCGTCGGCCTTCTCCTTCGCCACGGTGAACCCGCCGGCCGCCTGGCTCTGGGCCGCCTTCTCCTTGGCTTCGAGCAGACCGTTGCGCACCTGGCCGATGACGACGAACCCGAGCAGCAGCACCACGCCGAGCGACATCAGCAGCGTGGCCGCGACGACCCGGAGCTGGATATTGCGCCGGTACAGCCGCACGGCAGGCAGCAGCGGACGCCTTACCCAGCGCACCAGCAGCCGCAGCGCCGGCCCGCCCGGCGAGCCGTCCTGAAGCAGCCGACCGCTCTGGAAGAGCCGGCGGAACCGCGTCAGGACACGCCCGGGACCGGCAGCCCGCCCCGCACGGACCCCCGGCGCCCCGGGCTTCGGAGCAGCGCCGCCGCCGGACATGTCAGCTCGGTCCTGCCTTGTAACCGACACCGCGGACGGTCACCACGATCTCCGGGCGCTCGGGGTCCTTCTCGACCTTGGAGCGCAGCCGCTGGACATGCACATTCACCAGCCGGGTGTCCGCCGCGTGCCGGTAGCCCCACACCTGCTCCAGGAGCACCTCACGCGTGAACACCTGCCACGGCTTACGAGCCAGCGCGACCAGCAGATCGAACTCGAGCGGGGTCAGCGCGATCGACTGCCCGTCCCGCTTCACCGAGTGACCCGCGACATCGATCACAAGATCGCCTATCGCCAACTGCTCCGGCGCCGGCTCCTCGGACCTGCGCAGCCGCGCCCTGATCCTGGCCACCAGTTCCTTGGGCTTGAACGGCTTGACGATGTAGTCGTCGGCCCCCGACTCCAGCCCCACCACCACGTCGACCGTGTCGCTCTTGGCCGTCAGCATGACGATCGGAACCCCGGACTCGGCCCTGATGAGCCGGCACACCTCAATACCGTCCCGGCCCGGCAGCATCAGATCCAGCAGCACCAGATCCGGCTTGGCCTCCCGGAAAGCGGCAAGTGCCTTGTCACCGTCCGCTACGAACGACGGCTCAAAACCTTCTCCCCGCAGCACAATGCCCAGCATCTCGGCCAGTGCGGTGTCGTCATCGACGACAAGGACGCGTCCCTTCATATCGACATCATCCCATTTTCATTTCCGTTGAGTAGACATGCGTGATCCAGCTCACCAACCAGCGGTGAAGTGCACCGATGTCCGTCACTGACCGCTGTCGTCCGCTGCTGTTGATGTCAACCACTGATGTCAAACTCATCACCATCGGCCCGGGCACCCACAGCCCCACAGAGCTGCCTTCCTGCCCCCGTCCCGCCTCCCGTCGCTCCACACCGTAGTGGAGCAGCGGGGACTTCCGGACGTTCGGACCAGAACAAGCCACTAGACAGCCTGGCCGTGGTCCCCAGGATCGGCGCGACGGAGATCGTCCCTCCGCGCCTGCTCAACTTGCTCGGAGGCATCCGGGCTGGGGCACACGGCTATGTGCGCGGGTACGACAAGCTCACCGGGCAGCGGCGCAAGCCCGCCGATACGGACAGCGACGAAGTCAGTCGGCACCTGCGAGTGACGCGCAAGAAGGGGGATCAGGCGCCACCTGTACCGGGAGGGAACATCCTTCGCTGGGAGTTCCCTCGAAGCGAGGTAGACCCACCGGTCGTAGTTGGTCTGATAGGGCCTCAGGAGTGCACCGCACTCGGGGCACATGGGTGGTTCGATCCAATCAACGTCGTCCGGCCCCGGTTCGGCCCTCGGGGGCGCGTTGGCGCCCTCGTACCGGGCAAGGTCGTCGGTGAAGTCGTTCCAACAGGCGTCGCAGAGTTCAGCCATGGGGAAAGCTCGGCCCCGCATGCGGACCGTCGAATCCGGTTCCCCACAGCTCTGACAAGTGCTTTCGTTGGCTCCTGTCCGGGCCCCCATACATCAGAGTGTGAAGCGACCGCCAGAAGTGCAGTAGGGCGCGATTCGGCCGCATTGGAGCATTCCGGCAGGTCCCGCACCTCCCCCCGCTGCCATCCCGTCTGCCGTCGTCCCACACACCGTGGAGCGGGCGTGGTTCCTGGCGTCCAGGTGGAGCGCGCCACTGTACGAACGACCTGGACGCCAGGGGCCGCGTCTGCTCGGCTCTGCCTGGGACGACGGCAGACGGGATGGCAGCCACCCACCCCTGTCTCTTTCAACC
>NZ_LATD01000479.1 GCF_000981895.1 Streptomyces odonnellii | reverse complement strand
TCACGCAGGAGGACCTGTTCGCGCAGGCCGCGGCCGACCGTCCCGTACCGGCACCCGCCGCGCCTGAGCCCGAGCCCGCACCGGCGCTGCCCGCCGGGAGCCCCCAGGGGCCGGAGGCGCCCGCCGAGCGGCGCTTCCCGGCGGGACACGATGTGCGGCACACCGAGTACGGGGCGGGCTGGGTGCAGGGCAGCGGGCTGCGGCGGGTGACCGTACGGTTCGAGGAGCCCGGGTCCGCGCCGGGGCGGGTGCGGACCTTCTGGGTCGACGACCCCGATCTGACGCTCTCCGAGCCGCTGCCCCTGGTGCCCGGGCCGGAGGCGGACCCCGGTCAGTCGTCCTGGCCCGCCAGCCGGCCGAAGTCGCGTTCGGCGTCCCGGTCGGACAGGGAGGCGGACCCTTCCGGCGGCTCGGGCTCCGGATCGGGCAGGGTGATGCCGTAGTGGTGGTAGAGCTGGAGCTCCTGCTCCGGCGAGAGATGGCGGCCGACGCCGAAATCGGGGGCGTCCTTGATCAGCGCGCGCTCGAAGGGGACCTGGAGCGCGTCGTTCACCAGGGTGCTGGGGGCGAGCGGGACAAAGGCATCACGGCTGAACAGCCCGGTGCGGACCGCGGCCCACTCCGGGATTCCGGTGGCGTCGTCGAGATACACCTCGTCCACCGTGCCGAGCCGGTGGCCGTTACGGTCGAACGCCTTGCGGCCTATCAGGCTGCGCGGATCGATATCAGTCTCCACGGTCCCTCCAACGGGTCGCACATGCTCGTATCACTACAAAAATGCAGATCCGGGGTGTCGGCCACTCGAACGTCACGCTCAAGTCCTCGCTGGTACTCTGACAACGGCTGCTGACCCCGTGCGGGAGAGTCCTCCGGAGAGAAGTCCGGAGGCGCCGAAGGAGCAAATCCTCCCCGGAATCTCTCAGGCCCCCGTACCGCGCGGACGAGGTCACTCTGGAAAGCAGGGCGGGCGTCGGACGGCATCCGCTCTCACCGACGGTGAAAGCCGGCCCGTCTCGGACGGACCGGTGAAGCTCTCAGGTTGAGATGACAGAGGGGGAGGCCGTCCGGGCACCCGTGCCGTGGTGCCCTCGCAGGTCGTGTCAGACCAGGAGGCCTCCCAATGACCGCCCACCGCATACCCCTCGCCCAGTTGGAGCGCGGCACCCCCTTCGAGCAGCGCCACATCGGGCCCGACACGGGGGCACAGGCGAAGATGCTGGCGCAGGTCGGCTACGGGTCGCTCGACGAGCTGACCGCCGCCGCGGTGCCCGAGGCGATCAGGAGCGCGGAGGCGCTGGATCTGCCCGGCGCACGCACCGAGGCCGAGGTCCTGGCCGAGCTGCGGTCCCTCGCCTCGCGCAACCAGGTGCTGGCGCCGATGATCGGCCTCGGCTACTACGGCACGTTCACCCCGCCGGTGATCCTGCGCAATGTCATGGAGAACCCGGCCTGGTACACCGCGTACACGCCGTACCAGCCGGAGATCTCCCAGGGGCGCCTCGAAGCGCTGCTCAACTTCCAGACCGTCGTGGCCGACCTGACCGGCCTGCCAACCTCGGGCGCCTCCCTGCTCGACGAGGGCACCGCCGCCGCCGAGGCGATGGCGCTCTCCCGCCGGGTCGGCAAGGTCAAGGGCGGGGTCTTCCTGGTGGACGCCGACGCGCTGCCGCAGACCATCGCCGTGATCGAGACCCGCGCGGAGCCGACCGGTGTCGATGTGGTGGTCGCCGATCTGAGCGAGGGCATACCGGACGGGATCGCCGAGCGCGGGGTCTTCGGGGTGCTGCTCCAGTACCCGGGCGCCTCCGGTGCCGTACGGGACATCAGGCCCGTGATCGAGCAGGCGCACGGCCTCGGCGCGATCGTGACCGTCGCCGCCGATCTGCTCGCGCTGACCCTTCTCACCTCGCCCGGCGAGCTGGGCGCGGACATCGCGGTCGGCACCAGCCAGCGCTTCGGGGTGCCGATGGGCTTCGGCGGGCCGCACGCCGGGTTCATGGCCGTACGGGAGAAGTTCGCACGCAGCCTGCCGGGCCGGCTCGTCGGGGTCTCCGTGGACGCCGACGGGAACAAGGCGTACCGGCTGGCGCTCCAGACCCGCGAGCAGCACATCCGCCGCGAGAAGGCCACCAGCAACATCTGCACCGCTCAGGTGCTGCTCGCCGTGATGGCGGGGATGTACGCGGTCTACCACGGCCCGGAGGGACTGCGCGGGATCGCCCAGCGCACCCACCGGTACGCGGCGATCCTGGCCGCCGGGCTGCGCGCGGGCGGGGTGGAGCCCGTGCACGGCGCGTACTTCGACACCCTGACCGTCCGGGTGCCGGGACAGGCCGCCGAGGTGGTCGCCGCCGCCCGTGAGAACGGCGTCAATCTGCGTCTCGTCGACGCGGACACCGTCTCCGTCGCCTGCGACGAGACCACCGGCCGTGCCCAGGTGACCGCCGTATGGACCGCCTTCGGTGTCACGGGCGATCTCGACGCACTGGACGAGGCGACCGACGACGCCCTGCCCGGGGCGCTGCTGCGCACCGACGACTACCTGACGCACCCGGTCTTCCACCAGCACCGCTCGGAGACGGCGATGCTGCGCTATCTGCGCCGGCTCGCCGACCGCGACTACGCGCTGGACCGCGGCATGATCCCGCTCGGCTCCTGCACCATGAAGCTCAACGCGACCACCGAGATGGAGCCGGTCACCTGGCCCGAGTTCGGGGCGCTGCATCCCTTCGCGCCGGCCGAGCAGGCGCAGGGCTATCTCACCCTGATCAGGGAGCTGGAGGAGCGGCTCGCCGAGGTCACCGGCTATGACGCGGTGTCCCTCCAGCCCAACGCCGGTTCGCAGGGCGAGCTGGCCGGACTGCTGGCCGTACGGGCGTACCACCGGGCCAATGGTGACACGGACCGTACCGTCTGTCTGATCCCGTCCTCCGCGCACGGCACGAACGCGGCGAGCGCGGTGATGGCCGGGATGAAGGTCGTTGTCGTCAAGACCCGCGAGGACGGCGACGTCGATGTCGATGACCTGCGTGCCAAGATCGCGCAGTACGGCCCCGAACTGGCCGTGCTGATGGTCACCTACCCGTCCACGCACGGGGTGTTCGAGGAGCACATCGGCGACATCTGCGCGGTCGTTCACGACGCGGGCGGCCAGGTGTACGTCGACGGCGCGAACCTCAACGCGCTGGTGGGGCTGGCCAAGCCGGGCCGGTTCGGCTCGGACGTGTCCCATCTCAATCTGCACAAGACCTTCTGCATCCCGCACGGCGGCGGCGGTCCGGGCGTCGGTCCCGTCGGGGTACGGGCGCACCTCGCCCCGTATCTGCCCAACCACCCGCTCCAGCCCGCGGCGGGACCCGCGACGGGCGTCGGGCCGATCTCGGCGGCGCCGTGGGGCTCGGCCGGCATCCTGCCGATTTCCTGGGCGTACGTACGGCTGATGGGTGGCGAGGGGCTGAAGCGCGCGACCCAGGTCGCCGTGCTCGCCGCCAACTACATCGCCAAGCGTCTTGAGCCGCACTACCCGGTGCTCTACACGGGGCCCAACGGGCTGGTGGCGCACGAGTGCATCGTGGATCTGAGGCCGCTGTCCAAGGCGACCGGGGTGAGTGTCGACGACATCGCCAAGCGTCTGATCGACTACGGCTTCCACGCGCCGACGATGTCGTTCCCGGTGGCCGGCACGCTGATGATCGAGCCCACCGAGAGCGAGGACCTGAACGAGATCGACCGCTTCTGCGAGGCGATGATCGCCATCCGTCAGGAGATCGAGCGGGTCGCGTCGGGCGAGTGGCCCGCGGACGACAATCCGCTGCACAACGCTCCGCACACGGCCGCCGCGCTGGGCGGCGAGTGGGAGCACCCGTACAGCCGCTCCGAGGCGGTCTTCCCGGCGGGGGTGTCGGCGGCTGACAAGTACTGGCCGCCGGTCCGCCGTATCGACGGTGCGTACGGCGACCGCAATCTGGTCTGCTCCTGCCCGCCGTTGGACTCGTACGACCACTGACGGACTCGTACGGTCACTCGGTCACTGCCGGGCGGCAGGGCACGGCACGCGTCGGGGCCGGTGCGGAGGAAGCTCTCCGGGCCGGCCCCTGTCAGTTCCGGCGGTCCCCGGGACCGCCGACGGCATCAGGCCGCCGTCACCACCTGGTCGGTGCCCAGCGGGCGGTGCGGGTCGATGATCTTTCCGTCCGGCAGCAGTTCACCGGTGTCCTCGAAGAGCAGGACGCCATTGCACAGCAGACTCCAGCCCTGCTCCGGGTGGTGTGCCATCAGTCGTGCGGCGTCGCGGGCGGCGGAGTCGGCTGTCGGGCAGGCTGGTTGATGCTGGCACATGGGCGAGTTCTTTCGCTGTGTCGTGGTGAGAGTCCTGCGGCTCGATGTGGTCAAGGCCGCCCCCCGTATCTGTTTGGTCCAGTCCTAGTGTTGCCCTACGGATGGTAATCCGCAGGGATTTCGCGGCAGCTCTTCCTTTTGCTTAAGGACGTGTCACCCGCCCGGACGGTTCAGTTCAACTGGACTGTCCTTTCGGGTGGTTCAGGGTGACCTGAGAGGACTACTCCGCATGGGCAAAAGGGTGCCCCGCGGCCTGAGTGGCCGCGGGGCACGGAGGGGGTACGGAAGAAGACGCGACAGTGAAAGACCCGAACCGCCGGAGGCGCTTCAGGCCGTCGTGCTCAGCAGCGGCGCGGGAGCGAGCCGCAGTCCGATCATGGGCAGCAACTCGGCCACCCGGTGCGGACGGTGGGCCGCGAAGCCCGGCGGCGCGGGTGCGAGCGGCACCAGGATGTCGGCGGGCGCGGGCGCCCCCGTGGAGGCGTCGGCCTCCGTGTCCCCGTGCAGCCACAGCGTGAGCATGTACAGCTCGGGAACCGACAGCAGCCGCGGCTGGAAGTCGGTGCCCAGGGTCTCCGCCTGGCGGAGCGCACGCTCCGTGGCGGTGATGTACGGGCCTTCGAAGAAGCGCGAGAAGGCCCAGCCGTCCGCGGTGAGCATGGTGTCGGCGGCGGCCACGGCACGGTCGCCGCTGTGGATCAGGAACCGCCAGCCGACCAGCCTGGTCTGTGGTGTGCGTGCCTCGGCGGTACCGGTCAGGCTTGCCGGGGTGACATGACTGAGCACATGGACGGGAAGCGGCAGTTCGGGGCTCAGCGGTCCCTGGACGGACTGCAGAGCGGGGGTGCGGGCATCGCGCACGGCGGTAGGGGAACCGAGTGCCGCGAGAACGCTGCGCAGCGCGGGCGCGGGAGCCGGGGGAACATGCAGCGGCATGGTGGGTTGCCTCTCTCTTCTGGAGACAGGGTGATGCGTGAGGTGGAGCGCGGGCGAGTGCCGACGTCACTGTCAGCATCTGGTCAGAGGCCGGCCCAGGGTCGTGGAACGACCGGACGCCGACTCTCTGCCTCGTGGGCGCAGTTTATACGACGTGTGTTCACGGCATGTTTCTGCTAGCTCTCGCGGATATTGCCCGCAAGGCATATTCCGGTCCGTCTTCCGCGGACTTTCTGTTGATAAACGGTGAAGGCAGGCGTCTGGCCTGGGCTTGTCCGTCCGGACGGGTCGGCTGAAACTCGCCGTTGTTTCCCAGGGGTCATCGGACGGCGGAAACGGAACCCGCCGCCATGCCAAAGGAATGTGCCGTACGACCGTTGTGGACACTCTACCCCCGACCGGGCGACCACGGGGACGTTACGGATCACCCAGTGTGGGCATTATCGATCGTGACGCGAGCGGCCGACGCTGCGGGCTGCCCACTCGAGGAGGGACACTTCGATGGGGGAGAAGGTCGAGGCGGACGGGTCCGAGCTGTCCGATCGGCGGAAATACCGCAGGAAGCTGCAACAGTGCCTGGCGGTGCTGGGGCGGCTCCTGGCCGAGGAGAGGTTCGACCGGCCCAAGAATCTGATGGGTCTAGAGATCGAGCTGAATCTCGTCGGCTCGGACGGCATGCCCCGCATGATGAATGCGGAGGTGCTCAGGCGTATCGCGAGCCGTGATTTCCAGACCGAACTCGGAATGTTCAACCTGGAAGTGAATGTGGCTCCGCACCGGCTGAGCGGACGCGTTCTCGATCAGCTTGCGGAGGAACTGCGCGCGGGTCTCGGATATGCCCACAGGAAAGCGTGCGAGGTCGATGCGGGAATCATGATGATCGGTATTCTGCCGACTCTCGGACGGCATGACGTGGTCCCCGACAATCTCTCGGACGTCCACCGTTACACCCTGCTCAACGATCAGATGACGGCGGCCAGGGGCGAGGACTTCACCCTGGACATCGAGGGGGTCGAGCGGCTCACCTGCACCTCGGCGTCCATCACCCCCGAAGCCGCCTGCACCTCCGTACAGTTGCATCTCCAAGTCACGCCCGACCGGTTCGCGGATGTGTGGAACGCGGCCCAGGCGATGGCGTCGGTGCAGGTGGCACTTGGTGCCAACGCGCCGTTCCTGTTCGGCAGGGAGCTGTGGCGGGAGTCCAGACCGCCGCTGTTCGAACAGGCCACCGACACCAGGCCGCCGGAGCTGAAGGCGCAGGGGGTACGCCCCAGGACCTGGTTCGGCGAGCGGTGGATCGAGTCCGCGTACGACCTGTTCGACGAGAATCTGCGCTATTTCCCGCCCCTGCTGCCGATCTGCGACGACGAGGACCCGCTGCGGGTGCTCGACGAGGGAGGCGTGCCGGAACTCCAGGAACTGGCGCTGCACAACGGCACGGTCTACCGCTGGAACCGCCCGGTGTACGAAGTGGCCGGCGGTGTACCGCATCTGCGGGTGGAGAACCGGGTGCTGCCCGCGGGCCCCACCGTCACCGATGTGATCGCCAACGCCGCCTTCTACTACGGACTGGTGCGCGCGCTGGCCGAGGACGCCCGGCCGGTGTGGAGCCGGCTGCCCTTCGCCGAGGCCGCGGCGAACTTCGACACCGCCTGCCGCCATGGCATCGACGCCGAACTGCGCTGGCCGCGCCCGGGGCGGGCCGCCGGAATCACCACGGTGCCGGTGGTCAAGCTCGTACGGGACGAACTGCTGCCGCTCGCCGCGGCCGGGCTCGACGCGTGGCAGGTCGAGCCGGCCGACCGGGACTTCTATCTCGGTGTGATCGAGGGGCGGTGCCAGCGGCGGATGAACGGGGCGTCCTGGCAGGTGGACACCTTCCACCGGGCGCTGGAGGCCGGTCTGGAGCGGGATGCGGCGCTGGCGGCCACGACGCGGCGGTACGCCGAGCTGATGCACCGGGGGGACCCGGTGCACACCTGGCCGCTGGGCCTGCCCACGCTGTCGTCGAGGGACGGGACCGGGACCGGGAGCTGAAGGGGCGGACGAGGGAACGGGCCGGCGGGCCGGTCGGCTCGGGCCGGGTCGGGCTTACGATTCGTGCGTATGGCCGACCGCCATGATCGCCCGAAGGATCACGGCCTGGATGTCGGCGGGGTCGCTCACCTCGTACCCCGCCCCCTCGGTCGCCTCGGCGATCTGGTCGACCTCGCGTCGGTCCGCGTCCGGCCCCACGGCGATCGCGACCAGGGACACCGGGCGCGCGGGATCCACGAGTTCCTTGAGCCGCTCGATGAGTTCGGCGCGGGAAATGCCGTCGTCGTCCTGGTTCGAGCCGTCCGTGAGCAGGATGACCGCGTTGAACTTGCCGCGTACGTACCCGGCTTGGGCCTCCCGGTAGGCGGCCAGCGCCGTGTCGTACAGCCCGGTGTCGCCGTCGGGGATGGGCTTGAGCGCCGAGATGGCGCCGGACAGCCGCTCGCGGTGCGTGCCACCGCCCTTCACCGGGTCGCCGAGCCGGACCGTCTCCTGCAGCTTGCGGTAGTCCTTGGCGCCGTCGAGCCGGGTGCTGAACTCCCACAGCCCGATCTCGTCCTCGGGCGTGAAGGTGTTGAGCGCCCGGAGAAGCGAGGCCTTGGTGATGTCCATTCTGCTCTGCCCGTTCCGTCCCGGTACGGGCGCGGTCATCGAGGCCGAGGCGTCCACGACCGTGGTCAGCCGGGCACTCTGCACCGTCACCGTCCACAGCCCGAGGGCCTGCTGGACCGCCTCGGACGACGGCGAGTCCGCGTCGCGCTCCTCGTACGGCTGCGGGGAGCGGCCGCCCGCCGTGCCGACCAGCGTGGGCGCCACCGGCAGGTCCGCCACCCGGAAGCCGTGCTGCTCCAGGGTGCGGTACGCGGGCTTCTCGCCGAGCAGCAGCATGAAGCGCATGGCGGCGCGGCTCTGGTCGGTGGTGAGGCGAGTGACGTCGACGAGGTTGTACGGGTAGTCGAGCGCGGGCGCGCCGTCCGTCGGGTAGAAGAGGCTGAGGCCGGCCGAGCCGGTGCCCGCCGCGTTGTGGGCGTACGCGGCCTGCTCGGAGAGCAGCACCGCCTCATTGGCGTCGTCCGTGCCCGGGCCGCCCGCCGTCAGGGTCCGGAGCGCCTCGGTGTCGGTGCCGGAGACACGGCGGGTGAGCAGCTCGGCGGTGGCGGCTGTCAGTGTGGTGTCCTTCGGCGCCTCCCGCCGCGAGGACTCCGAGATGCTGCTCAGCGCGAGCAGACCGGTGGCGCTGCGGGCCGGATCGGCCGCGCCCAGGAGCAGGCGGTCCTTGCCGGTCGCCAGGGCGGCGAGCCCGGCCCAGGTATAGGTCTTCCCGGGCCAGCCCAGGGCCCGGGCGGACTCCGGCACCGTGGCCAGTGCCACCGGCGAGAGGGCCACATTGCCCGCCGGGGTCAGCGGGACGCCGTCGCGCCCCGCCCCCTCGGCGCGGTCCACCCAGACTCCCGAGTCGGGCACCCAGATCTGGAAGTCGGGGGTGGTGGTGCCGGCGGCGAGCATGTCCGCGACCTTGTCGTTCTCGCGGGCCTCGACCCGTACATCGAGACAGCGGCCGTCGGAGGTGACGCGGTCCCGGCGGGCCCGGTCAGCCACGGCACGCAGGGCGGGGGCGATGTCGAGCGAGGCCACCAGGTCCACCCGTACCGGAGCGGGGTCGCACGGACCACCGAACGAGAGAAGCCCGCTGCCCACCGCGACCCCCGCCCCCGCCGTCACGGCGAGGACGATCGAGACGGCGATGGCCACGCGGCGGCGGCGCGGCGAACCGGCCCTGCCCGCGCTCCTTGAGGGCTTGTGGGGCAAGCTGTGACGTCCCATGGTCCCCGGCCTGTCGTACGCGATCTTCGTACCTGCATTCGAGACCCTAGCGGCACCGCGCACGGCATGGGACGGGAATAGTCAACTGGAGGCGGGCGTGCATTCGGAGGCGGGACGGGTGGCCGGTTCTTACCCCGAGGAGGCTCCGGAGGGGGCTGCCTCACGGCGGACCCTGCGGTCCGAGACGGTGCTCGTACTGGCTCTTTCGCTGGGCGCGAGCGGGGTGTCGGCGCTGATCAGCTTTGTCGGTTCGCTGACAAAGCCGGGGGCGCTCAGTGACCAGGCGGCTTCGCTCAACTCGTCGGCGGCGCCGGGGCGGCCCTGGCTCGATCTGGCCTGGCAGCTCTTCGGGATCACGACCGCCCTGGTGCCGGTCGCGCTGGTCGCGCATCTCCTGATCCGGGAGGGCAGCGGGCTGCGCGCCATCGGCTTCGACGGCCGTCGGCCCTGGTCGGACCTGGGGCGCGGCGCGCTGGTGGCGGCGGGGATCGGCAGCACGGGGCTGGCCTTCTACCTGGCGGTGCAGGCGGCCGGATTCAATCTCACGGTCGTGCCGGAGTCGCTGCCCGAGGTGTGGTGGAAGTTCCCGGTGCTGATCCTCTCCGCGGTGCAGAACGCCGTACTGGAGGAGGTCATCGTCGTCGGATATCTGCTGCGCCGGCTCGGGCAGCTCGGGTGGACACCGATGGCGGCGCTGGTCGGCAGCTCGGTGCTGCGCGGCTCGTACCACCTGTACCAGGGGGTCGGCGGCTTCCTGGGCAACATGGTGATGGGCGTGGTGTTCGTGCTGCTCTACCGGCGGTGGGGGCGGGTGGGTCCGCTGGTGGCGGCATACGCGCTGCTCGACATCGGGGCGTTCGTGGGGTACGCGCTGCTGGCGGGGAAGGTGGGCTGGCTGCCCACGGTGTAGCGCCGTGGGCAGCGCCGGGAGCCGCTGCGGTTCAGGAGCGGCTGCGGTTCAGGGGCAGCAGAATTCAGGGGG
>NZ_LATD01000478.1 GCF_000981895.1 Streptomyces odonnellii | reverse complement strand
CCCCGCCGGAGCGCCCCACGTCCTTGGAGGAACCGGCGACCTCGATCCCGTACGACGACAGTCCGTTCGCCCGGGAGCGCCATGTCTGGCTGGGGCTGCACGCTGCGGCCACCAGGAGCCTGGGCCAGGGTTCCATGATCATCTTTAGCTGACTCGGCCGATTCAGCTCAACCAGTCGATTCAGCGGATTCAGCCGAGTCGGCCGACGGCTGACGGCGGGGGCAGGGGCCGACGGGATCCACGCCGGCCCCTGCCCCCGCCGTCACCGCCCAGGCCCCGGGCGGCCCGCCTCCAGGGCCCCGGCGGCCCGCCGTCACCTCGGCTCCGGTGGCCGCTGCCTGGGCATGTTCGGCCGGGTGCCCGGGGGAAGCGGGAAGCGCCCCGGGTGCGGCGGTACGGAGCCCTCACCCCGCGCCCCGCCCATCGACATCGACTGCATCACCAGCGGTGCCGGGCCCGCGCGGAACTCGATCATCCAGTCCGCCGTCTCCGCCCGTACCAGCTCCGTCACGTCCTCGGTGAACCGCCGCAGCACCGTCAGGCACCGTTCCGCCGCCTCGCTCGCCGTACCCTCCGTCGGCCCGAGGACCTCCCGTACACACTCCGACGCCCAGTCGAACTGGAGCGTCTGCAAGCGGCGCTGCACCCCCTGCGCCGTCGCGACCGCCCGCATCCACCCGGACGTCATCCCGAAATACCGGTCGCAGGCCAGCGACGCGGCGCCGAGCAGCAGCGAGAGATAGCCCCAGCCCGCCGCGCCCTCCAGCGCCCCGGTCAGATCCAGCAGCGGCAGGGCGGCGCCCGCGGTCCCGCCGAGCGCGGTCGCGGTGCGCAGGACGCGGGCGGCGCGCCGTTTCCGCAGCCGGGTGGTCAGATACCAGTCGACGGTGCGCAGCGCCCCGGTCTCGACCCAGCGGTACAGCTCGTCGAGCCGCTCCGCGGGCTCGCCCCAGTCGCCGTGCGGGAACGGGCCCCCGGTCAGATCGCCGTCCGCCTCGCCGCCGTGCGGCACGGCCCCGCCACCGGCGCCCCCGCCACC
>NZ_LATD01000477.1 GCF_000981895.1 Streptomyces odonnellii | reverse complement strand
CCGCCCCCGTCCCCCCGCCCACGTCCACATGGCTCCCGGGCACCCACGAAGGCGCCGCGTCCGCCAGCCCCGCCAGTGCCGCCCGTACCGCCTCGAAGGTCGCGGGCATGCGGTACGCGGCGTACGCGGCCACGTCCGACCGGTCGCGCAGCACCGGCGCGTCCGTCGGGGTGGCGCCCCGGTAGCTGGCGATCAGCCGCTCGACGGCCTGCGCGGCCTGCCGCGGCGGCACCCCGTCGAGCAGCCCGGCCAGCGCGGCCCGCAGAGCCTCGGCGGTGGGAATGGTTGCGCTCACCGGCCGAATTCTAGGCATGCGACCAGTTCACGCGGGCGCCCGCCCGCAATGCCGAAGCGAACTGCGAACCGTTCAGACGGTGTTGCTACGCTGACGCCCGTTGTCCGGCAACCGCTCTCCACGGGGGGACCATGCGACCTCACTGGTCTCACTGGGGCACCACACGTTTTCACCAGGGGCCCGTGAGGACCGTGAGACAGCGGGTCGTGCGCATGACCCTGCTGTCCGGGATCGTCGTGCTGGCGCTGCTGCTCCTCCTCTCCACCTGCGGCGGCAAACAGCAGAAGGCCAAGGGAGACGAAAAGCCCGGCAAGTCCCCGCAGAGCAGTTCCGTCTCCGTACACCGGCCCGTCGTGCCGCCCGCGTTCGACACCGCGCGCGGCTGGGAGATCCTCGGCGGTTCCCCCGACTACGCGGTCGCCGAGGCCACCAGCCGTCTCGCCTATCTGGAGCGGGTCGGCGACACCCGGTTCCGGATCCGTACGCTCGACCCCGCGACCGGCGAGCGCGGCTGGGACGGCGAGCCCTGGCGGCCGCTGTTCGCGCCCGACCGCTTCCCCCGGCTGCTCTCGGTCACCAAGGACGGGGTGGAGTACTTCGTCACCTGGTCGTACGGAAAGCTCGACCCCGAGGCGCTGCGCCCGGCCGACTCCATCGTCTCCCTCGATGTGTACACGGCGACCGACGGCACCCGCACCCGCGTCGAGGTCCCCTGGACGGACGCGCCGATCGTCAGCGCGGCCGGGCCCGGCATCCTGATCAGCGACGGCAAGGCGGTCAGCGCGGTCGTCGACCCGGCGAACGGCGACGTGGTGAAGGTCCCGCCGGGCCAGCTCGGGTACCCCAAGGGATGTACGAACTGCCGCAAGCTGACCGAGGTGCGCTCGGTCACGGGCAAGGGGCTGCTGGTGAGCGGCGCCAAGGAGTTCTGGGTGCGCGGCGGCTGGTACAGCCGGAAGGTCGCGCCGAAGGACACCGACCCCGCCTCCGGGGTGCCCGCCTCGATGGCGCGTGACTACGTCCTCGCCAAGTGGCGGAAGAAGAAGGGCGCCAAGGACGCGGCCACGCACGACGTCTGGGCGCTGCACGAGGCGGCGACGGGCAAGGCGGTGGCGCAGGTACGGTGCCGGAGGCCGGCGATCGTACCGGCCGACGACCCCAAGCTCATCGCCTCCCCGGACGGCCGTTTCCTGATCGCGGGGCGGCTCGCCTTCGATCTGGACGCGAAGAAGGCGTACTGCTTCGAGGAGCCGGACGGCACGCAGCCGCTGACCCTGACGAGCGTGGGCAACGACGGTACGGCGTACGGCGCGATGAACGCCCGCAATACGGCGGACGCGGTGGCGGGGCGCGGCAGCCCGGTCATCGTGGACCTGACCACCGCGACCCCGGAGCCGCTGGAGCCCAATGTCGGGCTGCCCACCGGCGAGACGGCCTCGGCGGGCCTGTTCCGCTGGACGGACGCGAAGGACATCCAGCACCTGATGGGATACCCGTACCGCGAAAAAAACTAGGTCCTGTCCGGTCGATCTTCGTGGATCAGACCGCGGCGTCTGGTGGAGGGGGTCCCTCCCGTGCCGTTCAGGCCACGGGGGAGCATCGCGGGCCGCGAAGATCGGCCGGACAGGGCCTAGGCCCTGTCCAACGGATCAAACCCGGTCTTCTCAAGCCCGTCCGCCCCGGTCTCCTCAAGCCCGTACACCCGGCTCCTCAAGCCCGTCCGGCGCGCTCTTCTCAAGCCTGTCCGGCGATTGAGGACGGAACCGGCACCCCCGGTGCCGGAGACCCGGTCGGTGCCGGCCAGCAAAAACAAGCCCGTCCGGCGATTGAGGACGAACCGGCCCCCGGACGGCCCCGGTGAACCAGCGCCCTACCCCACGGCGCCCC
>NZ_LATD01000476.1 GCF_000981895.1 Streptomyces odonnellii | reverse complement strand
ACCCCGCCCCCGCAAACCCCGTAGATCTCCCGGAAGCCGCGTGGGTACGGGGCGAGCCGTCCCGGATGGCCGTTCCAGGGGCGGTTCGTTTCCGCAGGTCAGACGGCATTTCATCGTTCCAGCGTCCCGTACTTCCCGTGGACGGTTGCGGCTCGGGGCGGGCAGGCCGAAGGCTGTGGGCAGACAGCAGCACCGGCCGAGAAGCACCCGTCGCTCAGCGACCGCCTTCCTCGCCGTCGTCGCGCTTCCGTCTCCTCAGAGCCAACCGACACGGGAAGAAGAACCATGCGCAAGCACCGCATCCGCACCACCACCCTGGCCGCCACCGTCCTCGCCGCCGCACTGTCACTCACCGCCTGCCAGGACACGGACGCGGACACGGGCGCCAAGGAGAACGTCTCGTCGGAGGTGCCTGCCGACAACAACGCCGGGTCGGACGCGTCCAAGGGCTCGGACACTTCCGAAGCCACAGACACCTCCGAGGCCGCAGAGAACAGCAACGCCTCAGGCAGCGGTACATCAGGGAGTGGTGCCTCCGGCAGCGGCACCTCCGGCAGCGATGCCAAGGGCTCCGGCGACAAGAGCGGTTACGGGCAGGTCTGCGGAGCCAATGACATCTCCTGGAGCACCAGGTCCGAGACCCAGGCCGGCGGTTACATCCTGATCATCGCGAAGGCCAACCCGGGAATCACCTGCGTCCTGCCCGCCGCACTCCCCACGGTCGCCTTCGGATCCGACGGCACCGAGGCGGGCCCGGCGGAACAGGCCGTCGGCGAAGCGATCACTCTGAGCGGCGGCACCAGGGCGTATGCCGGGGTGAACCCGAAGACCACCAAGGACAACGGCGGCAAGGAACTGGACAACATCATCGTCGCCATCGGCAACACCGACCCGAACCCGGTCTCCCTGCCGGTCGACACGATCACCGTCGAAGACCCCATCGTCACCAACTGGCACACCTCGGCAGCGGACGCGGTCCCGTTCAGCTCCTGACGAACCCCTGACAAACCCTGCCGAACCAGCGTCCTGAACGCACCGGCGACGCCCGGAACATACCCCTGCGGCACGAGGCCCAAGAGCCACGGGCCGCAAGGGGTACGACTGCCTTGGTTTATCGGCCTGTTGACGCCCCTTGACGCCAATTGTCGTACGCGTCAAGCTCGTAGAACATTGTGGAACACACAATGAAGCGGCAGACCGGAGGCGGACATGGCACTACGGTTCATCGCAAAGGACCCGAACACCAACGGAACACAGTGCCCGACGGCGTGGGTGGACGACGAAGCGGAAGAGATCGTCATTCAGGGCTGGAAGGCCGGTCAGGCGTTGTTGGACCAGTGCTGCGAAACCGGGCCGATCCCCGAGACGGAGGCAGTGGTGCGTCTACCGATCCGCATGGTGCCTGCGCTGAGGGAGGCATGTGATGTCGCAGACCGACTTGGCGTTCGTTGAGCTGTTGGCCAACACTCGCCATTCGGCCGTGCACCTTGAGCTACGCGACTCGTACGGGATCGGCGAGGAGGCAGCCGAGTTCAACAAGTGGCGTGATGGCTGGCGTCCCGATCTGGACCCGACCACGTGGTGGAACGACTTCCACACCTGGGTACGCGACGCAACAACGAGAGGGGTCGCGTTCCGCCGTGCCCGTGTCGTCTCTGAACCCGTGAGCGCCTATATCAGGTACGAGCACGGGTGCACGTACCAGAACATTGCCGCCGGCGAGTCGGTACGGTGGCTGTCACGTCGCAAGGCTTCGGATCTCGCCTTGCCGGGAAACGATTTCTGGTTGTTCGACGAACACATGATCATGTGGAACCACTTCACCGGCGAAGGCGGCTCAGCGGGGCCGGAGCTGGACGAACGGCCGGACGTGGCGAGGTTCTGTGCGTCAGTGTTCAACGCTGTGTGGGAGCGAGCCACGCCCCATGAGGACTACCGGATCTGACGGACCGAACCGAGACACATGCCCGCGTCCCCGTCATCAACCGTCCAGGAAGCCCGGAAAGCCATCGCGGACCGACTCCGGGAGATCAGGAAGGAAGCGGGCCTGTCCGGCCACGTCGTGGCCGTGAGCGCTGGTTGGTACAAGTCCAAGGTTTCGCGCATTGAGAATGCGGTCACTCCTGCCTCTCCGGATGATATTCGCGCGTGGTGCCGCGCCTGTGGGGCCAATGACCAGGCTGCCGATCTGATCGCTGCCGCCCGCTCCGCCGACACCATGTACGTCGAGTGGCGACGCGTTCAGCGGTCCGGACTGAAGCAGCTTCAGGAGTCGTACATCCCCTTGTACGAGCGCACCAGGGTATTCCGCACCTACTGCGCCAACGTGGTGCCAGGAGTTCTTCAAACCCACGCCTACGCATCCGCGCTGCTCCGTTCCATCAGCGAGTTCCACGCGACCCCCGATGATGTGGAAGACGCGGTGGAGGCCCGGCTCAACCGCTCTGCGCGAGTGCTCCATGAGGGAAACCATCGCTTTGCTCTTGTGCTCGAAGAATCGGTGTTGCGTCACCGTGTCGGAGATGCGGAGACGATGGCCGGACAACTCGGCCATCTGCTGTCCGCCATGGCATTCCCATCCGTCTCGCTGGGCGTGATCCCCTTCTCCGCCGAGCGCCGTATGTGGATGATCGAGACGTTCACCGTGTACGACGAAGAGCAGGCCGAAGCGGAACTGCTCACGGCGCGCGTGAACGTCACCGTGCCGAGTGAGATACGGCAGTACCTCAGAGCTTTCGGTGCCTTCTCCCGCCTGGCCGTCCACGGGGCCGCCGCCCGTGCTCTGATCACCTCTGCCATTGACGCGCTGGATTGACATCCGCGTAGAACTTCGTGGAACCGCCTAGGAGTTGCTGCCGCCGCCGTCCTAGCGTTGTGGATGAACGGACGGCATGAGGTGCGCCCGCAGGGTGACTCCGGCACGGCCCATTGCCCTCGTGGCGAGACCGAAGCGTCCGGACAACATCCGCCCCGACCGGTGAGAACCCTGGACAGGTCGAGTGGTCGGGGCGGGTGACCAACCCGCCGGCTCAAGCCCGCGGTTCACCGGTCACGCCGTCGACCGTACGGCGGCGCGGTCCCTTCGCCAAAGAGGAGGTCGGTAGATGAGCGCTCAGACGGTCGATACGTACGAGACGCGCGCACCGGACGTCGAGGGATGGCGGGGCGTCCCGTTCCGTCACCTGGAGGACATGTCCGCAGTCACCACGGCGGACGCGAGCACAGACGTGGCCTCACTGGTCACGGCAGAGGACGACGGCGGCAAGCATGACGCCGGGCCCATGCCGCCCGAGGCGCCGCGCGATCCCGCCCCGGGCGGCGGCGACGGCAAATAGTCCCGGCCAGCGGTCCCGTTGGCGAGTGATCCCGTGCCCCGTCCGTGCGTCTCCCCGGCGTATGGGCGGGGCTTCGTACCTCGGATACGGAACGGGCGGTCCCCGTCCGTGTCGACGGGGACCGCCCGAGGCGGGGGGTGACGCGGCCGCTCAGGTCAGGTCGTCGAACTCGCCTTCCTTGGCGCCGCCGAGGAACGCGCGGAGCTTGGTGCGGGTGGTGCGGATGATGACGTCGGGGTGGTCGCTCTCGCGCAGGAGGATCTCGCCGTTGTGCTCCGCGAGTTCGAGGCAGTTGTTGCCCTCCGCACCTGACGATTTTGAGGACTTTCTCCAATGAATATCCATTATTGCCACGCCTTCACACCTCTTGTGCAATATCGCGAATGAAGTCCCGTGATCTCTCAGGATCGAGCGATCGCTCCTCGACCCTGTCCAGCACGGCTCGATAGTTCACGAGGCGCGTTTCGGCATCCAGAAATGCAGGTCCGGTCGCGGTGTCCGTCTGTACGGTGTCGAGCTGCGGGACGGAGCCGTACACGTATTGTGTCGAACTGCCGGTCTCCGGGAAACCGCCCGCAGCGAACGGGATCGCACGGACAGTGACGTTGTCGCGGTCCGACTCCTTGAGCAGATGGTGGAGTTGGCCGCGGGCGACCTTGGGGCCCCCGTACACCATCCGCAGCGCGGCCTCATGGATCAGGAATGTGCACGTCGGCGGGGCTTCCCGGTCGAGTACGTCGCGGCGCTTGAGCCGGTGCGAGAGTTGCCGCCGCTGGCGTGCCGGACTCAGTGGCGGCACGACTTCCGCGTAGACGGCACGCGCGTACTCCTCGTTCTGGAGCAGGCCGGGCATATACATGATCTGCACCGACCGGATACCTATGGCGTGGTGCTCCAACTCGGCCAGATCGAGCGCGCCGCTCGAAAAGTCGCCACGATAGTCCTCCCACCAGCCGCTTATGCGCTCTGCGGCCATGGTGGCGAGGGCCTCGATGTATGCCTCGTCCGGGCACTCGTAGTGGGCCGCCCACGTACGCACCCGCTCGGGGCTGACGCCGAATCGGCCCGATTCGATGTTGCTGATGGTGGTGCGGTCCGTGCCGAGCATGGCCGCCGCATCGGTGAGCGAGAGCCCGGTGTGCTCTCGGATCTTGCGCAGTTCGGTACCCAGCCGGCGCTGCCGCGCCGTGGGCGCCTTCCTCGATGGCATCGGCCTCTCCTCTTGTCAGACCTCAGTGTGTCTGGTGTCTGAGCGAGGGTCCAACCTGTCTAGATATTTACGATAAGGCGTCCAACGCTTGAGGCGTATGGTTGCGGTTGCGGTATCACGTGCGGCCGTCGGCAGAACCGAAGTGGGGGCGCCGGGGCGTGTTTTGACGCGTGCTCAGCACACTGTTGGAAGGCGGCGCGGTTCACGCCGACGGAAGCAGGGGCGCGGGCGGTGGCTGCTACGTAGCGGCAGTGTTGGCGGGCCTGGCCGTCGGGCGAATCGGACGAGGCGCACATCGTGTCGTATCTGGACGTCGGTCATCACCTCACGTACTTCATGGAGGGCGGAGTCGACGTCCTCACCGGGGAAACCCACCGGCATTCCTCCGGCTGCTCCTCGCTCGTGACGGACGGTATGTGGATCTGGCGGGCCGACTTCGCGCACTACCTTGAGGTGTATCACGTCCCATTGCCGACCGACTTCCTCGCGCGCGCCGGGGACTGCGACACCAGATGCCGGACCTGGTGGGTGCCGACTTCGCGCCCCTCTTCGGCGAGGTGATGCTGAGGTTTGGGTGGACGGAAGCAGCAGGCCCGTGGGACACGGGCTCGGTCCTTCGTCCAGAGCCGCGAGCGGTTCCGACTCGGGCAGAGTTCACAGCACGAGTCCGGCAGGAACGACCCGACGGGCCATGGGGGAAGCCACCGCGCAAGCCGCGAAGGCCGAAGAACTGACCACTCGGACAGTGCCCGCGCCCCACCTACCAGACCGCCCCATGTACTGGACCGGTCTAGCGCAACTTCCGACACAAGACCCGCCGCCAGCCCACTGCCCCAGCCATCCCACAAGCCCCTGACCAGGCACTACCGATCGGGCTTCCGTTAGGGGTGTCACCCGGCAACGCACCTCAGACACCTGCTTGCACCCCAACCGTCCACAAACAGTCAGTCGCTGAGCCGGTGTCGTCACCGCCCCATTCCACTGCCGCGTACAGCCACCCACCGGCCGGCACCCGGCAAAGAAACCGGCCCCACAAGCAGCCTCCTCCGGGGACCCCTCCCCCCGGGCCGCCCCTCCCACGAAGCTGCACTTGGGGGGACGGGACGGGGGTCAGGGGTGGAGCGCAGCGGAATCGGCGGAGCCGACGCGACGCAGGAGCGCCCTTGACGCCCGGCACGGCCCCACGACACTCAAACC
>NZ_LATD01000475.1 GCF_000981895.1 Streptomyces odonnellii | reverse complement strand
GCCGGGGGGTTGGCCGGGTCGATACCGATCGCCGGGGCGACGATCTCCAGCTCCCGCAGCAGCCCTTGCGTGGAGCCCAACGGGCCGCCGCCCGCGAGGAGTTCATCGTTCGACAGGGGCGCGTCGTAGTCCACCGGGACATACGCGCCGGCGTGGTCGTAGTGCCAGACGAGATGCGACTGCTGGGCCGTCGACTCGAACATCTCCAGCAACTGCTCGTAATCCCCGCCCAGTTCGCCGACCGGCGTCACCGCGAGGCCGCAGAGCTGGAGCAGGTAGGCGCGGCGCAGGAAGTGCAGCGCGTCGTAGTCGAAGCCGGCGACCGGGGCGACATCGCCCGAGAGGCCCGGCATATAGGCGAAGACGGGGACGGACGGCAGCCCGGCGTCGCCGAGCGCCTTGTCGTACACGGCGATCTCTTCGGCGAAGGGATTGTCGGGGCTGTGGCACAGCACATCGACGAGGGGGACCAACCACAGGTCACAGGCCAAGGGAGGCTCGCTCTCCAACGGGTCGTACGCGTGCGCGCGATGGTCGGGACAGCGTAATGCGGCGGGCACGTTCAGCGAAGGGTCCCCGTCGGGGCGCGGTTGTGCGACCAGGCGGTTGACGCTCCGTCGGGTGGCCTCGGGAGCGCGCGGGTCGCCTTGGGGACGCCGTGCCGGCGCGCGTCATCCGTTACGGAGGGCTCCGGCCGCCGCGCTCGCTCCAGCGCTCGCTCTCGTACCCGTGGCCGTGCCTGTGCCTGTGCCCGTACCACCGGTCGGTGGCAGGTCCCAGATCCAGACGCCCCCGATCCGCTTCCCCGGGCGTCCGAGCAGCTTCTCCAGCATTTCGTACAGTGCCGCGTCATTGGCCTGGGGCGCGAGCACCACCACGCCCGCCCGCCAGAAGGCGAGGTCGTAGCGTGCCTGCGCCCGCCAGTTGGCGCCGATGACCGGGGCCTGGCCGCCGTAGCGGACATCGCGGAAGAGGTTCGAGGTGTAGCGGGCGGGGGCGCCGTAGATGCCGATGCGTTCCTCGCCCCAGGGCCCGTTGAAGTAGCCGCCGGGCACGGAGAATCCCAGGCCGGTCGCGGACTGCCAGTGCAGCGCCTCCGCGCTGCCGGGATCGGGCAGCGGTACGGGTACGACGGACTCGCCCTTCGTGACGTACGCGCGGTACATCCCGTCGGCGATGAACGGCGGCACGTCCGGGCGGTCGCGTACCGGCAGCGCGGTCGGCAGGATCGGGACCAGGGCCGCGGCCACCGCGGCGAGCCCGATGAGCCGGTGCCTGCGCCGGCGCGCGGCGGCGACCGGGTCCACTGGCGCACGTGTGCCCGCGCCGACGCCCGTATCGGCACCGGCACCCCGATCCCCGCCCGTATCGGCACCGGCACCCCGATCCGCGTCCGGACCGGCACCCGCATCCCGATCCGCGTCCGGACCGGTGCCGGCGCCGGCGTACGCCGTGGCCGCGAGGGCAGTCAGCCGGGCTGTCGCCAGGGCCAGCAGCGCGCCGAGCGCCGGGGCGCAGATCATCGCGACCCGCGATTCGATGACCGACTCGAAGAGCGGCTGGTGGGCGAGGGCCCGCCAGGGGCCCGTCAGTACGACGTCCGTGAAGGGGATACGGACCTTCGGCCCCATCGACAGCAGCGCCGCCGCGATCGCCGTGAACGCCAGCGCTCTGACCGCGGCCAGCCGCCACAGCCACACCACGATCCCGAAGGCGAGGGCGATCAACGGCCAGCCGTAGAAGGCGTTCTGCTCGGTACGGTTCATCGCGAGCGCGTCGGCCGTCGCCTCGTCGCCCAGCAGCGCGCGGCCCGAGAACTCCAGGAAGGCGAGCGGGCTGTTGCCCGCGTTGTCGCCGTGCAGGACGCTGTGGTAGCTCTGCGGGCCGAAGAACTGCCAGTACAGCGGGAACGCGAGCAGGGGCAGACAGACCTGGAGGGTGTAGCCGAGCCCGGTGAGCAGGGGGCGCAGGGCCACGCGTGCGACATCGCGCCGTACCACCGCGTACGCCAGCGCGAAGAGCAGCATGCCCATCGCGGCGAGCAGCAGCGGCTCCTCGCCGAGGAAGATCTGATACGTGACGAAGATACCGAGCAGCAGGCCGTCCCGCATGACGCGGCGTGCTTCGGCGTCCTCGCCCCTCGGGCCCCGGGCCTCGCAGAGCCGGAGCGCCCGGTCGATGATCACCGGGATCATGAAGAGGACGAGGAAGTTGGGGTGCGCGTTGGCGTGCGACATCATCGGGGGCGCGAACGCCGCGAGCCCCGCGCCGAGCGCCGCCGCACGCCGGTCGCGGACGAGCCGGCGCGCGAACAGCCAGTACCAGGAGTAGGCCGTGGCCGCCAGACCGAGGGTGAGCACGAGCGCCCAGGTGACGGTCGGGCCCAGCGCGAGCGTGACGGGCGTGAGGGGGACGGAGAGCCCGAGCATGGTGGTGTTCGCCATCAGGTTCACGCCGTCGGGGAAGTTCTGGAGCGTGGTGAACAGCGGGTTCCGCAGATGCACGACATTGTCGGCGGTGACCCGGAAGAACCACTCCCACTGGTTCTGGTCCGACCCGGCGTCGGCGAGATAGGCGTGGTCGAGATCGGCCCACAGGCCGTTGTAGAGGTAGAGGGACGCGAGCAGGAACAGCCCGGCGACGGCGAGATCGGTCCGGCGGGAGCGGGGAGCGCCGGCGGCGGGGGCGGTTGTACGGGGCGCGGTACGGGCGTCCGGGCCGTCTCCCGCGGTCGTACGGGCGTACACGCCAGCGCCACCCGATTCGCTCGGGCCTCCCGCCCGGAGCCGTACGAGTTCCAGCAGCACCCTGCCGTAGTCCAGCGGCCGTACCTTCGAGCCCGGCTGGTGCGCCCAGCGGACCGGGACCTCTGTCACCGGCCAGCCGGAGCGCCGGAAGAAGCGGAGGATCTCGACGTCGATGCTCCAGCCGTCCAGCCGGGACGCGGCGAAGGCCACCCGTGCCTGCTCGCCGTCGAAGAGCTTGAAGCCGCACTGGGTGTCGCTGATGCCGTCGACGGCGACGAGCTGTATCAGCCGGTTGCCGACGCGCCCGAGCCACTCGCGCAGGGCGAGCTGCCGTACCTCGATGCTCGCGTCGGGGTGGGCGCGCGAACCGATGGCCGCGCCCCCGCCGTCCGCCGTGAGCTGCTTGTCGAGCCGGTCCAGTTCATCGATGGGGGTGGCGAGATCGGCGTCGGTGACAAGGACACGACGGCCGTACGAAGCGAGGACGCCCTGCCGGAGGGCATGGCCCTTGCCGTGGTTGCCGTCGCTGGTCAGCACCTGGATCCGCGGCTCACCGGCCGCGGCCTCGGCGGCGATCGCCCCCGTACCGTCCGTGGAACCGTCGTCGACGACGATCAGCTCCCACACGCCCCAGCGGCCCGGGTCGGCGGTCAGATACGCGCGAATGGCATCGAGGGTGGGGCGCAAACGGGCCTCTTCGTTGTACGCCGGTACAACAACGCTGAGATCCACACGCCCGGAGTGCGCGCCGGGGGCGCCGCCCTGGTCGCCCCCGTCCGCGCCCGGCGCGGCCGTCCCGTCCGCCGGCTCCGATGCGTTCACGCCGTCCCCGCCCCCGTCTCCGCTCACCGCGGCGAACTCTCCAGTCTGTCGGCCCACTTGAGCGCGTGGTCGTCGTACTCCGCGATCACGGCGCGTACCCCGGCGGCGTCGCCGAGGGTCAGTGCGTCGACGAGCTGCTCATGCCCGTTCCACAGCCACTTTCCGCCTTCGGTCTCCTCGCGGAGGAAGGGGACGGAGAACACCCATGCCTGGACGCGCAGCCTGTGCAGGAAATCGGCGACATAGCGGTTGGCGACCAGCGCGCCCAGCTCACGCCAGAATCGCAGGTCGTAGCCGATCAGGATGTTCAGGTCGCCGCATCTCGCCGCGCGTGCGGCCTCCTCGGCCCGGCGCCGTACGGACACCAGCTCCGTACCGTGTGCCTGGGCCGCCGGCCGTTCGCCCTCCAGCCTGCCGAACACACCGTCCACGATCAGTGCGCGGGCCTCGACCATGCCGCGGAAGTCGTCGATCGAGAACCGGTGCACCCGGAAACCGCGGTGCTGGTCGGAGTCGAGCAGATCCTGTGCGGAGAGATCGACCAGGGCTTCCCTGACCGGGGTCGCCGAGACGCCGTACTGCTCGGCGATCTGCTTGACGGTGAACTCCTGCCCCGGCAGTAAACGCCCTGCCAGCACTTCGTCACGCAGCGCGTCCGCGATCTGCTGCCGCAAGGTGCTGCGGGTCACGGCTCCGCTGGCGGGCATGGTCTTTCGTTCCCCTCATCCGGCTCCCGACACCTTAAGGCAGCGGCGCGGCGCCCCTTCCTGCCCTCCCCGCTCTTCTTGCCCCTCTCTGTCCCTCCGCTCTCCTTGCCCCTCCC
>NZ_LATD01000474.1 GCF_000981895.1 Streptomyces odonnellii | reverse complement strand
GGCACCAGCCGGATCACCACGTCGGAGGCGCGGATGATGATCGGCAGCATCATCACCGACAGGGCCAGGGCCGCCGCGAGCCCGGACTTGTCCAGGCCGATGATCAGGATGACGGTGGCGTAGATGAACAGGCCGGCGACGATCGACGGCAGGGCCGTCATCGCCTCGACGATGGTCCGTACGAACCGGGCGTAGGCGCCCGGGACTTCGCTGAGGAAGACCGCGCAGGCCAGCCCCAGCGGCACGGTGATGGCCAGGGCGATCGCCATGTGCTCGACCGTCCCGGCGATGGCGTGCAGCATGCCGCCGCTGGTGAGCGGCTGGACGGGTCCGGTGACGGACATGTCCTCGGTGAAGAAGTTCAGATGCGGCAGCACGGACCGGCCGCGCCACAGGGTGTAGATGACGACGAAGGCCAGCGCGCCGACGACCAGCACGGCGAGGCTGTGGGTGATGACCGCCGCGACCCGGTCCCGCACGGCCATGGCGTTCTCCGAGAAGGAGACCAGGACGGCGTACAGGCCCACGAAGAACGCATAGGCGACCACGACGAAGCCGAGCGGCCCGTCGAACGGCGCGATCCGGGTGAACAGCACCACGGTCAGTCCGAGCGCCCCGGCCAGGGCGCCGAGCAGCGCGCGGACATCGCCCGCGCGCACGGTGGAGGTGGACCGGCGGGCCTCGGGCCTGCCGGTGTCCTCCGGTGGTCCGGGGCGGACGGTGAGGGGGGCCAGGGGCTCGGGCACAGGGGTGGTCCGATTCGTTTCGTGCTTCGTCAGATGCGGGGGATGCGTCTGCGGCGCGTGCGTGTACGGCGTCGTCATCTCAGGCCTCCGTCCCGGCGCCGGAGCGGCTGCGGGCCACGATCGAGGAGGCGACGAAGTTGACGACCAGCGTCATCAGGAACAGCGCGAGCCCGGCCGCCATCAGCGCGGACATGCCGAAGTTGCTGGCGGAGCCGTACCGCAGGGCGATCAGCGAGGAGACCGAGTTGGTGCCGTTCTCCAGGATCCGCGGCTGGATCACAAAGGCCGGCGAGATGATCATGTAGACCGCGATCGTCTCGCCCAGTGCGCGGCCGAGGCCGAGCATCGTGCCGCCGATGACACCGCCGCGCCCGAAGGGCAGTACGACGGTTTTGATCACTCCCCACCGGGTCGCACCCAGCGCGTACGCCCCCTCGCGCTCGCCGGCGGGCGCCTGGAAGAAGGTCTCGCGCATCACCGAGCAGGCGATCGGCGTGACCATGAGCGCCACCACGATCCCGGCGATGAAGGTCGAGGAGGTGTAGACGGTCGCGGGGGCCAGCGGGTCGTTGGGCTCGACGCCGTTCACCTTGAAGATCGGGATCCAGGAGAAGTAGGTGGAGATCCACCGCGAGAGCCCGACGATGTGGAACTGGAGGTAGAAGGCCCCCCAGAGCCCGTACACCACGCTGGGCACCGCGGCCATCAGGTCGATCAGGCTGACCATGGTCCGGCGTATGCGCCGGGGCGCGTACTCGGTGATGTACAGCGCCGTGCCCATGGCGAGCGGCAGCGCGAAGAAGATGGCGACGAGCCCGATCAGCACGGTGCCGGTGATGACGGCGGCGATGCCGAAGTGATGGGAGTCGGGCTCCCACGCCGAGGTGGTGATGAACGAGCCCTTGGCGACCCGCAGCGCTTCCCAGGCGCGGTAGCCGAGGAAGACGCCGACCAGCAGCATGATGACGAGCACCACACCGCCGCTGCCCCGGGCGATGCCGCGGAAGAGCTGGTCGGGCAGCCCGGCGGAGCGCTTGATCGGCCGCGGCTGGTCGGGCGCCCCGGAGGCGGGCGTGGGAACGGGTGCCGTGATCGTCATCGTGCACCCGCGCCGGCGGCGCGTGCCTTCGGGGAGTCCGGCTTCGTGGAGTCCGGCCGTACCCTCGGCGGCCGGTCACCGGGCGGCTGCGGCTGGCGCCTCGCCGAGAGGGGGACCAGACCCGCCGCGAGGTGCGCTTCGGGGACGGCCTTCACAAAGTTCCCCAGGCTGTACTGGCACTCGCGCTGGCGCTGGTACGAGCGGCTGGAAACCGCTATCGCCCGTCCGTCCAGGTCGAGCCGCCAGATCCACAGCCCGCTGGCCTCGGAGACCGTGATGACCGGCCGGGTCCTGGCCAGGCCGGCCCGCAGGGACTCCACGGCGGCGCGGCACGCGGCCAGACCGGGCTGGCTGTCACAGGCCTGGCCGAGACCGCGGTTGTTCGCGCCGAGGAGGCGCCACACCACCGAGACGGTGCCCGTCTCGGCGTCGGTTCTCGGTACGAACAGAAAGCGCGGGTGATTCATGGCCCAGCCCCCCTCCCGGCGCCGCTCCGGCGTCCGGCAGATATTGGCCGATTCCCATCATCGGCCGACCTGACCCTCACGGAGTGCGGAAGAGCGGCGGGCACGGATGAGTGAACACCGGACATCTGAAAAGGGAACGAGGTGTGCAGGGGCCGCACAAGAGGCGTGGTCATGGGGTGCGGGGTGGCGTCCACCCGCCATCCGCCCACCGTACGGGCGGGGGTACGGCTGAGGGAACGCCTGAGGCCCGGCAAACCGCTGACGGTCTGCCGGGCCCCGACTGTCCTGATCTTTACGGTCCCGCGTTGATCACTACGGGGTGATGCGGAACGCGTCGATCATGCCGACCGAGGTGCTCCGGTTGACGACCCTGATGGTGTGCTGACCTCGCGAGAGCCCCGTCTTCTGCCAGACGGTCTGCTGGACCTGCCGGGCGCCGGAGACCCGCAGATCCACCGTCGCCTGGAAGGCGTTGTCCAGATAGACGTCCACCGTGCCCATGTCCCCGTTGCGTTCGGAGAGGTACTGGATCCCGGTGCCGGTGAAGGTGTACTGCGCCGTCGCGCCCACCGTGGTGCTGTGGTGGGTGTCGTCGTTGTAGTCGCCGTAGCCCCGCCCGGTGGTGAGGTGCCAGTTGCTGTCGTACGTCACCGAGGTGTTGTTCACCATCGGGTTGGGCGTCGTGCCGAGCCCGAGCGTGGAGTTGGTGCCGGCCAGGGACTTGGCGTCCTGGTTGGCCGTCCCGGTGAGCCGGGTGGAGGTGTACGAGCTGAGCGGCTTGGCGGTGCGCTCGACGACGTACACCGTGTTGGCCGAGGTGCTCAGCGCGAATTCGGCGGCGCTGGTGGTGAGGACGGTCGCGTTGTCGGAGACGCGGCGGACGCGGACCTCCTGAGTGCCCCAGGGATTCACGACGCGGGTGCTGTTGCCGTACTGGCTCTTCAGCCCGACGTATTTGATCTCGCCGGCCTCGCGCTCCGAGCTGACCAGGAATCCGCCCTTGGCCATCAGGCTGAATTTGCCGACGAAGCTGGAATCACCGGGCACGGCCGGGAAGACCCGGATCTTGTCGTTGTACGACTGGAGCAGCGACTCGTTCATAGCCGAGAGGTGCACACCGAGATACTCGAAGACACCGTTGGTGTTGGAGGTCAGGCCGTTCGGATAGTTCTGGTACTGGCGGAGCATGGTCTTCATGCCCTGGAACGTCTGGTCGCCGAGCCCGAGGCGGGCCGCCTGGACCGCGTCGTTGGCCCAGACATTGCCGTACGGGAACGGCCGGGCGTTCCAGGTGTTGATGGCCTTCTGCTGGTCGGGGTAGCCGATTCCGGTGCGGTCGTAGGGCCAGATGATCTCGGCCGCGACATTCTCGTTGTTGCGGGTCTGGGAAATCGGCGGGGTGTGCGGCAGATACACATTGGAGTCCGCCGGGTACGCGATCAGATTGTCCACGATCCGCTGCCACTGCGGCCGGAGGTCGGCGTCGAGCCCCAGCTCCGCGCCGACCTGGATGGCCAGCGGGAACACGGTGCGTACGGCGGCCAGGTCCGTGATCGCGTTCGGCACGTTCCAGTAGGTCTCGTGCGAATTGGACGTGGCCACGTAGTACTGGCCGGTGCCGCTGTTGTACGACAGTTTCGCGGCGTAGAACTTGGCGACCTCACGCAGGAACGGATAGGCCGTGTTCCGCAGGTAGTTGTTGTCGTTCGTGTACTTGGCCTGAAGGTACATGTTGTACGCGGCTTCGGCGCCGGTCGACCAGATGTTCTTGGTGTAGTCGCTGTTGACCGTGCCCCGGGCATTGCCGTCCCAGCCCATGGTCTCCGGCACCCAGAGGCCGTCGACGTTGTATCTGGTCTGGGTGTACGCCTTGAGCGCGTTGAAGTTCCGGCTGTACAGGCGGTTGAATCCCTGGAAGAGATCGGCGTGGTTGGAGGCCAGGAACGAGTTGTAGACGTCCCGTTGGTTCCAGAACCAGTACGAGTTGCTCCACTTCGTATTGTCCCCGGTGGCCCGGAACGTGCCGTTGATGAAGTGGAAGGGATAGTTTCCGTAACCGCCGGCGGCGATCATATAGGTGCTGAGGTAGTACACGTTCTCCATGTAGTCCGCTTCACGGGACCCGTTGGAGTACTGCACGAACGACTTCTCCCAGAACGCGTGCCACCAGTTGCGGTAGTTGTTGAGGGTGTTCGTGTATCCGGTGTTCTTCACCGAGTTCAGGGCGTTCTTGGCCTGGGTGACCGAATTGTTGTTCGGGGCGTTCAGCCGGCTGCTGGCGGTGAACCAGATCGTGTAGCTGTTGGACGGCGTGATCGTCAGCCGTACCTTGCGCCCGTCGACGACCTGTGCGTTGTACGCCGCGCCCTCCACGGTCGCCGCGAGGGTGTACCCGAAGTTCTGCGGGTCGGCCTGGCCCCGGCTCAGCCCGGCGCCCGTGGAGTCCGCGTAGGTGGACACGGTCTTCCAGGTGTCCAGGTTGGGCACGTCACCGCTGTTCCCGAGCCCGGCCACATCCCACAGGCTCAGATCCAGCGAGATGTTCGACACCCCGCTCCGGGTGTCCTCCACATGGATGCCCATCACCTCGGAGTTGGGCGACCCCATGACGGTGACGGTCCTGTTGTTGTCGTACTTGGTGGTGAGCGTCCCGTCGTACAGCGAGAGGCGCTGCTGGTATGTGGTGTACCCACTGTCCATCGCGGGCGTTGTGGCCAGATTCACCAGCCCGGCGCCGAACGCGGTCTGCTGCGAGGTGTCGACTCCGGACACCTGCATGGACAGACCGTTGTTCTGCCACGCCATGGCCCCGATCTTCCCGTTCCCGACGGTCAGCCCGTAGTCGGGATTGGCGTTGGGCCGGTTGTAGACGATGTCGTGCTTGGACAGATAGCTGCCGTAGTCCACATTCAGCGCACCGGTCGCGTTGCTGAACGCGGCATCGGTGGTGGAAGCCACCGCCGGCCCACCGGCGAGACCGGCCAGCAGACAGACGGCGGCGAGGACGAAGACGACTAGTCGGTTGGGTCTCATCGTGTGTCACTCCCACGAGTGGCGAGGCGGCGCCGGAAGGCGGAGGGGAAGTTCGGATGCGCGACGTACGCGATGGCGCGTTGATCGATGAAGCAACAAGGTGACATGTTCGCAACACGCAGTGAACATCGGAGGTTTCCAACCGTCAAGCCTCTCGACACAACTAATCCATGCCCGAGCACACACATTGATCGGACCATCGCCGGGTCACCGCCGAACCATCAACAGAGAAGCTCTGCCGGATGGGTTCCGGCAGAGCTTCGGGGGCTGGGGTTCGCGGTGGGAGCGGGTCAGGAGAGGCGCAGTACGGTGCCCTCGCCGTTGGCGGAGAGGACGAGGCCGCCTTCCGGGGTTACGGCCAGGCCCGCGAACTGGCGTGGCGGCGCCGGGATTCCGGGAGGCGGGGGCGGGGTGGTGCGGATGATGCCGGGCGGCAGGCCCACCGCCAGGTTCTCGGCGTCCACCCGGGTTTCGCCCGTGGCCAGGGAGATGGTCCGCAGGCGGCGGTGTGCCACCTCCACCGTGAACAGTTCGTCGCCCAGGACGGCCAGACCCTGGGGTGCGCCGAGACCGTCCGCCACCGTCACCGGGGCTCCGTCGTCCAGCCGGAAGACCGCCCCCGCGTGGTCGTCGCTGGCATAGCAGCGGCCCTCGTCGTCGAACGCCACGTCCACCGGGTGGTCGAGCCCCTCCGCGAGGACGCTCAAGGTGTCGGCCGAGTCGATCCGTACGATCCGGCCCGCGCCCGTCTCAGCGACCACCAGCGAGCCGTCCGGGGCGACCGCGATGCCGGTGGGGCCGGTCAGGCCGGTGGCCCGTACCCGCGAGGTCTTCGCCACGGGATCGTGCGTACGCACCTCGCCGATCTGCGTGGTGAGGTGCAGGACCTGGCCGTCCGCGGTGACGCCGTGGACGAAGTGCAGCAGTTCATGGGTGGTCACCGCGCCCGAGCGGTCCGGGCTCGCCAGGCTGAAGTGGTCCGCCGCGTACACCGTGCCGCCGAGATCGACCGTCACCCCGAAGGGCCCGTCGAACCCGCGCCGGACGATCTCCCGCGTCCGCCCGTCGGCGTGCATCTCCGTGACCCCGCCGCTGGCGTAGCTGGAGACGTACATCCGGTTCTCCGCGTCGAACGCCGCGTTGTCCAGGCCCGCGACGCCCGTCGTGACGACCGTCCGCGCTCCGGTGGCGAGATCGATACGGGTCACGATCCCGGCCGGCCCCCGTGACAGCACCACCAGGACGCCGCCGAGGTCGAACCGTACCGCCACCGGATCGTCCACATCCCGCGCCACCAGTTCGGGTATCCCGCCGTCCGGGGAGATCCGCCAGACCTCGTTAGCCATCATGTGCGGGTAGTACAGAAAGCCGTCCGGGCCGAGCTGCATCGCGTTGCCCCAGGCCAGGCCGTCGGTCAGCACCACCGGCTCGCCGCCGTCCGGGAACAGCTCCATCAGCCGGCCGTTGCCGCGCATCTCGTTGACGAAGAGGCGGTCGCCGACGCAGGTGATGCCGTTGGGGACCCGTACCGCGTCGGAGACCAGGGTGTACGCGCCCGTGGGGCTCCGGCGCCACACCCTGCCGGGCGTCAGGTCGGCGATGTACATCGAACCGTCAGCCCCGAAGGCCAGATCGTCCGGCGCCTGGACCGGGCTGTCCAGCGCCACCACCACGTCGACATCCCCCGAGACGGGGTCCACCGCGCTGATCTGCCCGGCGATGAACTGCGCGACGTACAGCCGCCCGTCGGGGCCGAACGTCACACCGTTCGAACCCCACAGCGGGTTGGGCGGGTTGAGCCTGGCCGTGTCCCAGCGCCTGCTTGTGGCCTGCCACCGGCCGGTCTCGTCGTACCGGCTGGGTCGCGTCACGCCGCCTCGCCCCTCTCGGCGCCCGCCCATACGCCCGCCCCGGCGCCCGCCGCTGAACAGACCGTCGTTCGGCCGGTCATTCGGCAATCACCTCGCTCATGTCCCCGTCCGTCCGCCAGCGCGCGATCAGTTCGTGGAACTCGATCGGACCGCCCCCGTACGACTGGCTCTGCCCGGACGGCCTGCCCTCGTTGTTGTAGTAGCCGGGCGTGCACTCGGCGAGGAACCGCTCCGTGTTCGGCGCCTTCGCCCGGATCGTCGCCACCCACGCCGCCTCCGCCTCGGCCGTCGGCTCGACATGGCGTGCCTGCCGTTTGCTCGCCTCGGCCACGACTTCGGCGACATGGAGCGCCTGCTCGTCGAGAACGTGCACGAAGTTGACGGAGACCGCGTTCTGCAGGGTGCCGAGGTGGAAGAGGTTGGGGAACCCATGGCTGTAGAAGCCGTGCAGGGTCTTCGGACCGTCCTTCCAGGCCTCGGCCAGCGTGATCCCGTCCCGGCCCCGGACATCGAGTCCGGCCCGCTCGGCCGGCGGGACACCGACGTCGAAGCCGGTCGCGAAGATCACGCAGTCGACCTCGTACGGGACACCGCCCACCACCACGGCCTTCTCGGTGATGCGCTCGACACCCTGCCCGGCCGTGTCGACGAGCGTCACATTGGGGCGGTTGAACGTGGGCAGATAGGTGTCGCTGAAGGTGGGCCGCTTGCACATGTAGCGGTACCAGGGCTTGAGCGCCTCGGCCGTCGCCCGGTCCTCGACGACCGCGTCCACGCGGGCGCGTATCTCGTTCATCTTGGTGAAGTCGGCCAGTTCGGCCAGCCGTCCCAGCTCCTCGGGCGGGACATCGGAGCCGCCTCCTCCCGGTACGAAGGTCTGGAGCAGCCGGGCGCTTGTCGTCCAGCCGTCCGCGACCAGGTCCTCCTCGGCTCCGCCGCCGGCCACATGAGCGAGGAAGTTGTCCCGGCGGCGGCGCTGCCAGCCGGGCGTGACCGAGGCGGCCCACTCCGGATCCGTGGGGCGGTTGGCGCGTACGTCGACCGAGGAGGGCGTGCGCTGGAAGACGTACAGATGCTGCGCGTCCCGTCCCAGAGGCGGTACGCACTGGATGGCGGTCGCGCCGGTACCGATGACGGCGACGCGCTTGTCGGCGAGCTTGTGCAGATTGCCGTCCGCGTCGCCGCCGGTGTAGCCGTAGTCCCAGCGGCTGGTGTGGAAGGTGTGGCCGCGGAAGTTCTCGATGCCCGGAATGCCCGGGAGCTTCGGCCGGCTGAACGGCCCGCTGGAGACCACCACGTACCGTGCCGCCATCCGGTCGCCGCGGTCGGTGTGGACGATCCACTCGTGGTCGGTCTCGTCCCAGTGGAGCCGCGTCACCTCGGTCCGGAAGCAGGCGTCGTCGTACAGCTCGAACTTCCGCCCGATCGCCTGCGCGTGCTGCCGGATCTCCTCGCCCGGCGCGTACTTCCAGCGGGGTATGTAACCGACCTCTTCGAGCAGGGGCATATAGATGTACGACTCGATGTCGCACTGGACGCCCGGATACCGGTTCCAGTACCAGGTTCCGCCGAAGTCCCCGGCCTTCTCGATCACCCGGATCCGCCGCACACCCGCCTGGCGCAGCCGCGCGCCGGCGATCAGACCGCCGAAGCCGCCGCCGATGATCACGGCGTCGACCCGGTCGTCCAGCGGCTCACGGCTGAACTCCGCCGTCGTGTAGGGGTCGTCGACGTAGTAGCCGAACGCGCCGGTGGTGCGCTGGTACTGCTCACTGCCCTCGGGGCGGATACGGCGGTCGCGCTCGGCCCGGTACCGGGCGCGCAGGGCGTCCGGATCGAACCCGAGGTCCTCGGGGGTTGAGGCGTGGGGGGTGGACATGCGTTCCTCTCAGCGGTCGCGGAGCGGGACAGAGGCTGTGCTCATGCAACCGGAACGGCCTGACACCCCCCGGCCAGTTGCCTGACGGCAGGCTGACATGAGGAAGGTCACATGTCCGGGGGTGGGGTTACGGAGGTGGGG
>NZ_LATD01000473.1 GCF_000981895.1 Streptomyces odonnellii | reverse complement strand
GTCCGAGGGGCCGGCGGGCCTCTCAGGGACCGAGGAATCGGCGGACCCGTCGGGGGCCGGGGAATCGGCGGGCCGGTCTGGCCGCGTGGCCCGGACCGGCCGGGTCAGCCGCGCCGGTGGGGTGGCGCGGACGGGCCGCTCCTGGCGGCCGGTCCGGGCGGTCCGGGCAGTAGCGGCAGCCCGCACCGGCCGGGCGGGACCCGTGCGGGCGCCGGGGGCCGCGTCCCTCTTCCGCCGGGCGCCCGCGCGGCGCAGCCGCCGTACCGCCCTGCTCGCCGTCGCCGCGCTCACCGGCGGGCTGCTGCTCAGTTCCCAGCAGCCCGCGGCCGCCGGGGCCAACCTCGTCAAGAACCCCGGCTTCGAGACCGCGGGCCCGGGCGGCCCCGGAGCCATGCCGTACTGCTGGGAGCAGTCCGGCTGGGGCGACAACGACTTCACCTTCGCCACCGTCGCCGACGCCCGCTCCGGCACCAAGGCCGTCAGGGTCGAGCTGACCCGCCGCGTCGACGGCGACCGCAAGGCGCTGATCACCGAGTCCGCCGAGTGCGCGCCGGCTGTGGTGCCGGAGCGGCAGTACGACCTCTCCCTCTGGTACAAGTCCACGACCCCGGACGCGGCGATCACCCTCTTCCGGCACGACACCACGGCCGGCTGGCAGTACTGGACCGACCTCAAGGCCCTTGAGCCGAGTGCCGGTTACCAGCGCGCGGAGGTCCGTACCCCCCTCGTACCGCCCGGCACCGACCGGATCACCTGGGGTGTCTCGGTGTACGGCACGGGCAGTGTCACCACCGACGACTACGTCATGGAGGAGGTCACCCCGCCGCCCGTCGAGCCCGAGTGCACCGGCACCGCCCAGGAGTGCGCGGACGGCCGCTGGGAGGTCCTGCCGACCGAGAACCCCGTACGTTCCATGCACTCGGTCGTGCTCCACAACGGCAAGGTGCTGCTGATCGCCGGATCCGGCAACAGCACCGACATGTTCGAGGCGGGTACGTTCACCTCGGCGGTGTACGACCCGGAGGACGGCTCGTACCGTACGGTCCCCACCCCCGACGACATGTTCTGTGCCGGCCATGTCCAGCTCTCCGACGGGCGGGTGCTGGTGATGAGCGGCAACAAGGGCTATCCGTCGGCCGACGGCACGGTCGGCTACCAGGGGTACAAGGACTCGTACGTCTTCGACCCGGTCACCGAGACGTACAGCAGGACCAACGACATGAACGACGGGCACTGGTATCCGTCGGCCACGATCATGGGCAATGGCGATGTGCTGTCCTTCGGCGGGCTGCGCGAGGACTCCAGCGGGTCCGTGACCGCCGAGCGCTGGTCGGCCGCCGAGGACAAGTGGCTGCCGCTCTGGCAGGTCAACCAGACCTGGTCGTACTGGGGCCTGTACCCGTCGATGATCCTGATGCAGGACGGCCGGCTCTTCTACTCGGGCAGCCATGTCTTCGGCAACGGCACCCCGGGGACCGGCTCGTCGGTCTACGACTACGACGCCAATACGGTCACCGATGTGCCGGGGCTCCAGAACAAGGACGAGCGCGACCAGTCGGCGAGCGTGCTGCTGCCGCCCGCGCAGGACCAGCGGGTGCTCACCATCGGCGGCGGCAACATCGACTCCAACCCGGAGGCGAACCGGCTCACCGACCTGATCGACCTCAAGGAGCCCAGCCCGCAGTACACCCCGGGCCCGCCGCTGCCGCAGGGCACGGTCGATCTGGGCGCCGGGCCGCAGCCGCAGACGGGGGCGCAGGGCAAGATGTACGGCTCGGCGGTGCTGCTGCCGGACGGCAAGGTCCTGGAGACGGGCGGCGCGCTGCACAACCGCGCCAACCCGGTGTACGAGTCGTCCCTCTTCGACCCGCTGACGGACACCTTCGATCCGGTGGCGGCGGACCCGGAGGCGCGCGGCTACCACTCGTCGGCGTTCCTGCTGCCGGACGGCCGGGTCATGACGACGGGCGACAACCCGGGGAACGGCACCTGGAACCACCAGGTGTCCCTGTACACCCCGCCGTATCTGTTCAAGGGCCCGCGGCCGGAGATCACTTCGCTGGCCGACGACCAGTGGCAGTACGGGGACACGCAACGGATCACGGTCGACCGGCCGATCGCGAAGGCGGAACTGATCCGCCCGGCCGCGGTGACGCACTCGTCGGACCCGAACCAGCGGTTCGTGGACCTGCCGCTCACGGTGGTCGGCAACACCGTGGACCTGAACGTGACGAGCAACCCGAATCTGGCACCGCCGGGCTGGTACATGCTGTTCGCGGTCGACGCCAATGGGATCCCGTCGGTGGCGAAATGGGTGCACCTGGGCGGACCGGCGGAGTCGGCGCAGCGGTCGGCGGGGCCGGCTGAGCCGGCGGGTTCGGCGCACGGGGCGTCCGCGCATGTGCACGACTTCGCGGACGACCTGACCGGAAAGCCGAAGAAGCCGCGCGAACAGCGGACTTCGGCCCCGGTGAGCCCACAGATCGCGGGCTGCGACCGGCACTACGGCCCGGCGGACGTCTGCGTACCGACGGCGTTCCCCGAGCCGGTGAAGCCGACGACGAAGGCACGCTGCGACTGGCTGGCGGAGAACGACTACGGCCGCCTGAAGCTCAACGGCAAGGACGACCCCCTGCACCTGGACCCGAACAGGGACGGCACGGCGTGCGGAAAGGGAGATATGAGGCGGGGGAGGAACTGACGCCTACGGCGGCCCGGGACAGCGCGGAGGGGCCCGGGCCGCCGCGGACGTGGAGGGAGCGGGTCACGTACCGGCCGTCGACGGAAGCGGGTCACTTGCCACCGACCAGCAGGCGGTACCCGTAGTCCATGCTTTGCCGGCCGAGCAAGTCGGCATGTCGTCGATGCCAGGAGCGGGAGTCGAGGTCCGCTCGCAGGCGGGCGATCGCCGGCTCCACGACGGAGGGCGGCAGTTGCGCAAAGGTGGAACTGGCCCGGCGGATGACCGGATCGAGGTAGGAGTCGGGCCGACGCCAGTAGGCGATCTGGAAGCCGTCCGTGAAGTCGTGCGGGACAGGAAAGGGCAGCACGGTGTGCGCCTCGAGCGCGTCCGCGACCTCGTCAAGCGACGCGAAACGGGAGTACTCCAGCTCGCGGATCTCCGGCAGGTACTCCTCAAGCAGCCACAGTTCCGGGCGATGCGCAGGGTCCCAGGTGAAGACGACCTGCCTGCGGGCGACGCGGCGCAACTCACGGAGCCCGCGGCGCGGGTCCGGCCAGTGGTGGATGGTCATGATGGCCATGGCCGCGTCGAAGGAGCCCGACTTGAACGGCAGGGCTTCGGCTCCGGCCTTCACCTTTGCCGCCCCGGGGTGCTGGTCGAGCATCACCTGGGAGGGATCAACCGCGATCACATCCGCCTCCTCCGGCTCGTAGGAGCCGGAGCCTGCGCCGACATTGACGACGGTGCGGGCACCTCCCAGCGCCCGGCTGATCAGGGCGTGCAGCCTGGGATCAGGGCGTCGAATGTCGCTGTAGCCCATGCCGATGCGGTCATAGATGGCCGACGGACGGTCGGCGGCGGTGTCCATCGACCAAGCTCAGCAGGTTGGACGGGCGGAGGCCAGACAGCGTGCCTCGGCCTGGCGGCCTGGGGGCGTTCTGCCGGGCCGGGCTGCTCTGCGGATTCCGGCCTCCGTCGTGCCGGAGATTCGTTCACTTCTCCACCCCTGAGGCGGGGCGTGCAGGCTCGGTTGGGCCCCGGAGTGGGTCTGTGGGCCCTACGGGTTGGGCCTTGGGGGTGCCTAGGCTGACGCGACGCAGATGCCGTCGATGAGATGCCTCGGCGGGACGTCCAGCAGTGTGGTGGAAGGGTTTCCCATGTCCGACCCAGGGGCCTTGACGATCCAGCGTGTCGCGGCGCCGCCCGACGGGCGCAGGGAGTTGCCTCGGTCGCTGATCCTGGCGCGGACCCTGCTGCATCTGATGTTCGCCCTTACGCTGCTGGGCGGCATCAGTGTGCTGACCTCGCTGCTGGACCTGGGCCGTCATGTCACGCCGGCGCTCAGCCTGCTGGCTCTGTACGCGGTCGCGCCGGGGATCGCCGGGCTGGTTCTGGCGCGGCGGCTGTGGACCGGCGGGAAAGTGGTCTGGTTCGGGCTGATCGGTCTCCAGGCGTGGCTGCTGATCGGCGGTGTCGTCAATCTGTACCGGGGTTCGGAGCTCGGGTTCAGCCAGATGGTGCTGCCCGGCGCCCTGCTGTTGCTGATCAGCCTGGGCAGCAGCCGTGTCTGGTTCGAACTGCCCCCCGAGGTACGGGCCGTTAAGCCACGCCTGACGCGTGAGCGGCTCCGTCAGGTCGCGCTCCCCTCTCTTGCGCACCTGATCAGGTGGCGCCGCAACCGTGGCCAGACGACGGTGGAGTACGTCGGCATGGTCGGCCTGGTCGCCCTCATCATCGGCGCGCTGGTCCTCAGTGGTGTGCAGACCCAGATCGCCGACGGCCTCCAGACCGCGGTCTGCCGGATTCTCGGCGGCGACTCCTGCGGCACACAGGTCGTGGGCGGCGGCGGTAGCGGTGGCGGCACGGGCGGCTCCGGCGGTGGTGACGACGGCGGCAGTACGACGACGGGCGGTACCGACGGCGGCGGTGACAACGGCGGTGGCGCCGATGGCGGCGGCTCGGACAGCGGCGGCAGCACCACGGGTGGTGGCGACAACGGGGGCAGCACCGGTGGCGGTACCGACGGTGGCGGCGACTCGGGCGGTTCCGGCAATGGTGGTTCGGGCAACGCCGGTTCGGACAGCGGGGGCTCCGACGGCGGCGCTGACGGCGGTTCTGACGGCGGTGGTTCTGACGGCGGGGGCGACAACGGCGGTACGGACGGAAGCGGCGGCGACAACGGTGGCGGCTCCGATGGTGGCGGCAGCAACGGCGGTGGCGACTCCGGCGGTGGCGACTCGGGCGGTTCGGACGGCGGCGGGTCCGATGGCGGCGGTTCGAACGGTGGGGGCTCCAACGGCGGCTCCAGCAGCGGTGGTTCCAATGGCGGATCGGATGACGACGACGATGATGACGACGGCGTTGTAGGCGGAGCCGTCATCGGTGGCGGCAGCTCCGGTGGAGGTTCGAACGGCGGCGGCAGCAATGGCGGCAGTTCGAGTGGCGGCAGCTCCAGCGGCGGTAGCAGCTCGGGTGGTGGCTCGAATGGCGGCAGCTCCAGCGGCGGCAGCTCCAGCGGTGGCGGGTCCAGCAGCGGCGGCTCCAGCAGCGGTGGTTCGAGCGGCGGTGGGACCAACGGAGGGGGTTCCAACGGCGGTGGTTCCAGTAGTGGCGGTAGCTCCGGTGGCGGTTCCAGCGGCGGTTCCAGCGGCGGCAGCAGTAGCGGCGGCTCCAGCGGTGGCGGTAGCAGCAGCGGTGGCTCCAGCAGTGGTGGCTCCAGCGGCAGTGGTGGGTCCAGCGGCGGCAGCTCCAGTGGCGGTTCCAGCAGCGGCGGTTCGGACAGCGGTGGTTCGGATGGCGGCACCGAGACCGTGACCGAGTGCAATCCGGTCATGGCCCCCTGGGGCTACACCCAGGTCTGCACCGAGAAGCCCGCCACGACCGGTGGCAGTAACAGCGGTGGCAGCGACGGCGGCAAGGACGACGACAAGGACAAGGACGACGACGAAGACAAGGACAAGGACAAGGACAAGGAGGAAACCGAAACCGAGTGCAACCCGGTCATGGCGCCGTGGGGCTACACCCAGGTCTGCACGGAGAAGCCCACGACCGGTGGCAGCGACAGCGGCGGCAGCGACGGCGGCCAGGACGACGACAAGGACAAGGACAAGGACGAAGACCAGGACGATGACAAGGACAAGGACGAGGACGAAAGCGAGGACGAGAAGGACCGGTGCGATGACGGGAACCTCGCTCCCATGGGCTCACGCGTCTCCTTCTCCGGCAGCCTGACCACAGGCGCGACCGGCACCGGCACCGGCACCAGCTCCGGCACCGTCACCTTCGCCCTCGCCTCGGCCGAGGCCGGTACGGGCGCGGGCACGGCCACACGTACGAGCGCGGCCGCCTGGCAGACCGCCACCGCCACCCCCACCGGTGCCCCCACGCGCACCCGCTACACCCTCGCCGCCGACGAGCCCGGCGCCGCTGCCGCCCAGGCCGCGATGCAGGCGATGGT
>NZ_LATD01000472.1 GCF_000981895.1 Streptomyces odonnellii | reverse complement strand
GAGAGCTACGGCGCGTTCGGCGAGAAGAAGATGTACGGGAAGACCGTGACCGGCGTGATCCGCTCCACGGTGGTCGTGGACGAGGAGGGGAAGGTGGAGCACGCCTTCTACAACGTGCGGGCGACCGGCCATGTAGCGAAGATCATCAAGGATCTCGGGATCTGACGGATCCGAGGATCCGACAGGTCCGGGGATCCGACAGGTCCGGGGATCCGACAGGTCCGGGGATCTGACAGGTCCGGGGATCTGACCGGTCCGGGGATCTCAGGAGGGGTGACCTACGGGGGTGACCCACGGGGGTGGCCGACTGGGGTGGCCCGCGGTGACCGGGGTCCCACTCACGTGGGACTTCGGTCGGCCGTCGCCATGAGCGTGCCGAAGGTTCCTGTGGACGGTCCGCGCGGACCGTACCCCTGAGGAAGGGACCCCCGCCATGGCCGACCCCGGGGCGCACCGGTCCGACTCCCCCGTCGACGTGCCGGTGACCGTCACCGACGTGCGCGATGTCCGGCGGGCGGTGAAGGCCGCCGCGCTGGGCAACGCCATGGAGTGGTTCGACTTCGGTATCTACAGCTATCTGGCCGCGACCCTCGGGCAGGTCTTCTTCCCGTCCGGGAACCCCACCGTCCAGTTGCTCTCCTCCTTCGCGACCTTCGCCGTCGCCTTTCTCGTACGCCCGGTCGGTGGTTTGGTCTTCGGCCCCTTGGGAGACCGGATCGGCCGCAAGAAGGTGCTCGCGCTGACGATGATCATGATGGCGGCCGGCACCTGCGCCATCGGGCTGATCCCGTCGTACGCGACGATCGGCTTCTGGGCTCCGGTCCTGCTGGTCTTCTTCCGGCTGGTCCAGGGGTTCTCCACCGGGGGCGAGTACGGCGGGGCGTCCACCTTCATCGCGGAGTACGCGCCGGACAGGCGGCGGGGCTACTTCGGCAGCTTCCTGGAATTCGGCACGCTGTCCGGCTATATCGGCGCGGCGGGCCTGGTCACGGCGCTACGGACCGGCCTCGGCGCGCAGGCCGTGGAGGCGTGGGGGTGGCGCGTACCGTTCCTGGTCGCGGGACCGCTGGGGCTGGTCGGGCTGTATCTGCGGTTACGGCTGGACGAGACACCGGCGTTCCGGCGGCTGGCGCCGGAGACGGTGACGGCCACGGCGAAGGGCGACCTGGGCAGGATCTTCCGGGGCTACTGGCGGACGCTGATCCTGTGCGTCGCGCTGGTCGGCGCGTACAACATCACGGACTACATGCTGCTGTCGTACATGCCGGCGTACCTCTCCGACGAACTGGGCTACAGCGACACCCATGGGCTGCTCGTCCTGCTGGGGGTCATGGCCTGTCTGCTGCTGGTCATCAACCGGGTCGGCACCCTCAGCGACCGCTTCGGCCGCAAGCCGCTGCTGATGACGGGGATGCTGGGCTTCTTCTTCCTCGCGCTGCCGTCGTTCCTCCTGATCGCCCAGGGCAGCGTCCCGGCGATCGCGGCGGGCATGCTGATGCTGGGCCTGTCCCTGGTCTGCCTCCTCGGCACGATGTCCGCCACGCTCCCGGCCCTGTTCCCGACGAACGTCCGCTACGGCGCGCTGTCCATCGGCTACAACGTCGCGGTCTCGGTCTTCGGCGGCACAACTCCCTTGGCCATCACGGCGCTCATCGCCCTGACGGGGACGGACCTGCTGCCGGCGTACTACGCGATGGGGGCGGCGCTGGTGGGGGTCGTGGCGGTAGCTCTCACGAGGGAAACGGCGGGACTGCCGTTGCCGGGGTCGCCGCCGTCGGTGTCAACGGAGGCGGAAGCGGAGGCGGTTCGCCAATCGCGGCGGCGGGGAGGGGAGTTCTGACGTAACTGTCCGGCATGTGATTCGTTACTCAGTGCGACGCCGCGAACACGCGGCCGCACGGAGGGCGAGTGAACATGCCGGTCAGGTACACCCGTGAGCTGATGGAAGAGGCAGCGAGAGAAACGGCTTCCTTCGACGACGCGGTTCGTTGGTGCGGCGGCACACCGACGGCCGGAAGCCGTCGATATCTTCGGGCCAAGATGGCTGCGGCGGGCATCGATACGTCTCATTTCAGGACCAGATGGGTGCGCCACTCGGACGAGAGACTGCGCGAGCTCGTCGCCTGCTCCAGGAGCGTGAGCGAGGTCGTACGCCGGCTGGGAATCAGCCCGGTTGGCGGAAACAAGGCTCATATCGGGCGCCGAATAGCAGCGTTGGGCGTCAGCACCTCCCACTTCCTGCGTGCGCCTCGGGGGCGTCCGAAGGGGGCACTGGGCAATCGTCTGGTCCTGGGTTCACCGTCGGACGGGAGGCTCCCCGGTGAGCGCCTGCGCCGGGAACTGCTGCGTACGGGAGTCCCGGAGACGTGTGCCATGTGCGGCACCGGGGCCGAGTGGAACGGCAAATCGCTGCGGCTTGAAACCGATCACATCAATGGCGACTGGTGGGACAACCGTCCGGAGAACCTCCGGCTGCTCTGTCCCAACTGCCATGCGGTCACCGACACATACCGGGGCCGGAAGCGGCGGGCCGGGGCATGAGCCGGTACGCGAGATATCCCCGCGACCTGCTGGTGCGGACCGCGGCCGAGGCCGACAGCCTCGTCGACCTGCTGCGGAGACTGGGCGCTCCGCTGGGAAGCGGCCCGCTGCGCTACATACGCTCACGGATTGAGCACTACGGCATCGACATCTCGCACTTCAGGGAAGACCGGCTCCCCGACCGAGAACGGCGCTCCTACACAAAGGAGCTCCTGGAAGAGGCGGCCGCCAACTCGCACAGCATCAGGGAGATGTTCGAGTACATGGGCATCCCTCCCTGTGACAGTCCGTATGGCCACATCAGGAAGAGGCTGGATCAATTCGGTATCGACACCTCGCACTTCACCCGGAGATACGGATACCTCCCGGGCACCCTGCCCAGGGATGAACTGGCACCCGCGGTCACGTCTTCCACGAGTCTGGCCGGGGTGCTGAAACTCCTCGGCCTGCCCAACGGTGGGGCGTCCCGTGCGCTCGTGAAGCGAAGCATCGCGGCCCACGGTCTGTCGTCGGCCCATTTCACGGGGCAGGCGCACAATCGCGGAGTGCCTTCCGCGCGGCGCAAACCGGCGGCGGAGATTCTGCGGTGTCTCACGCCTGGAGCCCCGCGTACGAAGACCGCGATGCTGAGACGCGCCCTCGACGAGGTGGGATTACCGCATGTCTGTGACGAGTGCGGCATCGTGGACACCTGGCAGGGCAGACGGCTCGTCCTGGAGATCGACCACATCAGTGGCGACCGTCTGGACAACCGGATCGAGAATCTGCGGTATCTCTGTCCGTCGTGCCACAGCCAGACGAGCACCTTCGCAAAGTGCGTCCGGGGAGCACGGTAAGCTCCTGGTTACGGGTCCGTACCCCAGTTGGCCAAGAGGGCGCCGGTTTAGGTCCGGTGTGTCGTGGGTTCGAGTCCCACCGGGCCCACATCGGAGAGGGCGCGGCGCCCGAGACGGATGCCGCGCCCTTTTTCGTACCGCAGGCGCATGCCGCGGGCGTCAGCCCAGCAGTTCCCGTACCGCCGGGACCAAGGCGCGGAAGGCCTTGCCTCGGTGGCTGATCGCGTTCTTCTCCGCCGGGGTCAGTTCCGCGCAGGTTCGGGATTCGCCGTCCGGCTGGAGGATCGGGTCGTAGCCGAAGCCGCCCGTGCCGGTGGGGGTGGTGCGGAGGGTGCCGGGGAGGCGGCCCTCGGTTACGCGGTGGGTGCCGTCCGGGAGTGCCAGGGCTGCCGCGCAGGCGAAGTGGGCCGTGCGGTGGGGCGGGGTGATGTCGGCGAGCTGGGCCAGCAGCAGGTTCAGGTTCGCCGTGTCGTCGCCGTGGGCGCCCGCCCAGCGCGCGGAGAAGATGCCGGGCGCGCCGCCGAGGACGTCGACGCAGAGCCCGGAGTCGTCGGCGACGGCGGGCAACCCGGTGGCGTCGGCGAGGGCATGGGCCTTGAGGAGCGCGTTCTCGGCGAAGGTGACGCCGGTCTCCTTGACGTCCGGGACACCGGGGTAGGCGTCCGCGCCGACGAGGTCGTGGGGCAGGCCCGCGCCGGCGAGGATGGCCCGTAGTTCGGTGATCTTCCCGGCGTTGCGGGTGGCGAGGATGAGGCGGGTCATGCCCCTCAGTATCCGTGCCCGCGCCGCCCGCCGGTCAGCCACCTGCCCCTCAGGGGGTGCAGACGTTCGCGATCTCCGACGCCGCGTCGGAGATCGGCGTCAGGTCGGGGGTCTCGTCGCCGTTCTCGACGGCTGTACGGACGCTCTCGACGCCCTTGGTGAGGTTGTCGACGGCCTTGCTCAGGTCGGCGTTGTCGGTCTGGTCCTTGAGGCTGCCGAGTTCGGTGTCGATGTTGTCGAGGGCCTCGTCGACCTTGAGGGGGTTGTCCCCGACGCTGGAGATGGCCTGTTCCAGATTGCTGACGCTGGTGGCAATGGCGTCGGCCGTCTGTACGCAGTCCAGCGCCGTGTCGAGGGCGCCGCAGCCCGCCGTCAGGGGCAGCGCCAGGGCGGTGGCGGCGAGAGCCAGGGTGATGCGGCGTCGGCGTATGGGCGCGGGCATGGCGCGGGTTCCTCCCCGGGGTACGGACGGGCGCACGGTTCGGTCCGTGCGCCCGTGCGGTTGAGACGCCCGGGCGGTCTTCCCGGTTGCTTCCGCCGACCGTTTTCGGCCGCCCGGGTTGGCCGCCCTGCCTCGACGGGCCCGGCTCGACCGGCCCGGCGACCCCGCGCCGGTCCGACTCGGCTCGGCCCGCCCCGGGCGGCCCGGCCCCGCTCGGGAGTTGGTTCCGTTACGGCGTCTCGTCCAGGGCCGCTCGCTGGATCGCGGCGAGGTCGGCGCAGCCAGTGGTGGCGAGGTCCAGCAGCGCGGTCAGTTCCTTGCGGTCGAAGGGCTCGGCCTCAGCGGTGCCCTGGACCTCGACGAAGCGGCCGTCGCCGGTGCAGACGACGTTCATGTCGGTCTCGGCGCGGACGTCCTCCTCGTAGCAGAGGTCCAGAAGCGGCGTACCGCCGACGATGCCGACGCTGACGGCGGCGACGGTGCCGGTCAAGGGCCGCCGCCCGGCCTTGACGATCTTCTTGCGCTGGGCCCAGGCGACCGCGTCGGCGAGGGCGACATAGGCGCCGGTGATCGCGGCGGTACGGGTGCCGCCGTCGGCCTGGAGGACATCGCAGTCGAGGACGATGGTGTTCTCGCCGAGGGCCTTGTAGTCGATCACGGCGCGCAGCGAGCGGCCGATGAGCCGGCTGATCTCGTGCGTACGTCCGCCGATCTTGCCGCGTACGGACTCGCGGTCGCCGCGGGTGTTGGTGGAGCGGGGCAGCATCGAGTATTCGGCGGTGACCCAGCCTTCGCCGCTGTTCTTGCGCCAGCGCGGGACGCCTTCGGTGAAGGAGGCGGTGCAGAAGACTCTGGTGTCACCGAAGGAGATGAGGACGGAGCCCTCGGCGTGCTTGCTCCATCCGCGTTCGATGGTGACGGGACGGAGCTGGTCGGAGGTGCGGCCGTCGATTCGTGACATGCCCCGACCCTATAGGCAAGGGCTTTCTTGTCTTTTTTAGGGCTCGGTTCGCCTCCGGGGCGCTACATGTCGGTGCCGACGGTCGACCGTGCTCGGGTCACTCGTACCTCGCGACCCTGCGCGCGCTCTCCCTTTCGGCACCGACCGCGCCCCTTCGGCTCACTCGCCAGGCGGCCGACAGCAGCCCGGACATGTCCGCACCCCAGGGCGGACCGACAGCAGCCCGAGCCATGCTCGTACCCCCAGGCGTCGGGGTGAGCAGGCTTGAGCGGGGTTCATGCCGAGGGCCTGGGGTGCCTTGATGTCCCGGCCCCGCACGGTCGCCTGGCGAGTGAGCCGAAGGGCGCCGGCCGCTGTCGAGGGGGCGAGCACGGTCGACCGTCGACAGGGGCTTGAGGCGCCCGGAGGCGAACCGAGCCCTCAAAAAAAGGGGGCCCGTTTACATCATGTCTTCGATGTCGGCGGCGATGGGGTCGGCGTCCGTGCCGATGACTACCTGGATCGCGGTGCCCATCTTGACCACACCATGCGCCCCCGCGGCCTTGAGAGCGGTTTCGTCGACGAGGTCCGGGTTGACGACCTCGGTGCGGAGGCGGGTGATGCAGCCTTCGACCTCTTCGATGTTGTCGAGCCCGCCGAGCCCGGCGACGATCTTCTCAGCCTTGGTGGCCATGGTGTACTCCCTGACTGTCGCTCGCTATCGCTGTCGCTGTCGTACCGCTTCGTCACGGTAACGCACAGTTGGACCATCTTCGCGGGCGCGCCCTCACGCCGTACTCAATGATGACGATCACCGGCGCCCCGCCCGCGACCGACCGGCCCCGCGAGCCTACCGCAAGTGGTCTACACCAATCGGTCGCCC
>NZ_LATD01000471.1 GCF_000981895.1 Streptomyces odonnellii | reverse complement strand
ACGCGGTGAGCCGGTGAGAAAATCGGGTGGTGGTACGGGGGGTGGTACGGGCGGATCGCGGGGGCGGGGAGCGCGTACGGGCATCCGCGCCTGCCGGACCGCGGGACGCGGGCTGCGTGGGGCCCGCGGGGTACCTGCTTCCGTCCCGCCTGTGGTCCGGCCGTTGTGCCGTCTCCGCTGTGATCCGCTGTTATGCGTCGTGGTGCGTTGTGATGCGTTGTGCCGGATACGGGGCGGTACGGGGCCCGGTACGAGGCCCGGGCGGAGGGCCGGAACCGGGCGGGCCCTTGGCGTCGGCCATCATGGAGGCCGACGAAAGGAGTGCCGCTATGGCAGCGGGCACCATCCGCTACTGGGCAGCGGCCAAGGCCGCCGCGGGTACCGCCGAGGAGTTGTATACGGCCGACACCCTGGCCGAGGCGCTCGCCGCGGTGCGGTCGCGGCACCCGGGCGAGCTGACGCGCGTACTCCAGAGGTGTTCGTTCCTCGTCGACGGTGACCCGGTCGGGGCCCGTGACCATGAGACCGTACGGCTGGCCGAGGGCGGCACGGTCGAGGTGCTCCCGCCGTTCGCAGGAGGGTGAACCGCACAGCATGAGCAACGATCAGCAGCATCCGTACGGGCAGTACGGGAACGGGCAGAGCGGCCAGTACGGCCAGGGGCAGCCGCAGGGCCAGGGCCATGGGCAGGGCGAGCAGGTCGCGTACGGGCAGTACGACCAGTACGGCAACCCGCAGGAGCCCCACCAGTCCCAGCACCCGCAGCAGCCGCATCACCCCCGCCAGCAGCCCCCGCAGCCCTCGTACCAGGACCCGGCCGCGGGCGCCTCCCAGGGCTGGGCCGAGCCCCAGCAGCAGCCGCGCCCCCAGCAGGACCCGGGTGCCGCGCAGACCTGGGAGGGGCAGACCTGGGACACCCAGTACCAGCCGCGCCTCCAGTGGCAGCAGGCCCAACAGGGGCAGCACGGCCAGCAGTTGCCGTATCAAGGGCAGGGGCAGGCACAGGCGCAGCTCCAGCAGCAGCAACAGCAGCAGCAGCACGCCGCTGCCGCCGAGACCGCGTATCTGCCGGTTCAGAACTCCTCTCCGCTGCCGCCCGAGATGCCGAACCCCGCCT
>NZ_LATD01000470.1 GCF_000981895.1 Streptomyces odonnellii | reverse complement strand
GACCCCGACCTCAACCCCCACCCCGGTCACGGCTTACGGAGCGTCGATCCCGTCGTGCGGAGGCCGGGCTCGGGTACGTCGGGCTCGGGCACGCCGGGGACGGAGGCGCGGCCGGTCGGACGCCGGGCGTTCGCGACGAGCGCGGGCGCGATCCGGGAACCGTCCGAGTGACCTGTCAGGGCGGAAGCCCCCGGACCGCGCTGCCCGCCGGCTCCCGTCCTCTCCCGCCGGCTCCCCTCGGCTCTCAACTCCCCGCCGATTGGCCGGATTTGGGTGCCGGGGGCCCGCGGTACCAGCCATTCGGCCACCCCCGCCCCGCCCGGCTTGCCTTGGAGTGTGCTTCAACTCCTACCGTTCGCCCCATGACCACCTTGGAGAGCAGGACTCTCGGACAGAGCGGTATCACCGTCGGCCCCCTCGGCTTCGGCTGCTGGGCCATCGGGGGCGAGTGGCAGGACACCGCGGGCAATCCCCTGGGCTGGGGCAAGGTCGACGACGACGAGTCCGTCGCCGCGCTCCACCGCGCCCTCGACCTCGGCATCACCTTCTTCGACACCGCCGATGTGTACGGCGCGGGCCACAGCGAACGCGTCCTCGGGCGCGCACTGCGGGGGCGGCGGGACGAGGCCGTCATCGCCACCAAGTGGGGCAACCTTTTTGACGAGTCCACCCGTACCCTCACCGGCTCCGACGCCACCCCCGCGTACGCCCGGCAGGCCCTCACCGCCTCCCTGGCCCGCCTCGGCACCGACTACATCGACCTCTACCAGCTCCACCTCTCCGACGCGTCGCCGGAGTCGGCCGCCGAACTCCGGGACGCCTGCGAGGAGTTCGTACGGGAAGGCCTGATCCGTACGTACGCGTGGTCCACCGACGACCCCGAGCGGGCGGGCGTTTTCGCCGAAGGCGAGCACTGCGTGGCCGTGCAGCACGCCTGCAATGTGCTGGAGGACGCGCCGGAGATGCTCGCGCTGTGCGAGGACCGGGGTCTGGCGAGTGTGAACCGCAGCCCGCTGGCGATGGGCCTGCTCACCGGCAAGCACGGTTCCGGCAGCCGGGGCACCACCGGTGACATCCGGGCCGTACCGCCGTCGTGGCTGCGGTGGTTCGGGGAGGGCGGGGTGCCCGCGCCGGAGTGGGCGGCGCGTGTGGACGCCGTACGGTCCGTCCTCACCAGCGACGGCCGCACCCTGGCACAGGGCGCCCTCGCCTGGCTCTGGGCGCGCAGCCCGCAGACGGTGCCGATCCCCGGGTTCCGCTCGGTCGCCCAGGCCGAGGAGAACGCGGGGGCGCGTGCGTACGGCCCGCTCAGCGCCGAGCAGTTGGCGGAGATCCGGACGGCCCTGACGGCCGACTAGACCGGCCGGACCGGACAGTCGGACTCGACCGGTCCGGCCGGCCGGACCGGTCCGGCGGTCGGGGTTCGCAAGGGGAGCCCCGGCCGACGGACCGGCCGGTCGTGTCACCAGCCGGTCGCGCGGGAGCCCGTAGCCCTGAACAGCCCTGTAGCCGCTTCAGCGGACGACGTCGAAGACGTTCTTCTGGATGCCGTTGGCGTACGCCTCGTACTCGACCAGCTTCAGCTTCTGCGTGTCCTTGTCCGTGGCGCTGAACAGACGCTTGCCCGCGCCGAGCAGCAGCGGGAAGACGAGCAGGTGATACCGGTCGATCAGACCGGCGTCCGAAAGGCTGTGGTTCAGGGCGACACTGCCCTGAACGATGATCGGGCCGCCCTCGGTCTCCTTCAGCGCCGCGACCTCGTCCAGCGACCGCAGGATCGTGGTCTCGCCCCAGTTCGACGCCAGCTTGTCCTCGGTGAGGGTGGTGGAGACGACGTACTTCGGCATCGCGTTGTACTCGGGGAACTCCGCCATGTCCGGCCACACCTGGCTGAACCCCTCGTAGCTGACCCGGCCCAGCAGCATCGCTGCCGCTTCCTGCTGCTCCCGGCCCTTGATCTCGTAGGCCTCAAGGAGGAAATCGACCTCTTTGAAGGTCCATCCGGAGTTCCGGTAGCCGGGTTCGCCGCCCGGTGCCTCCATGACGCCGTCGAGCGAGACGAAGGCTGTGCTGATCAGAGTGCGCATCTGAGGTTCCTCGGTGATCGGGTCTGGGTCTGAGCCGGTCGGCGCGCGCCGCGACCACACGCGTGGCCGCAGCGCACCAACCGTCATCTATGACCGTGGATCACCGAGAAACTCATCGGTCATTCCCACAAATGTTCTAGACCGAGGCGCGGATGTGGGCGGTGAAGGTGGTGAAGGCGCCGGCGGTGACGGTGAAGACCGGGCCTTCGGGGTTCTTCGAGTCGCGAACGGCGACGGCGGCGGTGCAGGCGGCGACCTCGACGCAGTTGCCGCCGGTGTCGGTGCTGTGTGTGGACTTGTGCCAGGCGGCGGCGCCGACCGTGGTGCACTCGACGCACTCGCCCCCGGTGCTACCGCTGTGACTGGACTTGTGCCAGGCGGCGCCTGCGAGCGGTGTGCATTCGACGCAGTCGCCGCCAGCGCTGCCGCTGTAGCTCGACTTACGCCAGTGCGCCCCCGTCAGGTACGGGTTGCTCCCCATAACGCTCCTCCATTACGCGGGCGATCAGTGCCGCCGAGTCCTTGATGGAGAAGGCGGCTGCCTGCAAGTGATGGTAACGGAGTGAACGGGCCCTGGCAGCTTGCGGATCGGCCGTCGCATGGCCCGTCCCGCAGTCCTCGCTGTACGCGATGTCAGGGTCGTCGTCGAAGCGGAGAATGTTGAAGGAGCCCTGGAGACCGGCGTGCTCTCCGGCCGCAAGAGGCAGGATCTGGATCTGGACCCACTCCTTGTCCTTGAAGGACAGCAGATGGGCGAGTTGGTTCCGCATGACCTCACGACCGCCGATCGGCCGCAACAGCACCGCCTCGTCCAGCACGACCCAGACGAGCGGCGGAATCATGCGCTTCAGCACCTGCTTGCGGTTCATCCGCGCCGCGACCAGATCTTCCAGGTCGTCGATCCACTCGGTGGCCAGCACCGCCCGTGCGTACTCTTCGGTCTGGAGCAGGCCGTACACCACCTGTGCCTGGAAGGTGCTGATGTGTGTTGCCTTCGCTTCCATGTCTGCGTACTGCTGGAACCACGACGGCAGTTGGCTCTTCAGCACCAGCGGCAGCAACCGGGTGAAGCTGCCACCAGTACCCAGCGCCGCGTCAACCGACTCGGAGAACTGACGCGTTGGCAGCTTATGCATCGTCTCGACCTGGCCGACCAGTGAGCCCGTACAGAAGATGATCTCCCCGAGCTGCCTCTGGTTGAGTCCGGCCGCTTCACGCAGTCGCCGTAGCTCACTGCCGAAGTAGGCGAGGGGAGAAGCGCTCGGGTCCAGTTCGCGGGTGTTCTTCAAGGCAGCCTCCAACGGCAGGAATGGTTCTCCGTGGTTGGTAGCCCAGAGTAGTTGTTCAGTCGCGCTCCGGGGGCTGAAACATCCAACGCGAGCGGGAGTTGGCCCGCCAGGGCGGTAAGTACCCTCCCCACGCGATAGGTTGAGCCTCACTCTCAGTGATTGCCGGGCGCTCAGGCCCCGTCCGGGATACGGGCGCCCGTACCGCTCACCCGTACGCGCGCATCGCCCTCCCGTAGCTCCACCGTCAGGACGCCCGGCCGTCCCATGTCGTCGCCCTGGTGCAGGGTGAGGACCGACTCCTCGGCGACGAGGCCGAGTTCACGGGCGTACGCGCCGAAAGCCGCCGCCGCGGCGCCCGTCGCCGGGTCCTCGACCACACCGCCCACCGGGAACGGGTCGCGGACATGGAAGACGGTCGGCGACTCGCGCCAGACGAGCTGAAGGGTTGTCAGATCCAGTCGCCGCATGAACGTTTCGAGCCGCTGGAAGTCGTACGAGAGATCCGCGAGCCGTTCCCGGCTCTTGGTGGCCAGGACCAGGTGACGGGCGCCCGCGAAGGCGATACGGGGCGGCAGGGCCGGGTCGAGATCAGTGGCGGGCCAGTCGAGCGCGGCGAGAGCTTCACGTACGTCCGGCTCGTCCGCGTCCGCGACGTACGGTACGACGCTGGTGAGCGTGGCGCGTGGTGCGCCGTCCTCGCCGTCGCTGGCTGTGACCGTCACCGGTACGGTCCCGGCGCGGGTCTAAGACCAGGTCGCCGGGGCCCAGGCGCTCGGCCAGTGCGACGGCGGTGGCGACCGTGGCGTGTCCGCAGAAGGGGACCTCGGCCTTGGGACTGAAGTACCGGACGGTGAAGGCGCGGCCACGACCCGGTCCGTCGAGACCCTCCGGCGGCGCAGTCAGGAAGGCGGTCTCGCTGTACCCGACCTCCGCGGCGATCGCGAGCATCTCGTCGTCCCCGAGCCCGGACGCGTCCAGGACGACACCGGCCGGATTGCCGCCGTCGGGGTCGGCCGAGAAGGCGGTGTAGCGGAGGACCTCGGCGGGGGCGGTACGACGGCCGGG
>NZ_LATD01000047.1 GCF_000981895.1 Streptomyces odonnellii | reverse complement strand
GGGTACGGGGGCGGGGGCCCGTACGGGACTTCGGCCGGCACTGGCACCACGAGCTGGCGGTGACCGAGGTACGGCGCACCTTCGACCGCTGGATCGGGGCGCGGGCGCCCGGACCGGTGGTCCCCGAGGAGACCGGCGAGCTGAACTATCTGACGCACGCGGCGTGTTACGCGGGGCTGCACGAGGAGGCCAGGCACCTCTTCGAGCTGATGGGGACGCGGGCGGCGCGGGTGCCGTGGTCGTACACGGGTGATCCGGCCGAACAGATCACGGCGTTCCGCCGCGGGCGGCCGGAAGGCGCCCGGTGAGACGGCAAGCGGGGTGACGCCGGTCCGAGTCGGCGCCACCCCGCGACTTGCCGGATGGGTTCAGGGGTTCAGCGGTTCGGCGGGTCGTACGAACGGTGGCCGTACGGCAGTTGTCGTATGACAGCGGCCGTACGGCTCAGCCTGCGTCGGCTCAGACGCCGATGTCGCCGCCGTCCTTGCGCCAGACCGCCACGACCGACGGGCGGACCATCTTGCCCGGTCCGTCCGGCCACGCGCTCGCCGGCTTCTCGACGGTCGCGCCGTCGATCTCGCCCGGGTGCTGCACGGCGACCAGGACGCGGCGGTCCTGGATGACCGGACCACAGGTCTCGGCGCCGTTCGGCACGGTCAGGAACTGCTTCAGCTCACCGCGCCGCTCGCCCTGCGTGGCCACGCCGAACAGGCCGTCGTGGGTGCCGAGGGCGTTGCCGTCCGTCGAGATCCACAGGTTGCCGTGCGGGTCGAAGGCGACGTTGTCGGGGCAGGAGATGGGGCTGACCTTCTCCTTGGGGAAGCCCGCGAAGTAGGTGGACGGGTCCTTCGGGTCGCCCGCGACCAGGAAGAGGCGCCACGCGAAGCCGTCGCTCGCCGGGTCGTCCCAGTTCTCGGCCAGCTCCAGGATGTGGCCGTGCTTGTTGGCGTTGCGCGGGTTGGCCTCGTCCGGGCCCGCCTTGCCGGCCTTGCCGCGGTCGGTGTTGTTGGTCAGCGCGACATAGACACGGCCGGAGCGCGGCGACGGCTCGACGTCCTCCGGGCGGTCCATCTTGGTGGCGCCGACCTTGTCGCCCGCGAGGCGCGTGAAGACGTACACCTCGTCGGCGGTCATGCCCGGGACGTGCGAGACGTCGCCGGTGGCCAGCGGGATCCAGACGCCGGAGCCGTCGAACTCGCCGTCGTTCGGGAGCTTGCCGGTGCCGTCGAACTCGCCCGCCGGGCTGTCACCGGTCAGCTTCGCGACGTACAGCGTGCCCTCGTCGAGCAGGGTCAGGTTGTGCTGGTGGGCGGCGCGGCTGTTGCCCTGCTTCATCTGCTTCGACGAGACGAACTTGTAGAGGTAGTCGAAGCGCTCGTCGTCGCCCATGTAGATGACCGGGCGGCCGTCGGCGGTGAGGCGGGGCTGCGCGGCCTCGTGCTTGAAGCGGCCGAGGGCGGTGCGCTTCTTGGGCGTCGAGTCGGGGTCGTACGGGTCCAGCTCGACGACCCAGCCGTGGCGGTGGACCTCGTTGGGCTCCTGCTTGAGGTCGAAGCGCTTGTCGAACAGCTCCCACTTGCGCTCGGTGGCGCCGGTGCCGACGCCGTAGCGCAGGTCGGTGGGGCTGGAGCCGTTGGCGAAGTACTGGTTGAAGTTCTCCTCGCCGTGGAGCGTGGTGCCCCAGGGGGTGGTGCCGCCGGCGCAGTTGTTGAGCGTGCCGAGGACACGGCTGCCGGTGCGGTCGGCGGAGGTGCGCAGCAGCTCGCTGCCCGCGGCCGGGCCGGTCAGCTCGAACTTGCTGGTGGCGGTGAGGCGGCGGTTCAGCTCGTGCCGGGTGACGGCGGTGAGCTTGCCGCTCTTGCGGTCCTCCTCGACCACGACGACGGAGAGACCGTGGGCGGCCCAGGCGATCTCGACCTGCTCGCGGGTCGGGGCCGCGGAGTTGTAGCCCTTGAACATCAGGATCTCGTCGGTGTACTCGTGGTTGGCCACGAGGACCTGACGGCCGCGCTCGCCCTTGAGGGGCAGCAGGCTCAGGAAGTCGTTGTTGTAACCGAACTGGCCGGCCTGCGCCTTGGCGGTCTGCCGGTCCGGGTCGAAGGCCGGGGCGCCGCGCAGGATCGGGTCGCCCCAGCGGATGACGACGTTCTGGCTGTAACCGGACGGGACCGTGACCTGGTCGGCGACGTTGGGGGCGACCGGGGTGAAGCGGAGGCCGCGGGCGCCGTCGGGGGTGGGGGTGTGGCCGTGGCCCTTGCCGCCCAGCGGGGTCGCGGAGGCGACGTTGTCGGGGCCGGCCACGACGACCGCGGTGCCCGCGGCGGCGGCGACGGTCACGACGGCGGCGGCGCGCACCATGGAACGTCTTGACAGGGCACCGGCGATGATGTCGCCGGCGTACTCGTTGTCGCTGGTGTTGGGCACCTCATGGAAACAGGCGTCGCCGCATCGGTAACGGCAGGTGAGAGCGGAACGTCCGCCCGGGTGTGAGTTGAGCAGCGGCAGCAGTTTGCGCACTTTCGCCTCCGGTGGGTGTGGTGTCTCGGCGCGCCCCGCGCCGACATGGCCGACATAGTGTCGGGATGTCTCGGCCGTGACGCTAGGTGGGACGCCCAGCAAGGCGGCGGCGCCGGGGTGAACGAATCATGAACGCGGGGCGACCGGGTGGTCTGGGGAGGGTAATGCGTTGCGGGGCACGGGAGATGGAGGCGGGGCGGGTATTTCCCCGCGCCCCGGCGCGCGCTCCGTGCGTCCGCTGTACGTCCGTGGCGCATCACCCGTCCGTGGGCCACGCGGCCGGGGGGAGGCCGCCCCTGCCGTGGATCAACGGGACGGCCGCTAACCTTACGTATCCGCCCTGGCCAGGGATGCGCCTTTTCCCCGGCGGCGGACACCGCACCCAACTGATCTGAAAGGCCTCGCCCATGGGCATTCGGAGCTTGCTGCGCAAGGTGTTCGGACGCGACCGTGCGGAGGGGACGGCGGCCACGGCACCGAGGCCGACGGAGCCGGCCGAGGTGGCCGAGGTGGCCGAAACGGCCGGGGCGGCGAAGCCGGGCGAGACCGATGCCGATGCAGCGGCACCGCAGCCCTCCCCGGCCGAGACCGCGGCGGCGGACCTGGTGGCGGCGGCATTCGACAACCCCCGGACCCCGCCGCAGCCGGACGCCAAGACGGACGCAACACCGGTGCCGGATGCGGAAGTTCCGCCCACGGGGGCGTCGGCACCGGAGCAGGCGGCGGCACCCGGCGCGACGCCCTCGGCCGAGGGCGAGGCCGAGGTCACGCCCGTACGGTCCTCCGTGCCGGAGCCCGAGGTTCCGGCCGCGCGGATCCCTGAGCCGGAGACCGAGCCGAGCGCCACAACGGCCACCACCGAGCCCGAGGCGGAGGTCCCCACGCCGGTCAGGGCCACCCCGGAGGCCGCCGCAACGCTCGTGCCGGAAGCGGAAGTTACGGCCGCAACCACCTCCGTACGGGAACCGCAGACCGAGTCGACACCCACGCCGAAGACCCCGCCCCAGCCGGAGCCGGACACCGAGCTGACGCCTGCGCTCACAGCCGAACCCAAGGCAACCCCGCTGCCAGAGGCCGAAGGTACGGCCACGCCCGCGCCGGAACCGCTGGCCGTGGCGGCGCCCGCCACTGAGCCTGCGGCAACGCTCCCGCCGGAAGCGAAAGTTACGGCCGAAGCCACTTCCGTACCGGAGCCGCAGGCCGGGGCGGCGCCCGCACCGAAGGACCCGGCCCAGCCGGTACCGACGCTGACGCCTGCTCTCACAGCCGAGCCCGAGGGCGACGCCGCCCCGGAGGTCGCGGCTGTGTCCGTGGCGGAGCCACTGGTCGAGCCGACTCCCGCCCTCGCAACCGAAGCCGACGCAACGCCCCCGCCGGAGGCTGAAGTTCGGGCCGATGTGGTCCCCGTAGCGGAAACGCAGGCCGACTCGGCGCCCGAGCCGGACGCCGAGCTGGCGCCTGCCCTCGCAGCCGAACCCGACGTAACCCCTCTGCCTGAAGCCGAAGGTACGCCCGCACCCACGCCGGAACCGCTCGTCGAGACTGCGACCGCCACTCAGCCCACGGCAACGCTCGTGCCGGGAGCGGAAGTTACGGCCGCAGCCACCACCGCACCGGAGCCGCAGACCGAGTCGACGCCCGCCCCGAAGGACCCGGCCCAGCCGGTACCGACGCTGACGCCGGACGCCGAGCTGGCGCCTGCCCTCGCAGCCGAACCCGACGTAACCCCTCTGCCTGAGGCCGAAGGTACGGCCACGCCCGCGGCTGAGCCGCTCGTCGAGACTGCGCCCGCTGCGGAGGAGGCCCAGCCCGTACCGGCACCCGAGCCGAAGGCCGAGCCCGAAGGCGTCCTCGCGTCCGTGACGGGACTCGCCACGGAGGCAACCCCTGCGGCAGAGGCCGACGTTCCGGCCGCGCCCGCGCCGGAACCGCTTGCCGTGGCGGCGCCCGCCACCGAGCCCGAGGCAACGCTCTTGCCCGAAGCTGAGGTTGAGGCCGCAGCCACCTCCGTACCGGAACCGCAGGCGGAGTCGGCGCCCACGCCGGAGGCCCAGCCAGTACCGGCGCTGACGGCGGACGCTGAACTGACGCCCGCCCTCGCAGCCGAGACTGCCGCGTCCGCGGCGGAGCCGCTCGTCGAGACTACGACCGCCCTCGCGGGCGAAGCCGACGCAACGCCCCTGCCGGAGGCCGACGTTCCGGCCGCGGTCACCTCCGTACCCGCGCCGGAGCCGGAGGTCGAGCCCGGGACCGTACCGCCGGCGCCCGGGAGCGAAGCCGCACCCGCGCACCGCGGCGATCCCGGCGCCGCCGTGACGCTCGCTCAGGTTGAGGAGCGCGCCGGCGGGCTCGTGGCGCGTTACAGCGCCGCCGGGGACGCGCTCGCCGAACTCGGGATGGACGGGGCGCGGGCCAGTGTGTATCTCGTGCTCGACCGGTCCGGGTCCATGCGGACCTATTACAAGGACGGCAGCGCCCAGCACCTCGGCGAGCAGGCGCTCGCGCTGGCCGCGCATCTGGATGACAGCGCGACCGTCTCCGTCGTGTTCTTCTCCACCGAGATCGACGGGACCGGCGCCATCGACCTCGCCTCGTACGAGGGGAAGATCGACGAACTGCACGGCTCCCTCGGCCGGATGGGGCGGACCCACTACCACCGCGCCGTCGAAGAGGTCGTCGCGCTGCACGAGAAGGCCGGGGCCGACGGGCCCGCGCTGGTGATCTTCCAGACGGACGGCGCGCCCAACGCCGTACGCGCCGCCGAGCAGGCGTTCGCCGAGGCCGCCGAGCTGCCGGTCTTCTGGCAGATCGTGGCGTTCGGCGAGGAGGACGCCAAGGGCTTTGACTTCGCGCGCAGGCTCGGCGCGGACCCGGCCGCCAAGAACGTCGGGTTCTTCCACGCCGGCCCCACCCCCCGCGAGCTGCCCGACGCCACCCTCTACCGCGAACTGCTCACCCCCTGGCACGCCTCCCGGGCGAGCTGACCCGAAAGGTGCGCCGACCCGAAAGGTGCGCCGACCCGCACAGCGGAAGAAGCCACGCCGCCGGCCGCGTCACTCCGACGCGGCCGGCGGCAGTTTCACCGTCACGGCCAGTCCGCCCCCCGCCCCGCCGGGCGCGTCGGAGTCACC
>NZ_LATD01000469.1 GCF_000981895.1 Streptomyces odonnellii | reverse complement strand
GCTCTCCCCCGCCGCCCTGTGCTGACCGTCACGCCACCGGAGCGCAGGGACAGCGGAAAGTGCCCTGCTGCGGCGCACCGCTATCTGCTTCAATGGACGCATGTCCGGCTACCAGCACCCTGCGTCAGGTCCCAGCGACCTGGAGCCGTTCTGGCCGTCCCGGCAGCATCACGACTTCGACCGGGTGTGTTGCCGCGCGAGGAACGCGTCGGCCCTCTAAAACCTCCTTCGAGGCCTTCGGCCGCCGCGCATGACGTACGTCCCGTCCGTCCTGTCGACTCGACGACTCCTTCGCGCGAAAGAGCTGACCCCTCATGGCGAATTCCCGTTCCTTCTCCGCCGCGTCCGCCGCACTCAACCAGAAACCCGCCGCTCCCGGCCGTCACCGGCTGCGGGCCGTCGACCGTGACGAGACCGCTCCGGCCGCCCGCCCCGCCGCTGTCCCCGCCGGAGGACAGGTCGTGGACTTCCTGCCGCCCGGAGCGACCTGGCTGCCCGCGCCCCAGCACACCCTGCCGTCGCTGCCGGGACAGCCGCCGATGATCGGCTATCTCGTCCTCGTACCGGCCGACCAGCAGGCCGCGGTGCTGGCCGCCTCGGCTGCGTACCGTCCCGCCGACACGGACCCCGCGGCGCCGGGCGCCGAGCCGGGGGCCGGGCCCGGGCCCGGGCCCGGTGACACACCGGCCGACGGCTTCGGCGCCCGGCCCGGGGACGGCGGTCCGGTACGGATCGACAGCGCCCAGCGGATCGCCGTCGTGGACGGGAAGACGCTGGACCTCACCTATCTCGAATTCGAACTGCTCGCCCACCTGGTGGCGCATCCCCACCGGGTGCACACCCGCGACCAGTTGGTGACCACGGTGTGGGGCTACGGCCATGTCGGCGACGGCCGGACCGTCGATGTGCATGTGGCACGGCTGCGCCGCAAGCTCGGCGCCGAGTACCGGCACACCATCCAGACCGTACGGCGCGTCGGCTACAAGTACACGCCCTGAGCGGGCATGGGCCCCGCCGGCCGGACCGGACTTCCCGGACCCGGGCCGGCGGGGCTTCATACGTACGGCGATATGACGATGCAGCGGTATGGCGGTGCGGTACCACGTCCGTGCGTTATGTCCCGGTACGGGTACCGGTGCGTATACGGGACCGCAGGCCCAGCGCACCGTCCAGCACCAGGAACACCAGCAGGCTGATGCCCAGCAGCGGTACGAACCAGCCGATCAGCGCCGTCACCGCCGCCAGCGGCAGCAGGACCGTGAGCGGCACCTTGCGCCAGGCACCCCGGGGTATCGCCCTGCCCATGGTCAGCGCGCTCGCCTTGGTGGGTCTGCGCTGCCACCACATCCGGTAGCCCCAGACGATGATCAGAATCAGTGTGAGGGCGAGAGCCGCGAGCGCGAGCTGATTGACCACCCCGAGGAAGACCCCCATATGGGCGTCGATCCCGAAGCGGGTGAGCTTGGCGAGCAGGGGGTAGTCGGCGAACCGCAGTTCGTTGATGATCAGGCCGTTGGCGGGATCGACGGCGACCGAGTCCAGCCTGACCGGGAACTGGGTGTCGGTCTGCGCGACCACATAGCCGGTGCCCTCCTTCGGCAGGGTCACCGCGACCGGCCCGTCGAGACCGGCCTGGCGCGCGGCGACGACGGCCAGATCGATGCCGATGTCCGGTCCGCTCATTCCGGGCATGTTCTCCATGCCCTCATGACCCTCGTGGCCTTCGTGGCCGCCGCCCGCCGTGCCCGAGCCTGGCTGGAGGGCGGCGGAGACGACCGGGGTGGCGCCGCCGAGCTGGTCCTGGACCGCGCCGATGTTCTCGCCCGCGTACGTGGACCAGGTCAGTCCGGTGGCGGAGAGCAGCACCAGCCCGGTCGCGGCCCAGAGCCCGGCCGAACCGTGCAGCGAGAGCGTCCGGCGCCGGCCGGTGGCCTCACGCTCGGGCACCAGCAGCGCGCGCTTCGAGGAGCGTCTGCGTCCGGTCCAGAGCAGCACTCCGCCGAGGGCGACGACCCACAGCCAGCTCGCGGCGAGTTCGCTGTATATACGGCCGGGCTCGCCCAGATGGAGATGGCGGTGCAGCTCGGAGAGCCAGGTACGCAGCGGCAGGGCGCCCGAACTGCCGTAGCTGGTCAGCTCGCCCCGTATCTCCGCGGTGTACGGATCGACGAAGACGGCGAGCGATTTGCTCTCTCCGAGGCCCGGCACGGTCATCAGGACCCGGGTGGTGGCGCCCGCTTCGGAGGGGAGACGTACGGACGTGACGGTGCCGTCGGGGCGGGCGGCCTTGGCGGCCTTGATCTGTTCGGCGAGCGGGAACATACGGTCGCCGACCGGCGCCCAGAGTTCGTGGCGGTAGATCACTTTCTCCGCCTGGAACGAGAGCGCGTAAAGGAACCCGCTGGTGGCGGCGACCAGCAGGAGCGGTGCTATCAGCAGGCCCGCGTAGAAGTGGAGCCGGAGCACCAGGGGGCGCAGGGCGCTCCAGGCGGACGGCGTGCCCGCCGCGTACGTCGCCGCGCTTTCGGTCTCGGTCTCGGTCTGCGTCTGGGTCTGGGGCTCTGGTTGTGGCTGTGTCTCTGACTGTGGCTGCGTCTGCGTCTGTACGTCGGAGTCCTGCGCGGCGGCGCCCTGTACAGGGTCGTCAATGGCCATGACTGTCCTAGGTGTTGGCGTTGGCATGGGGGAACCGGCCCCCGGCCGCCGCCGGCCTCAGACTGGGATGGCGGCGTTACTGACGGCGGCTCCGGGGGCCGTGGCACGAGCGGTACGGAACGCAGGCGGGCCACGCCGCGACAGCGTGTGCGCCAGGACGACCCCCCGGGCGCGATGTGCCGTGGAGGCTCCGGGGCGCGGACGTATCAGCCGGGGTGCGGCGGGCAGCCGTACGGCGCTGAGCAGCAGCCGCAGCGGTGAGAACGCCAGGACTCCGACGGCGTGTATGAGCCGGAAGAGCGCGGCCTCGCCCCGGGCCAGCCAGAGCGCGCACAGAGCGCCGGCGACGAGATGCGCGGCGAGCATGCCGGCGGAGACGTCGGTGAGGGCGTCGAGTATGCCGACCCGCCCGTCCGGGCCGGTGTCCGCGCCACTCATGGTCATTCCGGGGCTCATACCGGAGGGAGTCATGCCGGAGCCGGTGGCCATGTCCGTGACACCGCCGGGGCGCGGTCCCGGTCCATGCGCGGAGGGACCGTACGGCAGGGCCCCGGCGAACAGCAGGTGCAGGGCGCCCTGGACGGTGAGCAGGGCAACGCCGATCGACACGGCCCCACGGCGTCGGCCGCCCGCGAGCCAGGCCAGACCCGCGGTCACCACGAACGCCGCCCACAGCGCCCCGGGCGGGATCTCGTGCCCGGGGGTACCGGACATGCCGGAGGCGCCATACGCACCGGATGCAAAGGAATGCCCCAGCGCCGCCAGCGTCACGCACACCGCCGCGAAGGCCGCGGCCCGCAAGGCGCGCAACGGCGACCGGGCATCTGTCATGGTCCGCTCATGCTGCCATCCCGTGGGACCGCGCGGCAGATCCCAGCGGCACATGATTCTCCTGACGGCGAATTTCCCTGACCGCGAATTTCTCTGTCCTCGTCGCCCGTTCACGGGCATGGTCGGTGCCATGAGACTCCTGATCCTCGGTGGTACGGAATTCGTCGGGCGCGCGGTCGCGGAGGCTGCGCTCGCCCGGGACTGGCAGGTGACGGTCTTCCATCGCGGCCGTCATGAGGCACCGGCGGGGGCGGTCACCCTGCTCGGCGACCGCACCGCCCCCGACGGTCTGGCCGCGCTCGCCGAGGGCGAGTGGGACGCGGTCGTCGACACCTGGTCGGCGGCCCCCTCCGTGGTGCTCGCGGCGGCCCGGCTGCTGGCGGACCGGGTGGGCCGGTACGCGTACATCTCCAGCCGCTCGGTGTACGAGCAGCCCACCCCGGCCGGACTGGACGAGGACGGCCCGGTGGTGACCGGCGCGTCCCCGGAGGCCGGGCAGACCGACTACGCCAAGGACAAGCGCGGCGGTGAACTCGCCGCCGAGGCGGTCTTCGGCGACCGGGCGCTGCTGGTCCGCGCCGGTCTGATCCTCGGCCCCCGGGAGAACATCGGCCGGCTGCCCTGGTGGCTGGGCCGGATCGCCAGGGGCGGCCCGGTCCTGGCCCCGGGCCCCCAGGACAACCCGCTCCAGTACATCGACGTGCGCGATCTCGCCGAATGGACCCTGGACGCGGTACGGCAGGGCCTGGGCGGCCCGTACAACCTGGTGAGCCCAGCCGGGCACACCACGATGGGCGAACTGCTGGACACCTGCGTGCGGGTGACCGGTTCCGACGCCGAACTGCGCTGGACGGCGCCGGAACCGATCCTCGCGGCGGGGATCCAGCCCTGGATGGACCTGCCGATCTGGCTGCCGCCGGGCGAACTCCACGACACCCTGCACCGCGGCGATGTCTCCAAGGCGCTGGCCTCGGGGCTGCGGTGCCGGCCGGTGGCCGAGACAGTGGCGGACACCTGGTCCTGGCTGACCTCGGTCGGCGGCGAGGCACCGCAGCGTCCGGACCGGCCGCCGGTGGGTCTGTCCCCCGAGCAGGAGGCGAAGCTGCTGGCGGACTGATCCGGGCGGCTGTTCGGTATGCCGGGGTGGTTTCGCGGGGCCGGTCCGGCGGCGGGGACTGTCCTCAGTCGCCGGGCGGGCCGGCCCCGACCGCCGGACGGGCCCGGCACTGCGGCGGGTGCGCGAGGTGCGGGCTACGAGAGTCCGTCCGGCTGAGGTGTGGACATCTCCGCGGATATCGCCGTGGATGCCTCCGCGGGTGTCTCCGTGGATATCGCCGCCGTCAGGGTCGCCCTCAGCCGTGCTATCCCGCTCTGCCACTCCCCGTCGGCGCCGTCCGCTTCGAGCCAGAGATCTCGTAGTTCGGACTTGTCGGCCATCACGCGGTCCAGGGCGCGGAGGGCCAGGAGGCGCAGATCGGCGGGGAATTGGGGCAGCGGCTCGTCCGGGCCGTACACCGTTTCCACGGGCAGTCCGCCCGGGCACTGCTCGGCGACGAGCGCGGCCGCCGCGACGGCCGACGCTCCTTCGTCGTCGTCCAGATAGTCCTGCGTCTCAATCGTGCGGAGAAGCGCCGCGCGCACCAGGTCCGTACGGCCCGCCTCGGTCGCGTCGTCGAGGTCCGCGGCAAAGTCCGCCGCGGTGTCATTGTCGAAGTGGCCGGTGTCCCATGTGCCCATGGTCTGCCCCCTGGTCGTTCTTCATCCCGTTACAGAGATCGTGCCAGGCACCACTGACAATCGACCCCGGGCACCGGCCTCGCGCCCACCGAGCGCCCGCCCCACGCCCGTCCCACAACGACCGGGACCGGGCCGGGACCCAGCCGGGACCTGGCCGGAACACGACCGGGACCGGCCCGCGGTCAGCGCGTCCGCGCCGGCGCCGCGTGCCGCGCGCCCAGGGGCGACGCCCCGGCTCCCCCGGCGGCTCCCTCCGTGTCCTCCGGCACCCCGCCGTGCTCCAGCGCCGGCAGCCATCCCAGCCCCTTCGGCGTACGCCAGTTCCGCTCCCCCAGCAACGTCATCACCGACGGCAGCAGGACCATCCGTACGAGTGTCGCGTCCAGCAGCACCGCCACCGCCAGGCCCACGCCCATCTGCTGCATGTCCTGCATGGACAGCGTTCCGAAGACCGCGAAGACGGCGACCATGATGGCCGCGGCGCCGGTCACCGCGCCCGCCGTGCGCCGGATGCCCTGGCGGATCGCGGACGGGGTGTCCAGGCCGCGGTCGCGGGCCTCCCTGATCCGGGAGACCACGAACACGTGGTAGTCCATCGACAGCCCGAACAGCACCACCAGCACGAACAGCGGCATCCAGCTCTCGATCGCGCCGACCTTCTCCGTACCGAGCAGCTCCGCGCCCCAGCCGTGCTGGAAGACCGCGACCATCACGCCGTACGCCGCCACCACGGACAGCAGATTGAGCAGGATCGAGGTGAGGGCGATGACATACGAGCGGAAGCAGAACAGCATGAGCAGGAACGTCACGGCGGTGATGAAGGCGAAGACCGGGACGATGCCGCGCTTGAGCTGATCGTTGAAGTCGACGGACCCGGCGAGATCACCGGTCACATGGACCTCGGCGCCGGTGCCGGCGAACGCGGCGGGCAGCCGCTTGTCACGCAGTTCGGAGAGGGCGGCCTTCGAGCGCTCGTCACTGCCGTTGCCCGGCAGCGGGACCTCGATCTCGGCCACGTTCCGCTCCGCGTGCACCGTCACAGAAGCCGCACCGCCCGACCCCGAGCCCGTACCTTCGAACTCCGCCAGCGCCTTCCGTATCCCCTCCGACCCGATGTCGTCCGCCTTCACGACCACCCGCGCCGGGGCCGGACCGCCCGGGAACGCCTCGGTGATGTTCCGGTACGCGACGGTCAGCGACGCCTCCGAGCCGAACTGCTTCTCCATCCCCAGCGACTCCGTCTTCATCCCGAGCGCCGGCGCCGCCAGCGCCACCAGCACCGCGACGGACGCCACCGCGAACAGCTTCGGCCTGGCCAGTACGGGCCCCAGCAGCGCACCCGCCAGCGCGCCGCTCTCGTGTGTGCCCTTCTTCTTCCGCCGGTTCAGGAACGGCACCCGCCCCGCGTCGATACGGTCGCCGAGCCAGGCCAGCAGAGCGGGCAGCACGGTCACGGACCCGAGCATCGCGATGAAGACGACCATGATCGTGGCCAGGGCGAAGCCCTTGAAGAGCATCAGCCCGGACAGGAACATCCCGGCCATCGCGACCATGACCGTCACCCCGGAGACCAGGACGGCCCGCCCGCTGGTGGCCGCCGCGATCCGCAGCGCGGTCTCGGCGTCCCGCCCGGCGGCCCGCTCGTCGCGCTCGCGCCGCAGGTAGAACAGGCAGTAGTCGACACCGACCGCCAGTCCCATCAGGAACATCACCGAGTAGGTCGTCTGGAAGAGATGGAGCTGGTGGCTGGCGAGCGACAGCAGCCCGAAGGCCGCCATGCACGCGGTGAGCGCGAGCCCGACCGGCAGCAGCGCGGCCACCACCGCGCCGAAGGCGACCAGCAGGATGCCGAGCGCCAGCGGTACGGCGGTGAACTCGGCGCGCCGGAAGTCGTCGGCCAGCAGATCGTTCAGCCACTTGCCCGAACTGGCCTCCCCGAACTGGTAGATCCGTACGTCCCGGTGGGCGTCCCCGGTGTCCCGTACGGCGTCGAGCACCGGCTGCACCCGGTCCGGCGCGGTCTTGGAGTCTCCCTTCATCTCGAAGCGGATCAGCGCGTCCTTGCCGTCCTCGGAGGCGAGCGGCGGCGCGATCGGGCCCGTCTCGCCCGTCCCCCGTACGGCCTCGGTCAGGTCGCCGGCGGCCGTACGCCAGCCGCCGGCGGCCCGGCTGCTGACCATGACCAGTTCCCCGGCCGGCTCGTCGATACCGGCGTCGTCGAGGATCTTCTCCGCCTTCGCGGAATCACCGGCACCGCTCTCCGAATCGGACATTTCAACCAGGCCCGACGCGCCGCCGAGGGCAGCGGCCAGGACGACGAACAGCAGCCAGCCGATAACGGCCGTCTTGCGATGGTGTGCGCTCCACACACCGATACGGGCAGCGAGATTCTGTTTCACGGCTTTTCGCCTCCGAAATTATGCGGGTAAGCGGGGAAGGGCGGATGAGACCTGTGGAAAAGTCGTCCACGACGCTAGGAATCCGGGGCCGTCAACCCCAGCCGTCGAAACCCCTGATCGGGGGTGGTGCTGGCAACACCACAGATCGGGGGGCCGCCCGGATGCCCCCGCCCGCCGCGACCGGTCAGACTCGAAGCCGGTCACAAGGGCAAGGAGAGTTCCCATGGACAGATCGAAGATCCGAGCGTCGCTGACGGCGGCCGTCCGGGGGCTGGCGCTGGCGATCGTCGCGCTCGCCGGGTCGGTCACCCTCTTCGTGCTGGCCGTGGTCTCCATCACGCTCATCCCGCTGGGCATAGGGGTCTTCACCACGCCCGCGCTGCTGACGCTGGTCAGGAGCCATGCCAATCAGCGCCGGCTCTGGGCCGCCACCTGGTCGGACATACGGATCGCCGTTCCGTACCGGCCGTTCCCGCCCGATGTCCGCGGCGGCGTCACCGGCCAGGTCGAGCGCTGCACCCTGCTGCTCAAGGACCCGGCGACCTGGCGCGATCTCCAGTGGCTGCTGATCGACATGACCGTGGGCTCCGTCGTCGCCCTGCTGGCCTTTGCCCTGACCGTCTATCCCCTGGAGGGACTGGTGCTGGCCGCAGGGCTGTGGCGGGTGTTCAGGGACGATCCGTACTGGTACGGGTTCGTGCCGGTCGACAGTCAGGCGACCGGGTTCGCCGCCGCCGCGCTGGGGCTGGCGGTGCTCGCCGTCGGCCTGCGCTTCGGCCCCGATCTGCTGCGCCTCCACTTCGCCGTCGCGAGGCCGCTGCTCGCGCCCGGTCATGACCGCGAACTGAGTCTGCGGATCGAGCAGCTCACCGAGTCCCGGCACGACGCGGTCGACACCTCGGCGGCCGAGCTGCGCCGAATAGAGCGCGATCTGCACGACGGCGCGCAGGCCAGGCTGGTCGCCATGGGAATGGACCTGGGAACCATCGAGGCGCTGATCGAGCGGGACCCGGCGCGGGCCAAGGAGCTGGTAGGCAAGGCCCGTCAGTCCTCCGCGGAGGCGCTCACCGAGCTGCGTGATCTCGTACGGGGCATCCATCCGCCGGTGCTGGCCGAGCGCGGTCTCGGGGACGCCGTGAAGGCACTGGCGCTGCGGCTGCCGGTGGAGACCGAGGTGAATGTGGAGCTGCCCGGACGCGCGGCGGCACCGGTCGAGTCGGCGGCGTACTTCGCGGTGAGCGAGACCCTGACCAACGCGGTCAAGCACGCGGGCGCCGACCGGATCTGGGTCGATGTCTCGTATGCGGAAGGGATGCTGCGTATCGCGGTCACCGACAACGGGGGCGGGGGCGCGGAGCCGGGGAAGGGCTTGGGGCTGAGCGGCCTGGAGCGCAGGCTCGGTACATTCGACGGCGTCCTGGCCGTCAGCAGTCCCGCGGGCGGTCCCACCATGGTGACCATGGAGATCCCTTGCGAGTTGTCCTAGCCGAAGATCTCTTCCTGCTGCGCGACGGTCTGGTCAGGAT
>NZ_LATD01000468.1 GCF_000981895.1 Streptomyces odonnellii | reverse complement strand
CGCGAATTGCGCAAGCGCAATTCGAATTCCCGCGTAAACGCGGGAATAGAATTCCGCAAGCGGAATTCTAACGGGACGTCAATTCGCGCTTGCGCGAATTGCGGGCAGCCGCGCAAGCGCGGATGCCTCGGCTGGCAGCAAGGGGAGGTGCATCACGTGCGAGCCTGTGTAGGGCTTGGGAATCCCAGCTACCACCCCCGCAAGGAGCGTGACGGGCCATCGGCCGGAGCGAGTGTCGGCCTCACCGCAGTGACGGGTTCCGCTGCGCTCCACCCTGACCACCCCCTTCATCCTTGGACTCGCACGGTCAAACTCACTAATACCCCGTCAGCATACACGTGAACTCGCTAACGGTGGGGCAGAATCCAACGATGCATCACCTGAGTGAGCGAACGCTCAACAAGAGTGATGCATCACGGCTACTTACTGTGTAGCGTTTGGGCTCCACCCGCGCCACCCCGACCCCGGCCGAAATAACTGCCGGTGGAATTCAGGATTGCGCGGCCTCGAATTGCTCAGCCACAGAACGGAAGCCCGATATGGGAGCGCTTGAATTCAGCGTGCGGAGGTACCGGAGCCGTCCGGCCCCCTGGGGCCGGGTGGCGGAACCGCCCACCGGCACCGGCCACGCTTCCTTGGTTTTGATCGTCACGGCTGGGACCACCCGAGACTCAGAGCCGCTGTTGCCGTCCACGACCCGCACTGGGGTGCCGGCCCGCACGCGAAGCCGCGCGCGCCACGACGGGGTCCGGCGCGCGGGCTGTGTTGCTGCTGTTGAGGGGGCGGATCCCACGGCGCGCCGGTACTTGATCACGGTGGGGAGATCCGGTATCACGCGCGCACGCTCTAGAGGCAAGAGCTGCACGTTTCCGCAGGTCAGGGAGTCGCGTTCCGGAAGATATGTCAGTGCAGGGCTGACATATCTCGGTCGGGATGTCAGCCGATCCTGACCGAGCAACATCGTTTCGTGGCAGTAGTGCCACCAAACGGGGCGCGGTGCGTCAGTCGACCGTTCGGCGCCGCGTCGGAGGCATAGGTCAGTCCAGGGCTGACGTACGGGTGACTTTCGTGTCGTTGCTGCCGCGTTTTGGTGGCACTACTGCCACGGTCGGCGCTATGGTTCTGGCGTCACGATGATCAAGGAGAGAGCGACCTCATGAGCTCAGGGCCCCTGGACGGCAGTGCAGCGCCGAACCTGCCCGGCGCGCCGTCCCGTCGCCGGCGGCGCCCGAAGCCGCCCCCCACCGCGTACAACCGGTCCTCCGGCTCCACGATCGATCTGCCCGCCGGCCACGCCGCCCAGGTCTTCCCGGTGGGCTCCAGCACGGGGTTCATCGGTGAGGCGTTCTCGATGGACAGCCTGGAGTTCATGCGCTGGGCTGCCGTCCGGTACGACGAGGACCGGTTCGTCCTGGTGGTGCTGTTCACGCTCATGGGGTCGCAGAAGCCCGGCGGCCTCATTGAGGCCAAGCACGAGGACATCGCCGCAGCCCTCGGGTACAGCCGTCCGCACATCAGCCGGGTCTTCAACGTCCTCGAGGCCGATGGGGCGCTGCGACGGGTCCAGCGGGGCGTGTACCAGCTGAACCCCGCCGCCTCGCTCAGGGGAGGGCTCAGGGAGCCGAGCAAGGCGGAGAAGAAGCGCTCCAAGCTGGGTACCAGTGACCGGGTGGAGCAGCTGGACCTGTTGCGGGAGATCATGGAGGACCCGGACGCGCCCGACGCGTTCCGGGCGATGGCCGCTCCTGGCGCGAAACTGGAAGTGCGCAAGGAGTCGGATGGGGAAGGGAAGGCCACGTCATGACATCCGCCGCCGAGGAATGGGTTCCGCGCCGCAACGTGCTATGGGGCAGCTTCAACGGCCTCGCGTACGTGCCGCGGCTGCCTCCCACCGCCTACACCCTGCTGCTGCACATGATGACCGAGCAGGAGCCCGGCGGCCTGGTCGTCGCCACCCACGACGAACTCTCCACCGGCCTGGCCATGGAGCGCGGGATGATCAGCCGAGCCATGCCGCACCTGGTTGCCGCCCGGCTCGTCACCGTGATCCGGCGCGGACGCTTCCAGCTCCACCCGATGATCGCCGCCTTCAGCGACCCCCGCGAGCAACAGCGTGCCGTTAAGGCCCTGCCGAAGGACATGCGGCTGGACGTCGGCGACTTCGAAGACGAGTACGAACGCCGCTTCCAGCTTCACATGGACGAGAAGGCCCGCAAGGCCGAGGCCAAAGCCAAGGGCAACGTCACTTCGATCGCCAAGCCGACCCGCCTCAAAAGCGTCCGCTGACGGCCACTACGACACGGCGCTGCACCCGTCGGTGCGGCGCCGTTCTCGTGCCCGGAGTCGTACATCGTTTCCCTCCAGGGGAAACCCACAGGTCAGCGGAGCGCGGCCCGAGCAAGCGGTAGCACCAGGTAAACCGGTTGGTTCTGGTTCTCCAGAACAAACCCGGCGAGCGCGTACATCGTTCCCCTGGAGGGGAAAGCCGCAGGTAGCAGGGCTAGTGAGCAGTACGGGCACAGCGTTGCATGCAGCAGCTGTGCATGGATCTCGCGTGGAACATCGCAAATCTGCGCTGTTATGCGACGGCGTGGGCGGGCCGGGGTCGTGCGGGCACCGTGGAGCAGCAGGCGCCGGCTGAAGGCAGCGCGGCCCGAGCAGCGTGCAGCAGCTGGCCGTGCTGCACCGGCCGGGGGCGGCCTGCTACCCGTGCAGCACCCGTGTGCCGCCTGGCCCATGCAAATGCTGCGCAGCAGTGCTGCACCTCGGACACCGCCCTGCTGTACCCGGCGACCACCACCAGGAGCACGAGCAGCAACCGGGGTAGCAGCACCAGGAGTAGCGGCTACAGCACGGTGCCGTGCAGGGCGCGCCGGTCGCCGGACATGGCGTAGCGGCGGGCAGCGAGCCCGTGTTCGAGGGGCTCGCCGATCTGCTCGCACAGCAGCGCCAGGGCGCCGGTCGCCGCCTCGGTGTCGGAGAGGTAGGCCGGAGCGACTTCGAGCATCAGCTCACCGATCGCGTACGAGCTGGCGGCGAGGTCGTCGACGACGCGGCGCAGCGCGGCGACGGTCGGGTCCGCCGGCGGATCGGCGGGCGGCGGTGGCGGTGCGGTGCGGATGTCGCGGACGGCCTGGCGGACCACGGCGCGCACCGTGGGCTCATCGAGGGCCTGGAGGCCGCTGTGGGCGAGCGTGGTGAGTCGGCGGGTGATCAGCTCCGCGACGTCGTCGGCGCGGCTGGAGACGGCGATCAGGGCGCGCTGGGACAGGCCGTAGTCGAGCGCGGCCGCGGCGGCCGGGCCGGTGTCTCGCGTGCGAGACGGATCGGTGCCGACCGCGACGGCGCCGTGGATCGCGGCGAGGGCGCGGGCGACGTCCAGGAGCCGGTACGCCTGCGCGCGGCTGATGCCGAACTCCGCGTCGCAGTACGCCTCCCAGCTCGGGTAGCCGAGCGGAAGCCAGACGCGGGCGGCGTGCGCGTCCCGGACCCGGGCGGCGAGGACCGCGACCGAGCGCCGCACGTCGTCCATGGCCTCCCGCAGCCCGGCCGTCACCTTCCGGGCCTGCGCCACGCTGGACGGCGGCCGCGCGGGTTCGGTGACGTTGCCTTGGTCGTGCTCGCCCATGACTCCATCGTCCTGCGCGCCGACCGCCCCGGCCAGGGCGCGCGGTCGCCTTCCTTGATGAGGTACGGCTGTGTCGTACGGGCCTGGCAGGGTGTGCCCGTGATCGAGATAGTGGTCGGCGTCATTGGCGCCGCAGCAACGCTGGTGGGTATGTGGTTCGGAGCGTGGCTCAGCCGACGGCAGCAGCGGGCTGATGCCGCTGTCGCGGAGCGCGAACAACGTCTTGCGCAGATGCAAGCACTGGTTGTCGCGGTCTCGGAGATGATGACGGCGCGCACTCTCTATGAGGAGACGTGGCTGAGCCGGACGACGCGGTGGCGCGTGGCCGGCATGGCTGTGATCGAGTTTTGGGCCGCCTGGCGGGTCCAGGGCGGCCGGTGGGAAAGCACGATGGCCGCCCTGGCGCCGTCAGCGAGGGTGATCGAGGGGTGGCAGCGGCGGAGCATCGAAGAGGCTGCTGCCCTGGCGCCGTACGCGGCCAGGGTCGCAGCAGCCGGGCTGCCGCTGGGCATGGCCGACGATCCGGAGTTGGCCGCGGCCGCGCAGAAACTCCTGGACGCGTGCCTGGAGAACCAGGGTGAGGCAGCAGTACAGGAGGCTATTGCCGGGCTGCGGACCGTGTTCTACGGGCAGGACCAGGCATCGTCGGCTTCATGACGCCGGACTGGCCTCAGGGCTGGTGGCGCTTTTCGTGTGACCCCGGGGGGTGCCGGATTGGCTTTCCCGCCATACGGCAGTGCAGGATTCTCGCAGAGCATCCGGCCCGTCAACTGCCTTTCTTCCGGGAGTTGACGGAGATGTTCGCGGGGGGTGGCGGTCCAAGCCAGTGCACGTGCCCTCTGCTTGACCGTCGTGATCCCACCACGCAGAAGGGGAGCCCGACGCCGTACCCGTGCTTTGGCCGGCTGGGTATGGCAGAGGACTCCCCGGTGTCGCGTTGGGATCACATCCGAGCGAGAGAAATCACGAGACATGAATTCCGAAGCGACACCGCAAAACAGTACAGCAGCACAAGTGATCTCCAGGCTTGCGCAGGTCAGCCAGGTGGCCCCTTCCATCGTCGCGCTGCTGGCCATGGTCGCCATCTGCGTCCTGGCCGCCCGAGGAGACACGGCGCAGATCGGTGCTGTGGCCTGGTTCGGCGGCACAGTGTTCGCCGGCGGCACCCTTGTCAGCGTGAGCGTCCGCATCCGTCGCTGACCCCTGCGGTCACGCACGGCTTGCAGGGACAGCGCCCCCGTGCCCGGCATTCCAACCGCCGGGCACGGGGGCGCTGTACGTACGGCCGCACCCGAGCCGGACGATGTCCAGGACGGACAGGTGCCACGGCGCGTGCGCGGAACCTGCCGCCGCCGTACGGAAGTCACTCGCTGACGGTGCGGGCGGGGTGAACTCGGCAGACGATGGACGTGGAGGTGATCGCGATGAGCCACAACAGCGGGAGGAGCCGCGGATATAAAAGCGGTGCGATGACTCCCAAGGACGCTTCGCGGATTCAGTCCAAGTCCGCCAAGGACCCGTCGAGCAGGTCGGCGAAGACAGACTTCGGGCCCCGCGCCCAGTCGGCCGGAGACCGCAACAGGAACACGAAGGGGCACGATTCGCCGTAAGACTCCCCAGGTCTGCCAGGGGAGGGGCTCGGAGGTCCGAGAGTGTGTGAAGTCAGCCGCCGGGCGTCCAGGTCCGTAGGGCGGCGGCGATGTCGCGGACGGACAGCGCCCCGACCATGATCTGCTCAGTCAGTCCTGTGGCCTGGTCGGCGGAGATCTTCACGGCGCGGCCGCTGGAGCTGAGGAAGGCGGCGGCTACCGCGGCTGCGTACAGCTCGTTGGAGTGCTCCAGCGCCGGCAGCCGGATGAGGGACTGCATCAGAGCGGCGGCCCGGTGATGGGGCTCCCTGTAGACGGTGATGCCCATGACCACCGCGCAGTGCCGGGCCCGGGCCGCTTCGAGTGCGCCGTAGTCGACGATGTCGGGATCGCCGGGGAGCTGCTCCTGGGCGATCCGAAGGAGCCAGCGGAGGTCGACGGTTAAGATCACGCGGCGTGTTCTCCAGCGGTGCGGGGACGGGGGCCGAATCGTTCGGCGAAGGCGTGGCCGTGCTCGGTGATGAACTGCTGGGAGCCGCTGAGGAAGCGGGCCTCGGCTACGTCGTCCGCGAGCATGCCAGCAACATACTCCTCCGTGGGCACGTGCTTACTGGCTGCGAGGATCTGGAGCTGTTCGTACACGTCGTCCGGAACGCTGATGTGCAGCTCACGGTTGGCGTCGGGTGTCTGGGCGGTCATGACGGTCTCCTGGCGGGTGGAGAACAACGACGGATGTCGAGGCGGCAGGGGCCGACGGGCCCCGCCGGTTGACGCCTCATGTGTCATACCGTAGCGATAAATCCCACCTGGGTTGCATTACCAATGAAGGCGACGGCTCCGCTCCCGGCGGCTGCAATGGCAGGGCGGGACGTCGGTTGCCTGCGCGGCTCAGAGGCTCCATCCGATGCGGGTGAAGACGTAGCCGCGCTCTGCCAGTTCCTCTCGGGAGTCGGTCTGCTCCCGCGCCCACACCAGGGGAAGGACCAGGTCCTCCTCGGAGGCGGCTGTGGGGTAGTCGGCCCAGATGCCTCCCTCGTTGTCCAGCCATACGGAGGCGTACTGCGCGGACTGGTCCACCTGCGGCATTCCGAAGGTGGAGACCAGCTCGGTGAGGCAGACGGCGATCCGGGACAGGACACACCCGCGCGCCTTCAACTCGCCTCGGGGGATAGGACGGTCGTCAGCCCACACCAGCGGCAGAACGTCGTCGCCCGGCGGCACGGTGGGGTAGTCGGCCCACACACCACCGTCTTCCTCCAGCCACACGGCCGCATGGGCGTCGGTGGGAGCCGTCTCCAGCGCCGTGACGCAGGCTCGTACGTGATCGGGAGGGCGGGCCTCCTGGTGCCGGCAGGGCTCGCGAACGGAGCCCATGGCCGGGAATTTCGTGGTCACGCTTTCCCGCTTTCAGTAGTCCAGATCCAAATAGTCGATGTCGTTGATTGCCACGTCCGAGAGTCCCATAGCGCGGCCCCCGCCGTCCTGGAAATAGATTTCTTTAAATCCTTCGGCGATGATTCCGCGCATCTGCTGGTCGCTGGCCCCGGCATCGCGGGCGGCGAACAGGCGGCGGGCGTACTCCGCGGGGAGGTGCACGGTGAGTCGCCGGAACCGTCCGTCGTCGGTCGTGCCGACCGGCGCGGTGTACCCGAACCGGGCCCGGGTCTCCACGGTGATCCCGCCGGTCGTGGCGGCCTGGCGCTGCCGGCGCTTGCGTACCTGCGGCTGCCAGCGGGCCCGTACCGCGTCGTCGATCTTCGCGGCGACGTCGGCGCGGGCGTGCTTGCGGGCACCGCGTCGGTAGCGGTTCACCGAGTCGGCGGTGACCCCGAGCTCCTGCGCGACGGCCTTCGAGCTGCCCAACTGCTTGAGCAGGTAGCCGATCTGACCCTTGAGGGTCTTCGGCGGCTCCCGGGTGAAGCTTTCCCGGTCGGCCCGTTCGATCGCGTCCTCGATCTCCCTCACGCCCTACTCTCCTTCGTCCAGGACGGCGTCGCCGCCCTTGATGTGGCGGGCCGGGTTGAGGCCCTTCTCCATCAGGTCGACCGCCCACAGCATCGACTGGACGCCCTCCAGCTTCGCCAGGCCCGGTGTCGGTCCGAGGCGGAACCCGCCCGGCTGCGGCTTACCGGACGCCGCGTACGGCAGGAAGGCGAGCGGGCTGTCGCCGGGGCTCGGGTAGACGACGCAGTCGGACAGCACGGCGAGCGGGAACAGGCCCGTCATCTTCGCCATGTTGTTGAGCTTGCGGTGCATGTTGACCCGGGCCTTGCTGATGACGGCAGCGCGGATGTCCGGGCGCCAGGTCGGCCGCTGAAGGGCCGGCCACGTCTCGCCCTCCTTGTAGGACTTGCCCTGCGGGCGCTCCCGCAGCTTTCCCACGCCGCCCTTCACGGTCGCCTTGATGGCGGACAGGACGGCGGCCATCGCCGGGTCGACCTGCTTGTGCTGCTCCATCGCAGCGAGGAAGGCCCGGTCGTCCAGGTCCCGGGTGACCCCGAGGTCGGCGAGCGTGTCGACGTACGCCGTCTTGAGGCGGTCGTGCCACGGGTCCAGGTACGCGCCGGTCTCACGGCGCAGGTACGCCTCGATCGGGTGCACGTCGTGCCCGAGCTCCTGGGCGTAGGCGACGGTGTGCGTCTGGTACCAGGCCGGCCCCGTCGGCCGGGTGCCGTCCGGGGTGAACGGTGAAGGTAGGCGCGGGTCCAGCCCGATGTGGGAGAGGTCGACCAGCCAGCTCCCGGGGATCTTCGGGTTGAACTTCGGAGTGTGGAAGTGGTCGGGGGAGGAGAGGCCGACGACCAGGCGGGCCGCGGCGGCGAGGAACGCCGTGTTCAGGTCCAGGCCGACCGCGAACGGCAGCGTGCACTCCTCATCGGACAGTGTCTCCACCGACCGCACCCACTGGTACGCCTCTTCGTTGAGGAAGCCGCCCGTCCAGCCCGAGTTCACGACGACGGGATGTTCCGGGGTGGCCTCCGGTGGCGCCGGGTTCATCGGCTCCGTGCCCAGCGAGCCCGCGTTGTAGCCGGACACCCAGTTCCCGGTTTCCGGGTCCTGCACGGCCTTCGTCGGTGGGCGCAGCGCGGTCATCAGCTCCAGGCCGGAGACGGCGGTGGAGCCGCGCGGGGTGATGACCCGGGTCGCGTACACCCCGAGGACACGGGCGATGTCGGCCGGCTCCATGTCCGCGACACCGGGCCAGGACCGCTCATCGAGGGCGTCCCAGGACAGGATGGCGAGCTGCACGCACTGCCGCTCGCGCCCCTGCGCCTTGCGGTAGATCCGCGCCCACGGGCCGAACCCGCGCTGCGTCAGCTGCCACTTCGCCTTCGCCACCTGTTTGACCACCGAGTGGTCCTCGGGCAGACGCAGAGAGCGCCGCTGCTCGTGGCCCTCCAGACGCTCCGGCAGCCCGAGCTTCACGGCAGCCGCGGCGGTGAGCACGATCAGCGGGTCGCTGTCCTTGCCGTACCGGTTCAACTTCGCGGCACCGAGACCGGACTCCTTGAGCGTCCACTCCACCAGATCCGGGACCGTGGTCGCCGGACAGTCGAGCACGATGCCGCCGACGCCGTACGCGGAACCGTCGCCGTCCAGCACGGCGAGCGGGCCGTGCGGGAACCGCGGGTCGACGGCAGGCTTCGCGGCCTTCTTCGCCGTCGGACGCCGCGACGACGTCGCCGGGCGCGCGGCCGCACGGGACGGACGCTCAGGGGCGGCTTGGACGGCGGGAGCCTCCGCCGGCGCGGCGGCTTCCGGCTCGGGCGCGGCCGGGCCGGTGAACGTGGCCGGCGCCTCCGGCTGCGGTACGGCCACCGAGGCCGGGGCGGGGGCGCCGTGGGCGGGGTACTTCGCCGCCCAGCCGTCCAGTAGCCGCTGATACGCCTCCAGACGCGGCGACTTCGGCTCGGTCCGGCCATTTTCCCAGTTCTTCACCGTCTGCGTCGTGCTCTTGAGGGCCGTCGCGAGGCGGGCCTGGGTGATACCGGCGGCCTCACGGAGCCGGGCGCGCTCCGCCGGGGGCGGGAGCTGCGGCTCCTCCTCCAGCAGAGCGTCGATGTTCGCGAACAACTCTTCCTCAGTTGCCATTTGCGTCTACCTCCACCGTGAACACTAGCAGCACTACCCCTCACATTTAACCCGTTCCCTTAACTCGATCGGATTTTGTTTTGTTAAGAAAGGTGACGTTTTGTGATGCTTTGTCGATCAGACTTGGACGCGACGGCTGGCGGCGTCGATGAAGGCGTTCTGCGCGGTCCGGGCTTCGTCGGCGCGCCGGTCGCGGTCGGCCTGGTCGACGATCCGGTCGGCGCCCCAGGACGCGCGAGTCGTCGGCGAGCAGCTGGAGTTCGGTTAGGGCCTCGCCGACGGCGGTGCGCGCTTCGAGCGCGGCCGTCTTGGCGGCCTCCTGGTCCGCTTCGGGGGCGCCTGGCTACTCCCTGACCTGCACCGGGTACGACGACCTGCTGCGCCTCGCTCGCGGACGCCGCAAGATCTGCAAGGCCGCGACCGAGAAGCTCTACACGGAGGCGCCTACTGGCCGGACTGTGAAATGCCGCGGACGAGCTGGGCCAGGATGTCCGTGATTCCCTGACCGACCGATGTCGGGGCGAGCAGTACGCCCAGGGCGAGCACGATCACCACGGTCATCCGCTCGTCACGCCTGCTCCTGGCCTCCGTGCGCCGGCGCAGCCGCAGGACGACGATGACAGCGAGCAGTACGGCTACGTTGATCGTCAGCACTTGCCCGGACCCCCTGTCGGCACCAGCCGCCCCCGCCCGACCGCGGAGACGGATATCCCAGTCCCCCTGTGTAGCCCGAACTCCCCAGCTGTGCGCCTCAGTTACCGATGGTTGACGCAAAGCGATCTCGTGGCCGGATCGGCAGGCTCGGAAGTGGCGCCTCTCGCGGTGGCCCGGGCGTTCAGCCAGGGGAGGGCGGTTCAGAGGTAGACGGCGCGGACGACGGTGACCGCCAGGACGTTGTCGCTGATGTAGTAGCGGATCACGACACTCCTGCGTGAGGTTCGCCCCGCGCAGGCGATGCCGTTGTGAGCCCCCGCCGTACGCGGACCGGCCCTCATCCGGAAGTCACGGAGCCGTCCCGTCACCATGGGGCTCCCGGCGCGAAAGGCAAATCCGCTGGTCTCACCGCCTGTTGTGCCGGCACCGAAACAGTCGGCGCTGAACGGGGACTTGAGGTGATCTCGGACGTGCGCCGCAAGTCCTGCGGCCGGGCTGCCCGTTCATGGGCGGATGCCGTGTTTTCCCTGGCCAGCGGGATCTTTTTGCACAAGCCGCGAACGACTCATCCCGCCCGTATCGGCCTGGTGGGCGGGAGCCGGACCGGTCTCGCTGACGAGGCGACAACGATGTCTGTCAGTGACGGTTCAACCGATCCGGATGTTTCGGATGTGAGATGCGCAACTGCCGTCTGCGGAACCGGCACGCCGTTCCGGACGGTGCGTCAGTCTCCTTCGCAGGTAGAGGCGTTGGCCTCCAACGGTTGTCACTCATATGATCTTGACCTGTCGCCCTCAGTAACACCGGGCGTCCCGGCCGTACGGCGTCGGCGGATACATGCGGTAGCAGCGTGCCCTGCGGAGCGCGGGTACTCTACGAGCTACCAAAGCCGCCCCTGGGGTCCTTGCCTCTCGTGAGCCCTCCGCGGAGTCCACGAAGGTCGTGGGCCCACAGAAGGGGGTGGACCCGATGGCTCACCAGCCGAAGGGACACTGCAGCTGCTGTAAGGCGGACCGCCGCTACAAGTGGATCCGCAGAGGCTCGGCAGTCTTCGCGATCATCAGACTCGCGTGGGACTACCTGGCCTGACGCAACGGCCCCGACCAAAAGGCCGGGGCTCGTTACGGCAGACGGTGTTGAGGTAAGGGGCCTCACCCAGAGCTTCGCGGGCGACGGGTGGGGCCTTCTTCGTGCCCGTATGCTCATTACCGTTGCGTAGGCAAGCGTATTCATCAAGTGTGACGTCCGTCACTTGCCGCCTGTGCAACGGTCCCCATCTTGCCTGGCTCAAGTAGCTAGCGTCGACCGGGGGTCACATGTTGATCAGGGAGATGACCCCCCAAACCGGGCAATGGGCCAGCTCATCGCGCCTATCACCCCGTGTCATGTGACACACGTAACACTCGTAAGAGAGACTTTCCGCACCCAAGCGGTCGCCAGATAGGCGGCTTTTGTCGCAACTTCACATATGCCGAAACCATCCCTCGCTGTGAGCGGGCGCACTCTACCCGACCCCTCGGACAACAGCACCTGCCTCCATCGGCACTGCCCATTCGACGCGGGTGGCCTCTGGCAGCCGGTCACCGAGGAAACCAGTCGACCCCGGTCACGCGGATGAGCGGAGCGTGGCAGGCTGCGCCGCCGCAGCCGCCGTCCCGGCCTCCTTCGCCGCGCGTTCTGCCCGTGCCCGGCGCAGGGCCACCGCGTGGGAGACATCGGCTTCACGACGGCGCTGAGTGCGGGCCGCCTCGATCGGGGCCGGCGCATCGTCCGGCGCCGTCTCCGGCTCGGAGAACGCCTGGAGGCTGAGCACGCGCATCGCGGCGGTCTGCCGCTCCACCGCCTCCGCAATGCCCGGGTCCACCCGGCGCGGCGGCGCAGCCTCCCGGTGCGCCGCAATGGCGCGGCGGTAGCCCTCGCACGCCGTCTCCCTGGTTCTCGCCGGGCCGGTGGGCGCGGCCGGGACCGAGTCTGCCGGTACGACGTCGGCGGGACCGGGCGCAGGTGCGGCGCCGGGCGGCAGGATCCGCAGGGCGCGGACGACCGTACGGCCCGCCGCCTTGTTCGCGGCCTCAACGACCAGGTCTGCTCCAGGCGGGTCTTCGTCGCCCAGGCCGACGACTCCGGGCACACGGTCAGCCGGCCGGAGTCCGGGTCGTACGCCACAGCCGCGACGTGCCCGGCCAGTTCGGGGGCGATGGCCGCCCACCGCTCCCGCAGGGAGGCGCCGGCGGCCGGGAGCTCCCATGCCCGCTCGGTGACCAGCGCGCCGATCGCGGCACCGAGGCCCATCGGCTCGCGTCCGTCGCGCCGCACCGTACGGACCGGCCGCGGCTTCTGCTTCGCCTTCCGGCCTCCGTTCTTGCGCGCCGCCTCCATCGCGGACCGCAGCGCGACCCGGGCCAGGTCGACGCCGGACGCCTCGCCGCCGCTCATGCCCGCCCCCAGGTGGTGTGCCCGAGGACCAGGTGGCGGGTGCCGGACAGGCGCTGCGCCTGGTCGACCAGTCGGTGGCTGAATAGACGCCTCGCCGACGTCTCGCCGTAGCGGTCGATGTGGTCGAAGACAACCTGGTGGTCCTTCATCGCCCGCACCCGCCAGTCCCGGACCTGCTCGCGGGTCAGGTCTTCGAGGACGAGCTCCTGCTCCTGGTCCACGTCGTCGACGTCCGGGCCGGGCGCGGCGACCGGACGCGGCGCTGGCAGCACCACCGGCACCATCGGCGCGGCCCGGACGTCGGCGGCCGGCTGCGCGGCCGCGGCTTCGGCACGGGCCTGAGCTGCGGCGGCCTGCCGGGCGCGGACCTGCTCCCACTCGTGCTCGCGGGCCCACGCTCTGGCCGTCACGTCCTGGTGCAGCTGCTCCTCGGTGGCCGTACGGCGCTCCGCCTCGGAGGCATTGGGCATCGCGGCGTCGACGGCGGCCGCGACCGCGCGGCGCTGGGCACGGCGGTCGGCCTGCCGGTCCTCGCAGCGCGGGCAGTCCCGGCCGGAGTCGAGCAGCACCCGGTCGTCGCACCGCACATCACCGCACTGCCGGCGCTGCGGCAGGGCCAGGCCGATCAGCCAGCCCACCGGGTCCTCGATCGGCCCACCCAGCCGCATCTGGTCCTCCAGGCGCCGGGCCAGCCGGTCGGCGAGGACCTGCGGCGCATCCGTACGACCGACGAACCCGACCACCCGGGCCAGCTCGCTACGGGCGGCGGCCTCCACCAGGCGGCGGGCGGCCGGACGCTCCAGCCGCGCCCACACCAGGTCGACCGGGGCCAGGACAGCCCGCAGATCCTCCGGCGGCAGAGGCACCCTCCCCCGCTGCCGCCTGCCCTGACCTTCACCGTCCACGACCCACACCGGAGCGCCGGCCACCGGCCCGTGGCCGCCCTTCAGGCTTTCGACGACCGGGGACTTCTTCGGCTGTTCCCCGCGCAGCGGGCCGCCCTCCGCCACCGGAGACCCGGCCGCGGCAACGGCGTCCTCGCTGTGGCCGGCCTGGTCCTCGCGCACGCACACGCGCTCCGGCCGACGGCCCCCACCCCCACGGCCTTCGCCGGAAAAACCACAAGAGAGCTGCGGAGGAACTACAGGAGTAACCGAAGAAGCGTGGTCTGCGTGGAGCTCTGCACCATCGGGACGCTCCTGATCGACCGCCCCCTCAGCGCCCTCAGCACCGCCGATCCCAGACGTACCAAGGGCACCAGCAATACCGGCGGGAGCATGATCTCCGACTGCACTATCGGGACGCTGCGAAAACACCGACTCGGAGCCCGAAACAGCCTCCACAGAGGCCAGCGTGCGGCCGTACGCGCGGGCCACCGGCAGCAGCATGACCCGGCCCCGACCGCGCATCCGCGTCGCCGTCGCCTTGTGCTGCCGCGCCACCACACCGGCCTCCGTCAGCCTGGCCAGCACCTTCCGCGCCCCCGCCGGCGAGCAGCCCAGCAGCCGGGCCAGCGT
>NZ_LATD01000467.1 GCF_000981895.1 Streptomyces odonnellii | reverse complement strand
GCGTGGGGGGTGGACATGCGTTCCTCTCAGCGGTCGCGGAGCGGGACAGAGGCTGTGCTCATGCAACCGGAACGGCCTGACACCCCCCGGCCAGTTGCCTGACGGCAGGCTGACATGAGGAAGGTCACATGTCCGGGGGTGGGGTTACGGAGGTGGGGCTACGGGCGCGGGGTTACGGGGAGCGCGCGTGCGCGGGCGGTACGGCCGGCACTGGCAGCATGGGCGGCATGGGCGGTACGGCCGGTCTCGGCGCCCGAGTCTGAACGCCCGAGCCGGCCTCGGCGCCGGAGCCTGCCTCAGCGCCCGAGCCAGTAGCCGAAGCCCCGGCGGGTATGGATCAGCCCGGGTTCCCCCTGGTCCCGGTCGACCTTGTGCCGGAGCCGGGAGACGAGCTTCTCGATCGCGTTGTCGGCACGGCTCTCGCCCCAGACATGCCGGCAGATCTGTTCCTTCGACAGGACCCGTTCCGCGTTGACCAGCAGGTGGCGTAACAGCCGGTATTCCGCGGGGGTCAGATCGAGCGCCCGCCCGCCGCGCCTGGCCCGGCAGGTGACGTCGTTCAGGACGAGATCCCCGTACCGCGGTGCCCGCTCCAGCCGTTCCGGGCCGCGGGCGCGCAGTAACACCTGCGCCCTGGCGAGGACTTCGGCGATCCGGAGCGGCCGGGTGACATAGTCGGCGAGGCCCAGGCCCAGTTCGGGGACGAGCCTGCCCAGGGATTCACAGGCGGTGAGGAAGAGCACGGGCGGCCGGTCGGCGGGGGCGACGCGCGGGTATCCGATGAAACCGTCCGACTCGGCCAGTGTCGTATCGATGACCACCAGATCGGACGGGTGCTCCGCGAACCGCACCACCGCCTCGGGGATGGTGCCCGCCGTGCGGACCTGATAGCCCGCCAGTTCCAGGGTCGTCGCGAGCAGTTCGGTCGTCCCGGGGTCGTCGACGACGACCAGGACGCGCTGCCCGTCCCCGCGAACCGGCGAAGGGATCCCGCTGACGCTTCCGTTGATGCTTCCAGGCATGGAAAGACCATTCGTGTGTGCCCGCTCGGTCACTGCCCGCCGGTGCCGGTCGCCGGACTCAGGCGGGGTGCGACGCCCCGCCGTGGTCCGGCGCGGTGGCCGGTTGGGGGGCCGGTCCGGGAGCGGGTTCGTGGCCCTCCGCGTCGGCGTGGGTGATGAAGTCGTCGACCATCCGGTTGAACAGGGTGGCGAGCTGCCGCAGATCCTCCGGTGACCAGGCGGCCAGGGCCACTTGCATCGCCCGGCAGCTCGCCTCGCGGACACGCTCGACCGTCGCCCGGCCGGACGGGGTGAGCTGGATGCGCTGCGCCCGGCGGTCGTCCGGGTCCGGTACGCGGATCACATAGCCGGCCTTCTCCAGGTGCTGCACCTGCCGGGTGATGTGCGAGGCCTCCACGGCCAGCCGCGCCGCCAGTTCGCCGGGGCGGAGCGGATCGGACTCGACGATCTGCCGCAGGAGCGCCACGGCGGCCCGGTCCAGCGGCACTCCGGCCATGGCCATCAGACGGTCGTGCTGCTTGACCCGGCCGGTGAGATAGGCGATACGGGTGAAGGCGCGCTCGATCCCGGCCGTGTCCGGCGAGACGGGGGCGGCAGCCGGCAGCGGTGTGGACATACACCCACGTTAGCAGGAAGTTGCCTGACTCAAGCAATCTTGCCAGGAGCCTCGCTTACTTGATTGACTCAATCAACTCAGCCTGTGTGCACGTAAACGCGCACATCAAGCAGCCGGGCCACTCAAGCAGCCGTCGGGCAACTCGCAAGCAGTCACGGAAGCAGGGAGCCATCCATGAGCAGCAGCACCGGCCTTCGCACCGGCCTTCAGGGGCGCAGCGTCATCGTCACCGGAGCGGGTTCGGGCATCGGCAGGGCCGCGGCCCTGCGGTTCGCCGAGGAAGGCGCGCGGGTCACGCTCGCGGATCTCGACCGTGAGGCCGTCGAGCGGACCGTACGGGAGACGGAGACCGCGGGAGGCACCGCACAGGCGGTCGTCGGCGATCTCAGCGACCAGGAGGTGGTGGACCGGGTCGTCGTGACGGCGGTGGACGCCTTCGGCGGCCTGGACGTCCTGGTGAACAACGCCGGGATCATGGACCGGATGTCGGCGCTCGCGGAGACCGACGACGCCGAGTGGGAGCGGGTGATACGGGTCAATCTGACGGCCCCTTTCCTGCTGACCCGGGCCGCCCTGCCGCACATGCTGGCCGCGGGCGGCGGCTCGATCGTCTTCACCGCGTCCGAGGCGAGCCTGCGCGGCAGCGCGGCCGGCGCCGCGTACACCGCGTCCAAGCACGGTGTGGTGGGGCTGACGAAGTCCCTCGCCGTGATGTACCGGAAGGAGGGAATCCGCGCCAACGCCATCGCCCCCGGCGCCACCGCGACCAATATCCGGGTCGACGCCCAGGGCCGGTCCCACGGACCGGGCACCATCGGCCCGTATGTCGCCCTCGCCGGCAAGGTGGCCGCGGCGGAGGAGCAGGCCGCCGCCATCGTGTTCCTGGCCTCCGACGCGGCGAGCAACATCAGCGGCGCGATCCTGCCCGTCGACAACGGGTGGTCCGCGATCTGAGCGACCGCGCGGCCGAGCGGCGGGCGGGGCCGGGCCGGGCCGATCAACGGGCACGGCCGAGCGGCGGGCACGCCTGAGCGGCAGGCAGGGCCGAGCGGCGGGCATGTCCGAGCGGCAGGCACGGTCGAGCGGCGGGCCCGTACGGAAGCCGGTGTTCTCGGAGCCTGAACTCTTGAGAGGATCGGCGGTATGGACAAGCCCACGCACTTGATCGAGTTCGAGACGATGGTGCTCGGGCGGCACATCTATCTCAATACGCCCCGGTCGCGCGGGGGCGACGGCCGGCTGGACCGCAGCGCGTACATCGTGCTCAGCCGGATCCTGATGGAAGGCCCCATGTCCATCGGGCAGTTGAGCGACGCCTTCGGTCTGGACGCCTCCACCCTCAACCGGCAGACCGCCGCGATGCTGCGTGCCGGGCTGGTCGAGCGCATTCCGGATCCGGAGGGCGGTATCGCCCGTAAGTTCCGCGTCACCGCCGAGGGCGAGCGCCGCCTCGACACGCACCGGGCGGAGAGCGTCCGGGGGCTGGAGAAGGTGGTGGCCGACTGGACTCCGGAAGAGGTCGCGGCCTTCGCCACGTATCTCAAGCGCTTCAACGCGGGGATCGAGCACCTCGACGGACGGCCCTGGCCGCGGCCATGAGCGACGCCGATCTTCTCCTCCCAGGCCAGGGCCTCGGCGGCGCGCAGGAAGGCGTTGGCCTGCTCCTCCATCTGCGTCTGGAGGGAGGTGGTGAAAAAGGAGGGGGGTGCCGTTCTCGGCGGTGACGAGCGCGGCGATCTCGGCGGCGAGGGCGGCGTGCAGCGCGTTGAACCGGCGCACGGCGCTCTGGCGTTCCTTCGGGTCGAGGGCGGGCCAGGGGCCGTTGTCAAAGGCCGTACGGGCGGCCGCGACCGCCTTGTCCACACCGGCGGGGGACGTCTGGGCGGACCGGCCGACCAGCGACTGGTCGTGGGGGGGGGAACGGATGTTGAGGAGGTG
>NZ_LATD01000466.1 GCF_000981895.1 Streptomyces odonnellii | reverse complement strand
CCCCATTGCGGCGCCCGCTCGCCCGCGCCCTGGCCTCCGCCTCCGCTTCCGCCTCCGCCGCCCGCTCCGCCGACGCCGCCAGCGCCGATTCGGGCAGTGGCGCGGAGAGGATCGCCGCGATCTCGGGCCGCGGGGCCGGCGGAGGCGCGCAGACCCCGCCCAGATCCTTCGCGCGTACGGCCTTGGTGATCCAGGACCGGTCGAGCACCCGCCGCTCGTCCGCCTCGGCCACCAGATCCTCGGACTGGTTGTAGTCGCCGTCCGCGGCCTGCACCGCCCAGAGGTGTACGGCGACACCGTGCTCCTTGGCCGACATCAGCCCCGGTAGCAGATCCCCGTCCCCGGTCACGAGCACCACATCGGAGCATGCGCGATTTCTGGCCAGCTCGGTCAGCTCCGCGTGCATCGCCGCGTCGACGCCCTTCTGCGCCCAGCGTCCGTCACTCCGGGTGAGCGCACCCAGCCGTACCGTCACTCTCGACATCACCCGCAGCCTCCGGTGCTCCGGCTGCGGGACCCGGTCGGGGGCTCCGTCGAACCAGTAGATACGGAGCAGTGGCCGCTCCGTATCGGCCTCGGCACGCTCACGCAGGCCCTGGATCAGGGCGGCATGATCGACGGAAATACGGGAACGCGCCGGTTCTCCGGCGAGAAGACTCGCGGCGGCGCCCAGCAGATAGCCGGCGTCCACCAGGACGACGCAGCGGTCCACGCGTTCCACCCTCTTTCGGGAACTTCGGGGTCGGGAGATCGGGAGTTACTGCGGGTTTGCTTCGAGTCTGCCCGACGGCAAGAGGCTTAACGTCCGGAACTCGATCATCGGCGTGGCGGATCAGGAATGAGCCGGCGCCGGATCGGCGACCACCGGTGTGACAAGGCACCACTACACACGGCAATGATCCAAAATGCGGCGTTTTCTGGCCTATGTGACTCTGAACGCGGCCCTGGAGTCCCGACTCATCCCCGCAGGAGGCAGCACCATGGCCAAGAACAAGAACCGCGACCACCGGGACCGAAGTAGCAAGCAGCCGCACCGCGGCGAATCCCCGCGCGGCACGGAGGACAGGGGGTCCTCGTCCATGGAGGACAGGTCGGAGGAGAGGCTGTCGAACATCTCCCCGACGGACGCCGCGCCCAAGGGCCGGCAGAAGCGCTTCGGCCACAACTGACGTACGCGGACACGTTCCACGACGCACGAGGGGCACGCCCATCAGCGGGCGTGCCCCTCTTCTGTGCACTGAATGCGTTTGTGCGCCGAGTACGCTCCGAGCAGCCCCGGAACCGCGGGCCTAACCCGCCAGACAGGTCGGGCCGAGCAGCACCTTCAGGTCGCCGAACAGCGCCGGATCGGGCTGGACCCGGTGCCGGTCGAGCCGCAGCACCGTCGTCTTGTGCGCGCCCTGGAGCTTGATCCTGACCTCGGAGTTCCCCCGGTGGTGGCTCAGGATCTCACCGAGCCTGCTGATCATGGGCGGGGTGACCTTCACCGTGGGGATGGTGATGGTGACCGGCGCGTCGGTCCCGACCGCCGACACATCCGGCACCGCCAGCTCCATCGCGACCAGCCGCGGGACGTCCTCGCGCTTGTCGAGACGCCCCTTGACGAACACGACGGTGTCCTCGACGAGTTGCGTCGAGACAAGCTGATACGTCGCCGGGAAGAACATGCACTCGATGGATCCGGCGAGATCCTCGACCGTCGCGATCGCCCAGGCGTTGCCCTGCTTGGTCATCTTGCGCTGGAGGCCGGAGATGATCCCGCCGACCGTGACCACCGCGCCGTCCGCGTGCTCACCACCGGTGAGCTGGGCGATCGCCGCGTCGGCCTTGTCGGACAGCACATGTTCGAGACCGAAGAGCGGGTGGTCGGACACATACAGCCCGAGCATCTCGCGCTCCTGCGCGAGGAGGTACGACTTGTCCCACTCGATGTCGGAGAACTCGACGTCGAGCCCGAAGCCCGGCTCGCTGGTGTCCTCGTCGCCCATCCCGCCGAAGAGGTCGAACTGCCCCTCGGCCTCCTTGCGCTTGACCTGCACCACGTTGTCGATCATCGTCTCGTGGTGCGCGACCAGCCCCTTGCGGGTGTGGCCCATCTCGTCGAAGGCGCCAGCCTTGATCAGCGACTCGACCGTGCGCTTGTTGCAGACGACCGCCTCGACCTTGTCCAGGAAGTCGGGGAAGCTGCTGTACTTCCCCTTCGCCTTGCGGCACCGGATGATCGAGTCCACCACGTTCTGCCCGACGTTCCGCACGGCCGTCAGCCCGAACAGGATCACGTCGTCACCCTGCGCCGCGAAGTTCGACTGCGACTCGTTGACATTGGGCGGCAGCACCTTGATGCCCATGCGGCGGCACTCGTTCAGATAGACCGCCGACTTGTCCTTGTCGTCCTTGACCGAGGTCAGCAGCGCCGCCATGTACTCGGCGGGGTGATTGGCCTTCAGATACGCGGTCCAGTAGGTGACCAGTCCGTACGCGGAGGAGTGCGCCTTGTTGAAGGCGTATCCGGCGAACGGGACCAGCACGTCCCACAACGCCTGGATCGCCTCGTCCGAGAAGCCGTTCTTCTTGGCGCCCTCCTGGAAGAGGACGAAGTTCTTCGCCAGCTCCTCGGGCTTCTTCTTGCCCATCACGCGGCGCAGGATGTCGGCCTCGCCCAGGGAGTACCCGGCGATGATCTGGGCGGCCTTCTGCACCTGCTCCTGATACACGATCAGGCCGTAGGTGAGGCCCAGGACCTCCTTGAGGGGCTCCTCCAGCTCCGGGTGGATCGGGGTGATCTCCTGCTGCCCGTTCTTGCGCAGCGCGTAGTTCGTATGCGAGTTCATGCCCATCGGGCCCGGCCGGTACAGGGCCGAAACGGCGGAAATGTCCTCGAAGTTGTCGGGCTTCATCAGCCGCAGCAGCGAACGCATCGGCCCGCCGTCGAACTGGAACACCCCGAGCGTGTCGCCGCGCCCCAGCAGTTCGAAGGTCTGGGGGTCGTCCAGCGGCAGGGCGAGGAGGTCCAGATCGAGCCCCTTGTTCGCCTTCACCATCTTGACGGCGTCGTCCATGATGGTCAGGTTCCGCAGGCCCAGGAAGTCCATCTTCAGCAGGCCGAGCGACTCACAGCTCGGGTAGTCCCACTGGGTGATGGTCACGCCGTCGGTGTGGCGCACCCATACCGGCACATGGTCGGTGATGGTCTCGCTGGACATGATGACCCCGGCGGCGTGCACACCCATCTGCCGGACCAGGCCCTCCACACCCTTGGCGGTGTCGATGACCTTCTTCACATCCGGCTCGTTCTCGTACATCCCCCGGATCTCGCCCGCCTCGCTGTAGCGCGGGTGCTTGGGGTCGGTGATGCCGTTGAGGTCGATGCCCTTGCCCAGCACATCGGCGGGCATGGCCTTGGTGAGCCGGTCGCCCATCGCGTACGGGTAACCGAGCACGCGGGCCGAGTCCTTGATGGCGTTCTTCGCCTTGATCTTGCCGTACGTACCGATCATGGCGACCTTGTCGGCGCCGTATTTCTCGGTCACGTACCGGATGACCTCACCGCGCCGGCGCTCGTCGAAGTCGATGTCGACATCGGGCATCGAGATGCGCTCGGGGTTGAGGAACCGCTCGAAGATCAGCCCGTGCTCGATCGGGTCGAGGTCGGTGATCCCCATCGCGTACGCCACGATCGAGCCGGCCGCGGAGCCTCGGCCGGGGCCCACCGCGATGCCGTTGTTCTTCGCCCACATGATGAAGTCGGCCACCACCAGGAAGTATCCCGGGAAGCCCATCTCGATGATGATGCCCATCTCGTACTCGACCTGCTTGAGCCGGTCGTCCGGGATGCCGTTCGGATAGCGGCGGGCCATGCCGCGCATGGTCTCCTCGCGGAACCAGGTGACTTCGGTGAAGCCCTCCGGCACATCGAACTTGGGCATCAGGTTCCGCTCCTCGAACCAGCCCTCGGTGTCGATCTGCTGAGCGACCAGAAGGGTGTTGGCGCAGCCCTCCTGCCAGGCGTCGGAGGAGTCGACGGCGTACATCTCGTCGGTGGACTTGAGGTAGTAGCCGGAGCCGTCGAAGCGGAAGCGGTCGGGGTCCGAGAGGTTCTTGCCGGTCTGGATGCACAGCAGCGCGTCGTGCGCGGTGGCCTCGTCGGCATAGGTGTAGTGCGAGTCGTTCGTGACGAGCGGGGGGATGCCGAGCTTCTTCCCGATCTCCAGCAGCCCGTCGCGGACCCGGCGCTCGATCTCGATGCCGTGGTCCATCAGCTCCAGGAAATACCGGTCCTTGCCGAAGATGTCCTGGTAGTCGGAGGCCGCCTGCACCGCCTCGTCGTACTGCCCGAGCCGCAGCCGGGTCTGGAGCTCGCCGGAGGGGCATCCGGTGGAGGCGATCAGCCCCTCGGACCACTGGGCGATGGTCTCCTTGTCCATCCGCGGCCACTTCTGGAGCCAGCCCTCCGCGTACGCGTCCGAGGAGAGCCGGAACAGATTGTGCAGCCCGGTCTTGTTGGCCGCCCAGATGGTCTTGTGCGTGTAACCGCCCGAACCCGACACGTCGTCCCGCTTCTGGTGCGGCTGCCCCCACTGGATCTTCCGCTTGTTGCGCCGCGACTCCGGCGCCACGTACGCCTCGATCCCGATGATCGGTGTCACGTTCGCCTTCTTCGCCTGATGGAAGAAGTCATAGGCACCGTGCAGATTGCCGTGATCGGTCATCGCGATGTGCGACATGCCCATCTCATTGCACGCCTTGAACATGTCCCCCAGCCGCGCGGCACCGTCCAGCAGCGAGTACTGGGTGTGGACATGCAGGTGCGTGAACGGCGGCTTGGTCACGGTGAAGGCCTCCAGCGAACGTACGACACTGTGTGTTTTCCCGGACGCAATCCCCGGGCCCCCGGCCGCGATCAGCCTTGGGGGGACAGCGACGAAGTCTACGTCCCGGGTCTGACAACCGGCGGGCACTCCCGAGTAACGTCGGGCGTTGCCACTGCGGGGCTCCGGCTCCGCCGGATCCGGGTATCACCCTTCCGCCCCACCCCCCATTGTCACC
>NZ_LATD01000465.1 GCF_000981895.1 Streptomyces odonnellii | reverse complement strand
CCCCGCTCACGCCACCGGCAGGCTCTCCCCCCGTACCGCCTGGATATCCAGCTCCACCCGCAGCGTCGTGCCGATCGCCGCGACCCCCGCCCGTACCACCTGGTTGTAGTTCATCGCGAAGTCCTCGCGGCTCAGTTCGGTGGTCGCGTGGAAGGCCGCCCGCTCGCCGCCCCACGGGTCGGGCCCCGTGCCCAGATAGCTGAGGTGCAGATCCACCTCGCGGACGACACCGTGCAGCGAGAGCCGCCCGTGCACCGTCCAGCGGTCGGGGCCCGCCGGGGTCAGTCCCGTACCGCTGTACGTGATCTCGGGGAAGCGTTCGACGTCCAGGAAGTCGGGCGACTTGAGGTGCTTGTCGCGCAGCGCGTTCCCGGTGTCGATGCTCGCCGCGGTGATGACCGCCTCCACGCGCGACTCCTCGTACCCGCCCGCCGCGTCGCCGGCGATCTCGATCCGGCCGCCGAACTCCTTGAACCGCCCGTGCACGCTGGAGATCCCGAGGTGCTGTGCGACCGCTCCGACCGACGAGTGCGCCGGGTCCAGGCTCCAGGCGCCCGGCGGCGGCAGCTCGGCGCCGCCCTGCCGGGCCAGTACGACCGTACCGACCTCGGCCCGCCCGCTCCGTGTCACCAGCGCGGTGGAGGCGACGGGCGCGTAACCGACGGCCGTCACGATGACGGTGTACGGGCCCGGCGCCAGCGCCACGTCGGACCGGACGCTGCCGTCCTCCTCGGCGCCGGTACGCAGCACCTGGGCGCCGGTCATATCGGTCATGGTCACGACCGCGTGCTGGACGGCCCAGCCGTCCCGCGTCCGTACCTGTCCGCGAAGCCCCATCGCGCTTACCTCTCTGCTGTTGCCGCTGTCTGTGCGGACTCTGCTGAGCGGGCTTCCGCCCGGTCTTCTCCGCCCGGTGTTTCTGCTCGCTGGCACTGTCAACGAGCCGTGCTCGTACTGTCAACGGCCAACCGGGCCCCGGTGGTTGCGGGCATACGGGCCGTCCCTGCCCACCGCCCCCCAC
>NZ_LATD01000464.1 GCF_000981895.1 Streptomyces odonnellii | reverse complement strand
GGGGGGGGGGCAGGTGCAGGATTCGTCGGCAGTGCCAGGGGTGTCGGGGGTCTCGGGGGTGCCCTTCGGGTCAGGGGCGCTGCCGGAGTGGGCGGCGGGAGCCTGCGAGTCCGTCATGGGGCCGAGGGTAGGGCGCGTGCCGGACTTTGGGTACCCGTCGGTAACACCTTTTCACCGGCCCCTGAGCGGCCGGACAGTGCCTATCCCTGCTCGATGTCGAGGTGCTCGACGACATTTCCGTACAGCTCCTCGCCGTCCGTCACGGCCGCGCCCTCCGCCGGCATCGCGACCCGCAGCCGCAGATGGACGTCGTTCTCCTCGGGGATGACGAGTTCGTGCCAGCGGTAGCGGATCGGATCGTCGTCCGAATCGCCGTATGCCGTGTAGTCGACGACCGTCTCGAAGCCGGGCCGGCCCTGGTGCTCGACGTTCTTGGTGGTGACCTCGGCGTCCTTGATCTCCGTACCGTTGTCGCCGCCGCGCTCGTAGTGCGTCTTCCAGACGTCCGCCTCCGGCGCCAGGATGTCGTCCGTGTTGTCCGCGGTTCGCTGGACCCGTTCCAGATAGATGTAGAAGACACCGCTGGGGTCGCGGTAGGTGACGGCGGTGTCGCCGATCTCCTGGGTGCGCTTGTACTCGTCGGGGACGCCGACCTTCGCGCCGAGGATCTCGTTCTCCGGGCGGATGCCCCAGCCCTCGGGCAGTTCGGCGCCCGCGAACGGCCTGGCGAGGATGAGGAACAGGGCCAGCGCCACCGCGAGCACCCCGCCGCCGAATCCGTACCGCGCCGCGCGGCTCCCGTACAGCACGGGCGGCACCCAGGCGGCGGCGCCCGTCGGCCTGCCCGCGCCGGGGCCCCCGGACAGCAGGGTCGCGGCCGGCACGGGGTGCGGCGGCCGGGCCACCGATTCCAGGACGGCCCGTATCTCGGCCGGGTCCGGCCGCGCCGCCGGATCCTTGCGCAGCAACCGCATCACCAGCGTGCCGAACGGCCCGGACCCGCGGGCGGGCATCTGCGGTTCCGCGGAGAGTACGGCCTGAAGCGTGGCGGGGACATGGGAGCGGCGGTACGGGGACATGCCCTCCACCGCCGCGTACAGCACCACGCCCAGCGACCACAGGTCCGACTCGGGCCCCGGCCGCTGGCCCAGCACACGTTCGGGCGCGATGTACTCGGGCGAGCCGACGAACGAACCGGTCTCGGTCAGCCCCTGCTCGCCCTCGGTCTGGGCGATACCGAAATCGCTCAGCACGACCCGGCCGCCGCGGCCCAGCAGGACATTGTCCGGCTTGACGTCGCGGTGCAGCACGCCCTGTTCATGGGCGGCGGTCAGACCGTCCAGTACGTCGAGTCCGATACGGGCGGCCTCGCGCGGGTCGAGGGTGCCCTCCTGGAGCCGGTCGGCGAGCGACTGGCCGCGCACCAGCTCCATCACGATCCACGGCTTGTCGTCCTCGATCACCACATCGTGCATGGTGACGACGGCGGGGTGGTCGATCCGGGCGGCGGAGCGGGCCTCCCGCTGCATCCGCAGATAGACCCGGTCCCGGTCCCGGTCGCTCAAGTGGTCGGGAACGCGCGGCTCCTTGACCGCCACGTCCCGGTCCACGACCTCGTCGTGCGCGCGCCAGACCGTACCCATGCCGCCGTGACCGAGGCGGGAGACCAGCCGGTAGCGGCCGCCGAGCAGCCGCCCCACGGCCGGGTCGGCCACGGTGTGACCGGGGCCCGCGGTATGGGCAGGGCCTGCCGGGTGGCCGGGACTCACCTGGTGGCCGGGGCCCGCCGGGTGACCGGGGCCCGCCGGGTGGCCGGGGTCCGCGCTCTGTGGCGGGATCCGCGGGGCGTTCGGCGGCTGGAGTTCGTAACTGGTCGGCTCGTTCGCCCGTCCCCCGTTGTTCGTCATGCCCACATCCTTACGAAGAGTGATCGCGGTCGCCACAGCGGAAGCGGAGCAGATGCAGAGCCGTGACAGTGCGCGGTGCTCGGTGCGGGGCGCACAGCGCTCAGCGCACCGGACTGGGCAGCGGCACCCCCGCCGGCGGGGGTACGAAGGAGTCGAGGGCGGTGTCGAAATGCGCCCGCGCCATGTCGAGCCGGCCCAGCGGAGCCGAGACCCACACGTCGTACAGCCGTCCGTCCTGGCCCCAGCAGAGGTCGAAGGTGTGGCGCTCGCCCTCCGCCCGCGAGAAACCGTTCCAGGTGAACTCCCAGAGCGCGGCCGGGAATCCGTTGTGCGTGGTGGCGGTGACACCGCTGTCGCGGTAGCCGGGGTAGGTGTCGGGGCCGTCGGCGTCGGAGCGGCGCATGGCGGCGAGCGGTCCGCCGGGGACCGGGCCGCGGAAGCGGATGCCGATCCGGAACGCGCCGTCCGCCGACATGTAGAAGATCCGTTCGCCGTCGTGGGAGCGGGTGAAGCCGTCGGGGACGGCGAGGGTGAAGCCCATCGGGTCGTTGACGACGCGATAGCCGATGGGGGCGGGCGGAGAGACGGGCGTCCGTACGGTGCTGACCGGCGGGGTGCTGCCGGGGGCCGGGCCCGTACCGGCGCCGGAGGCGGTCGCACGGCCGGGGCGCCCGTCCGTACGGTCCACCTGGCCGCCGCCCTCCCTGAGCAGCAGGACCGATACGGCACCGCCGGCCAGCGCGGCGACCACCGCCCAGGCGACGAGGACGGTACGGCGGCGGGAGCGCGGGGCGGCGGGAGCGACCGTATCGGCCGGGTGATGGGGCACCGGGACGGCGCCCGGCTTCCAGGACTTCCGGGGTCGGCGAGGCCGCTGGGATCGCGGCGGCCCGGACTCCGGGGGTGGCTCGGACCACGCGTCCGTGGCCGTGGCGAGGTACGCGCGCAGCAGCCGTTCCGCCTCCGCCGCGTCCATCCTGCTCGCCGGATCCCGGTGCAGCAGCCCCCGTACGACGGGCAGCAGCGGCCCGGCGGCCCCGGGCGGCCGGATCTCGGCCTCCACCACCGCGTGCAGCACCCCGGCCAAGGAGTCGCGGTGGAAGGGCGATTCGCCGCTCAGCGTCGCGCACAGCAGCGCGCCGAGCGACCAGAGGTCGGAGGCCGGTCCCGCGACATCGCCGTCCAGTACCCGCTCGGGCGCGGTGTATTCGGGCGAGCCCACGAACGAACCCGGATCGGTGATTGTGGTGGCGCCCGCCAGACGGGCGATCCCGAAATCGGTCAGCACGACCCGCCCGGTGCCCTCCTCCAGCAGCACATTGGCGGGTTTGAGATCGCGGTGCAGCACCCCGAGGCCGTGCGCGGCGCGCAGCGCGCCCAGCAGCGCGAGCCCGATCCGTGCCGCCTCGGCCGGGCCGACGGGACCCCGGGCCGAGAGCAGGTCGGCGAGCGAACCGCCCTCGACCAGTTCCATGACGATGTACGGGCGGCCGTCCTCCTCCACGACGACGTCATGGACGACGACCACATGCGGATGTTTGACCCGGGCGACGGCACGGGCCTCGCGCAGGGTCGCGGCCCCTTCGCCGTCGTGCGCGGCATGGAGTTCCTTGACGGCCACGCGCCGGCCGAGGAGTTCGTCGTCGGCGCGCCATACGACGCCCATGCCGCCGCGGCCGAGCCGGCTGCCCAGCCGGTAGCGCCCGGCGATCAGGCGGGGGGCATGGTCCGAGGCGTACTGACCGGACTGCCGATCCACCGGCTGGCCGATCCACTGGCCGGACTGCCGATCGGGCTGCCGACCGGGCTGCTGCTGACTGGATGAAACGTGCTGACTGTCCGGGGACCGCCTGCCGTCCATGGGATCGTCCACGGGCCGGCCGCTGTCCGCGGGCTGCCGGTCGTCGGGCAATACCGTCCCCTTCCGCTCACTGGGCGGAATCGCCGTCCGGCGGCTGCCAGCTCCGCAGCACGGCGTCGAACTGCTTCCGCGTCGTGGCCCAGTCTTCCTCAGGACTGGACATATAGATCGCATACTCGGTGCTGTTGTCGTCCGAGTAATAGATCTGGTCGATCGCGTGGCGCGGGCCCGGGTGCCCCTGCCCCTCCGCCTCGGTCCAGGTGAACTCCCAGAGCGCGGCGTTCGTCTGGTCGCGGAAGGTGTCAGGACCGAGTTTGATCCGGGTGTACTCCGGCAGCGCCCGAAGCGTCTTCTCCATGTTCTGCATGTGCAGATAAGGGTTCTCGAAGTCGGGCGGGCTGATGCTGATCCTGATGAGATGGCGGCCGTTGTCCGGGGTGAAGTCGATCTGGTCGCCCTCCATCTGGCGCTCCCAGCCGGGCGGAACGCTGAGGCTGAAGCCCTCGGGGGCGTCGACACGCACCCAGCCGTCGGTTATGGAGCCGTCGGCAGCGCCCTCCGAGGTGCCGCCGTCCGGGGTCCCGCTCTGTCCCGTACCGCCGCCCCGGTCCGTACCGCCGTCCGCGGTCTGTCCGCTCGATGTGGCCCCGTCCCGCGAGCCGTCGGTGTCCGTGTCGTTCCCGCCGTACTTCAGCGCGGCGAAACCGGCGCCGCCGCCGAGGACCGCCGCGGCGACGACGGCCACGACGGTCGTACGCCAGCGACGGCGACGGCCGGGACGGACCGGGACGGTGTTCCCGGGCCCGGGCCCCGGAGCGGTGACGGGTGCCGGGGCCGGTGCCGGGGCGGATGCCTGAGCCGGTATCCGCGCGGACGGCGGCAGTTGCGCGGTGGCCGAGCCCCGCTCGCCGTACGGCACCGCCTGGGTCGGTACGTACGCCTGCGCCTCGTCGGGCCGCCGCCCCTCCAGCACCGCGCGCAGCATCCGCTCGGTCTCGGTCACCCCGGGCCGGGCCGCCGGGTCCTTGCACAGCAGCGCGGCGATCACCGGCGCCAGCGGGCCGGCCTGGGCGGGGTGGGGCGGCTCCTCCGCGACCACGGCCTGCATGGTGGAGAGCGGGGAGGTACGGCGGAACGGCGAGGTGCCCTCCACCGCCGAGTAGAGCGTCGCGCCCAGTGACCACAGATCGGAGGCGGGGCCAGGGTCGGCGCCCCGTACCCGCTCGGGCGCCAGATAGTCGATGGAGCCGACGAGTTCACCGGTTCTGGTGATCGTCGTATCCCCCTCTATCGCGGCGATGCCGAAGTCCGTGAGCAGTACCCGGCCGTCGCGCGCGAGCAGGACATTGCCCGGCTTCACATCGCGGTGCAGCACCCCCGCCGCATGGGCGGCGCGCAGGGCGCCGAGCACCTCGACCCCGATCCTGGCGGCCTCGCGGTAGTGGACCGGTCCGGTCCGCTTCGCGGTATCGGCGAGCGAGGGCCCGTCGACGTACTGCATGACGATCCAGGGGCGGCCGTCGTGGTCCAGGACGTCGTGGACCGTGACCACTCCGGGGTGGGTGATACGGGCCGCGGCCCGCGCCTCCTTCTGGGTGCGCTGGTGCAGTACGGCACGGTCGGCCTCGGAGACATAGCGTCCCGCGGTCAACTCCTTGACGGCGACGGTCCGGTGCAGGACCTCGTCGTGTGCGCGCCAGACCTTGCCCATGCCGCCGGCGCCGATGGACTCGGCGAGGCGGTAACGCCCGGCGAGCACCAGCCCGGCACCGTTGCCCGTACCCGGTCCGGGGCCTCCGTCCGTTCCGGACCCCGAGCCCGCCCCCGGTCCGGCACCCGGCCCTGAGCCCGCGGTTGTGCCCGCGCCCGTTCCCTGTGACTGATCCACGTTCCCGCCCCGTTCCTCGGCACCACAGCGTACGGAGGTGACGGTCGGACACGGAACCTCGGGTGGCGCACGGAAACAGCACTGTGACGCGGGCGGCCCGGCCGGGCCGCCCGCGCCCCTGACCGCGACCGCTCAGCCGGTCACCCGGTAGGCGGTGGTGGCCTGTTGGTAGATCTCGTCGACCTTGTCACGCTGGCTGTCGGGGCCGATGACCTGGATGATGTGGTACCGGCCGTCGACGATCATCGCGAGGTTCCGTACGAAGACATCGCGCCCGCTGCTGTCCTGCCAGGTGTACTGCCCCTCGGCCATGGCCTGCCGGCCCACATCGATCCTGCGCACCCCGGAGGCCGTGGCCCAGGAGGAGTCCCGGAACGGCTGGAGCTCGCGCTCCTTGTCCCGCTGGTACGCCACCGGGTCGCCGCCGTTCTCCGCGACGCTGTCCCGGCCCGGGACCACGATCAGGGTGAAGTCGCCGCCGACGTAGCGGACTTGCCCGCTGTCGTTGATGGGCCGGCGCTGCCAGTCCTTGTCGACCCCGATCCGGAAGCCCTCGGAGTCGTCGCGCAGCGCGTACCCGTCGGCGAGTTCGACGGCCGGTCCGGTGGCCGGCGGTGCCGAGTCGTCGGGGTCGGAGGGCGCCTCGTCCGAAGGCGTACGGTCCGGCTCCGCGTCGTCCGGGGGCGTCGGCGCGGAGGACGCGCCGGGGGTCGCCTCGCCCACGCTCTGGCCCTGCTGACCCGTATCGGCCTTGGGCATGAACGCCACGGCGAACACGATCGCCCCGACGACCAGCAGCAGTATCAGCACCAGCAGGACGCGGCCCAGGGAACGCCGGCCCCGGCCACCGCCGCCGCCCCGCGCGGAGCCGCCGCCCTGCCCCCGGTCCAGCATGCCCTCCAGCCGGTCGTACGACTCCTCGTGCTCGTGCGAGCGCGGCTGCGCGTGGGACTGGGCACGTGGGTGGGAC
>NZ_LATD01000463.1 GCF_000981895.1 Streptomyces odonnellii | reverse complement strand
GTGCCGGACAGGCGGGCACCGGGCGGGGCGGGCGTCGGGCGGGACAGGGCCGACGCCGGACGGCCCGTCAGGCGAGGAGTCCCGACGATTTCCAGAGCGCGCGCCCGGGGCCGCGCAGGACGCCGATGTCGTCGAGGAAGTCCGTGAGTTTCCTCGCGCCCGCCCGCATCACCTCCCGGCGGTGGCCGCTCGCCCGTACCTCGGCGACGGCCCGGTGCCGGTCGAGGCCGACGTTCTCGTACACCCGCGGACTGACGAAGCAGACGGAGAACACCCGGGCCGTCTGCCCGGAGGTCAGCCGGGTGAACTCCCGCTCCCAGCGCGGCGCTGTCACCATCTGTCGTCGCAACTCCTCGCGTGCGTACCGGACATGGCGCGCCTCCTCGATCACATGGATCCGCGTCACCCCGCGCACGAGCGTCTGAACCCGCTCGTCCGGGAAGGTCAGCCGCTGCATCCAGTCGAGGATCTCCTCGCCGAGGAGAGTGGCCGCGAACGAACCGGGCGTCGTGGACACGGACTTGAGGACACGCGCCAGATTGTGGTGGAAGCGCGGTACGGGGTACGCGGGGGCGCCGCCCTTGCGGATCAGCTTCGCGAACATCATCGAGTGGCGGCACTCGTCGGCCAGTTCGGTGAGGGCGTAACGGACATGGTCGCTGGTCACGGGCCTGTCGTAGATGTGCCGCACAAGAAGCTGCATCAGGATGATCTCGAACCAGATGCCGAGCGACGCCAGCGACGCGGCCTCGTGCCTGGCCAGCTCCATGCGCTGCTCCTCCGGCATCGACCGCCAGAGGGGCGTGTCGTATAGGGAGACCAGCTCGGGCGGCCAGAACCATTTGCCGTCCTCGACCGGTGCCTCCCAGTCGAGTTCCTTGTCGGGATCGAAGGAGTGCCTGGCGGAGGCTTCGAGCAGCCGCGCGGCGACCTGCTCGCGGTCCTTGGGCGGGCCGAGCGCGTCATGGAGGAGGTGTAGGTCGTGGCCGAGGCCGTGTTTGTGGCCGTGTTCGGTCGCGGGTGTCGCAGGCGTTGCGGGCGTCATGGCTGAGCGCACCTCATGGCTGGGTTACCGGCGGTCATCTCTTATGAGACTCTGTGTCAGTAAGAGCGTCAACCCTTTCGTCAGGGCCGGGCTGTCGGGGCGGTGAGGGCCGTCCGAGCGGTGAGAGCCGTGAGGGCGATGAGAGCTGTGAGAGCCGTCAGCGCCGGACCGCGAGCGCGTGCTGTTCCGCCGCTGCGGCGATGTCGAGCAGCAAGGCATCCGCTCCGCGCTCCGCGACCAGATGCAGGCCGACCGGGCAGCCGTCCGAGGTGAAGCCGGCCGGGATGCTGGCCGCCGGGTGTCCGCTCAGATTGAACGCCCAGGTCAGCGCCGTGGAGTAGCGGTCGCCGGGGCCTTCGTGACCATGCGGCCTGTTCGGGGTGACCGGGGTGAGAAGCAGGGGCGTACGAGCGAACAGGGCGTCCAGCCGCCGGTCGTTCTCGGCCCGTACTTCCGCCGCCCGTACGCCCGTTGGCCCTGCCGGATCGCCGCCGCGTATCGCGATCCACGCCTCGCGCGGATCGAGCAGGGCGAAGGACGTGCGGGCCGGGTGCGGGTGTGGGTGCAGAGGCGCTTCGTGTGCCGGTGGTGCGGTAGGCGCGGGTGGTACGAGTCGTACGACCCCGGCCGCCACCAGCCGCTCCACCGCGTCCCGTACCACCGCCACCACCTCCGGGTCCGAATCCGCGAACCCCAGATCGGGCGAGAAGACCGCAGGCACCGGCAGCCGCAGCTCGGACCGACCACATGTGCCGCACGCACACGTGCCGGGCGCACATGTCGAGGCCGTACACCTGCCGGCCGTACACCTGCCGGCCGTACACGTGCCAGCCGTACGTGTGTCAGACGCACATGTACCGGGCGCACATGTGCCCGGCGTACATGTATCGGCCGCACGTGTCCCGGGAGTCCACGTACCGGACGCACATGTGCCCGTCGCACATGTGCCGAGCACACACGTCAGATACGCCCGTGCCTCCGCCGCCGACCGTGCCAGCACGCCCGCCGAGGCCAGCCCCGTCCGGTCCGGCGACGGCAGCAGCCCGTTCGTCGTCTTCAGACCGAACACCCCGCACCAAGCAGCCGGAATCCGCACGGAACCCGCCCCGTCGCTGCCCGTCGCCAGTGGCACCATGCCCGCCGCGACCGCCACCGCCGAGCCCGCCGAGGACCCGCCGGGGGTACGGTCAGCGCGGTACGGGTTGACCGTACGGCCGTACCTGCCCTGCCCCCAGGTCTGCCAGTACGTACCCGGCCCCGGCACCGCCGTCGAGCCGACCGGCATCGCCCCCGCCGCGATCAGCCTCCCTGCCGCGTACGCCCTGATCCCGGACGGCCCCTTCACCGCGAACGGCACGCCCGCAAGCGGCAGCCGCCGGTCCACCGTCCGCGCCCGCTCCAGCGCCGCGTCGCCCCACACCTCGATGAACGCGCACAGTCCGGGATCGAGCCGTTCGATCCGCTCCAGCGCCTCCGCGACCAGCCCCGTCCCTGGTTCCGTATCCGGTTCCGCGCCTGGCTCTGTCGTCAGCCCCGTCATCGTTCCCCGTTCCCCTCCTCGGACCCACGCCCACGTCCACCCCACC
>NZ_LATD01000462.1 GCF_000981895.1 Streptomyces odonnellii | reverse complement strand
CGCCACGCCCCTGTGGCACCCCCCGTCACACCCCCGCGTACCCCTCGTTCGGACCACAACCGCGCGGTGTCGACCGCTCGGGTGTGAAACTTGATCGACTCTGCGGGTTAACGACGATGGTCTTGCCCCTGTGTGGGACGGGGCTTAGGTTCTCCTCCTACGCACCGCTTCTACGGGCGTAGAGCTATCGCCGCCCGCCGAAGGAGCAGCCCGTGGCCAGAGTCGTACGCGCCGCACTTGTCCAGGCGACCTGGACCGGCGACACCGAATCAATGATCGCCAAACATGAGGAGCACGCCCGCGAGGCGGCCCGGCAGGGCGCACAGATCATCGGCTTCCAGGAAGTGTTCAACGCGCCCTATTTCTGCCAGGTGCAGGAGCCGGAGCACTACCGCTGGGCCGAGCCCGTTCCCGACGGCCCGACCGTCAGCAGAATGCGAGAGCTGGCCAGGGAGACCGGAATGGTCATCGTGGTCCCGGTCTTCGAGATCGAGGGATCCGGCTTCTACTACAACACCGCGGCGGTGATCGACGCGGACGGCTCGTACCTCGGCAAGTACCGCAAACACCACATCCCGCAGGTCAAGGGCTTCTGGGAGAAGTACTACTTCAAGCCGGGCAACGCGGGCTGGCCGGTCTTCGACACCGCTGCCGGCCGGATCGGTGTCTACATCTGCTACGACCGCCACTTCCCCGAGGGCTGGCGCCAGCTCGGGCTGAACGGCGCGCAGCTCGTCTACAACCCCTCCGCCACCTCCCGCGGTCTCTCCGCCTATCTGTGGCAGCTCGAACAGCCCGCCGCGGCCGTCGCCAACGAGTACTTCATCGCGGCGATCAACCGGGTCGGCCAGGAGGAGTACGGCGACAACGACTTCTACGGAACGAGCTACTTCGTCGACCCGCGAGGCCAGTTCGTCGGCGACACCGCCGACGACAAGACCGAGGAACTCCTCGTCAGGGACCTGGACTTCGGGCTGATCGACGAGGTGCGCCAGCAGTGGGCGTTCTACCGGGACCGCCGCCCCGACGCGTACGAAGGACTGGTGAAGCCGTGACGCAGCCGCCCGCCGACGAACTGTACGGCCGCCACCGCGCCGTGCTCCCCGACTGGCTGACGCTCTACTACGACCGCCCCGTCGAGATCACCCACGGCGAGGGCCGCCATGTCTGGGACTCCGAGGGCAATCGCTATCTGGACTTCTTCGGCGGCATCCTCACCACCATGACCGCCCACGCGCTCCCCGAGGTCACCAAGGCGGTGAGCGAGCAGGCCGGACGGATCATCCACTCCTCCACGCTCTATCTCAACCGCCCGATGGTGGAACTCGCCGAGCGGATCGCCGCCCTGTCCGGCATCCCGGACGCCCGGGTCTTCTTCACCACCTCGGGCACCGAGGCCAATGACACCGCGCTGCTGCTGGCGACCGCGTACCGCGCCTCGAACCAGATCCTGGCGATGCGCAACAGCTACCACGGCCGGTCCTTCTCCACGGTCTCCGTCACCGGCAACCGCGGCTGGTCGCCCACGAGCCTCTCCCCGCTCCAGACGCTGTACGTGCACGGCGGTGTGCGCAGCCGCGGTCCGTACGCGGGCCTCACCGACGAGCGGTTCATCGAGGCCTGCGTCGCCGATCTGGAGGATCTGCTCGGGCACACCCGCGCGCCCGCCGCGCTGATCGCCGAACCCATCCAGGGCGTCGGCGGCTTCACCGCCCCTCCGGACGGGCTGTACGCGGCGTTCCGCCGGGTCCTCGACCGGCACGGCATCCTGTGGATCAGCGACGAGGTGCAGACCGGCTGGGGCAGGTCCGGTGAGCACTTCTGGGGCTGGCAGGCACACGCCGAGAACGGCCCGCCGGACATGCTCACCTTCGCGAAGGGCATCGGCAACGGAATGTCGATCGGCGGGGTCGTCGCCCGCGCCGAGATCATGAACTGCCTTGACGCCAACTCGATTTCGACGTTCGGCGGCAGCCCCGTCACCATGGCGGCCGGCCTCGCCAACCTCTCGTACGTACTGGAGCACGACCTCCAGGGCAATGCCCGCCGGGTCGGCGGACTGCTGATCGAGCGGCTGCGCGCGATCGGTGCCTGCGTCGACTCCGTACGCGAAGTGCGCGGCCGGGGACTGATGATCGGTATCGAACTGGTCAGTCCCAGCACCGGCGAAGCGGCCCCGGAGACGGCCGCGGCCGTGCTCGAGGCCGCGCGCGAGGGCGGGCTGCTGATCGGCAAGGGCGGCGGCCACAACACCAGCGTGCTGCGGATCGCGCCCCCGCTCACCCTGACCGTGGCGGAGGCGGAAGAGGGCGCCGCGATTCTCGAACAGGCCCTGCGCGGCGCGTAGTCCGGGGTCCGGCCCGGTGACCGCTTCGTAAGTGCCGGGTCGTTCTCACAGCCCGGTCGTTCTCACAGCCCGATCGTTTCCGGAAGCCCGTTCGTCCAGAAGGCCGTTCACAGAGGGAGGGCGCCAGCACCATGAGCAGTACTCGCACCCTGATCCACGGCGGGCTCGTCATCACCGCCTCCGACGAGACCCGCGCCGATGTACTGATCGAGGACGGCCGGATCGTCGCACTCGCGGCGCACGGCTCGGGCCTGGCGGAGGGCTGGAGCGCCGGCCGTACGATCGACGCCACCGGCAAGTACGTCATCCCGGGCGGGGTCGACGCCCACACCCATATGGAGCTGCCGTTCGGCGGCACCTTCGCCTCCGACACCTTCGAGACCGGCACCCGGGCCGCCGCCTGGGGCGGCACCACCACCATCGTGGACTTCGCCGTGCAGTCCCCGGGCCGGGCACTGCGCGAGGGTCTCGACGCCTGGTACGCCAAGGCCGACGGACAGTGCGCGATCGACTACGCGTTCCACATGATCATGTCCGATGTGAACGAGAGCTCCCTCAAGGAGATGGACCTCCTGGTCCAGGAGGGCATCACCTCGTTCAAGCTCTTCATGGCCTACCCCGGTGTGTTCTACAGCGACGACGGGCGCATCCTGCGCGCGATGCAGCGCGGCGCGCGGAACGGCGGGCTGATCATGATGCACGCCGAGAACGGCATCGCCATCGATGTCCTGGTCGAACAGGCGCTGGCCGCGGGCCGCACCGACCCCCGCTACCACGGAGAGGTACGGAAGGCCCTGCTGGAGGCCGAGGCCACCCACCGGGCGATCAAGCTCGCGCAGGTCGCGGACGCCCCGCTCTATGTCGTCCATGTCTCGGCGGAGGAAGCCGTCGCCGAACTGGCCGCCGCCCGCGACCAGGGGCTGCCGGTCTTCGGCGAGACCTGCCCGCAGTACCTCTTCCTCTCCACCGACAACCTCGCCGAACCGGACTTCGAGGGCGCCAAATACGTCTGCTCCACGCCGCTGCGGCCCAAGGAGCACCAGGCCGCGCTCTGGCGGGGGCTGCGCACCAACGATCTCCAGGTGGTGTCCACGGACCACTGCCCGTTCTGCTTCGTCGGGCAGAAGGAGCTGGGGCGCGGCGACTTCTCCAAGATCCCCAACGGGCTTCCCGGCGTGGAGAACCGGATGGATCTGCTCCATCAGGCCGTGGTCGAGGGCAGGCTGAGCCGCCGCCGCTGGATCGAGATCGCCTGTGCCACCCCGGCCAGGATGTTCGGTCTCTATCCGCGCAAGGGCACCATCGCGCCGGGCGCCGACGCCGACATCGTCATATACGACCCGGTCGCCGAGCAGACCGTGTCGGCCGAGACGCACCATATGAACGTCGACTACTCCGCGTACGAGGGCAAGCAGCTCACCGGACAGGTGGAGACGGTGCTCTCGCGTGGTGAACTCGTCATCGACCGGCGGGAGTTCACCGGCCGGGCGGGACACGGGCAGTACACCCCACGCGCCACCTGCCAGTACCTCTCCTGACGATCCCAGTACCTCCCCTGCACCTCGCCTCCCCTGCACCTGCCTTCCCTGAACCTCGTCCGACCCCCGAGGAGTGACCCGGCCATGGACTTCGGACTCGTCCTCCAGACCGACCCGCCGTCCTCGGCGGTCGTCGGCCTCATGCGGCGCGCCGAGCGCAACGGCTTCCGGTACGGCTGGACCTTCGACTCCGCCGTGCTCTGGCAGGAGCCGTTCGTCATCTACAGCCGCATTCTGGAGCACACCACCACCCTGACCGTGGGGCCCATGGTCACCAACCCGGGCACCAGGACCTGGGAGGTGACCGCCTCCACGTTCGCCACGCTCAACGAGATGTACGGCAACCGCACCGTGTGCGGGATCGGGCGCGGCGACTCGGCCATGAGGGTCGCGGGCCGCAAACCCACCACCCTGGCCAGGCTGGGGGACGCGATCGAGGCGATCCGCGATCTGGCGGAGGGCCGCGAGGCCACCGTCGACGGGCAGGAGCTGCGGCTGCCCTGGGTACGGGACGGAAAGCTGCCGGTGTGGATGGCCGCGTACGGGCCGAAGGCGCTGGCGCTGGCGGGGCAGAAGGCCGACGGCTTCATCCTCCAGCTCGCGGACCCGTTCCTGACCGAGTGGATGGTCAGGGCGGTCCGTACGGCGGCCTCGGACGCGGGGCGCGACCCGGACTCCGTCACGATCTGTGTCGCGGCGCCCGCCTATGTGAGCGAGGACCTCGCGCACGCGCGCGAGCAGTGCCGCTGGTTCGGCGGGATGGTCGGCAACCATGTCGCGGATCTGGTGGCGCGGTACGGAGAGGGCTCGGGCCTGGTGCCGGAGGCGCTGACCGCGTACATCAAGCAGCGCGAGGGATACGACTACAGCCACCACGGGCGGGCCGGGAATCCGTCCACGGACTTCGTGCCCGACGAGATCGTGGACCGGTTCTGTCTGCTGGGGCCGGCCGAAGCGCATATCGAGAAGCTGAGGGCGCTGCGCGATCTGGGCGTCGACCAGTTCGCCGTCTACAACATGCATGACGCGAAGGAAGCGACGATCGACGCGTACGGCGCCGAGATCATCCCCGCGCTCCGGAGCTGACGCCGGCCGCTGCTCCGACGCCGGCCCTGGGCCTTGGGCGCCGCTTTCCCGGACTGGTCCCGGCCCGCATCCCGCACGGCCTCGTTCGACGTCCCCGATCACCGCTCTCGAACGAAGGGTCCCGCCGCCATGACCGCGACCGTACCGCCCCCGTCCCCAGGAGAACCGATAGCCGATCCCCAGGGCCGCGTCGAACTGCCGCCCGGCGCGCTGCCCGACGACAGCCGTTTCGTCAATGACGATCTGCTGCCCGTTCCGGTCGCCCGCCGCCGCTGGACGACGTACAACTTCGCCGCGCTCTGGGTCGGCATGGCGCACAACATCCCTTCGTGGCTGCTGGCCTCCGGCCTGGTCACCCTGGGGATGGACTGGAAGCAGGCCGTCCTCACGATCGCGCTGGCCAATCTGATCGTCCTCTTCCCGATGCTGCTGACCGGGCACGCCGGACCCAAGTACGGCATTCCGTTCCCGGTGCTGGCGCGTGCCTCGTTCGGGCTGCGCGGCGCCAATCTGCCCGCGCTGATCAGGGCGGCCGTGGCCTGCGCCTGGTTCGGGATCCAGACCTGGATCGGCGGTCAGGGCATCTTCGTACTGCTCGACAGGATCTTCGGCGGCTGGGCGGAGGCGTCGCGGATCGGCGGTCAGCCGTGGACGCTCTGGCTCTGCTTCGTTCTGTTCTGGGTACTCGAACTCGCCATCATCTACCGGGGGATGGACACCCTGCGCCGCTTCGAGAACTGGGCGGCGCCCTTTGTGATCGTCGGCGCGCTGGTGCTCTTCGTCTGGATCAGTGTCAAGGCGGGCGGGCTCGGACCGCTGCTCGACCAGCCGTCGAAGCTGGGCTGGGGCGCCGACTTCTGGCCGGTCTTCTTCCCGTCCCTCATGGGCATGATCGCCTTCTGGTCCACCCTGTCCCTGAACATCCCCGACTTCACCCGCTTCGGCGCGGGCCAACGCGCGCAGATCTGGGGACAGTCGCTCGGCCTGCCGACCACGATGACGGTCTTCGCGCTGCTGTCCGTGTTCGTGACCTCGGGCTCGCAGGCGGTGTACGGGGCGGCCGTCTGGGATCCGGTCGAGCTGGCCGCCAGGACCGACAATGTCTTCGGGCTGGTCTTCGCGCTGGTGACGGTCCTGGTCGCGACGGTCTCGGTCAATATCGCGGCCAATGTGGTCTCGCCCGCGTACGACCTCGCCAATCTCGTACCCAAGCGGATCAACTTCCGTACGGGCGCGCTCATCACGGGCGTGGTCGGCGTCCTGTGCATGCCCTGGAAACTCACCTCCACCCCCGAGCTGTACATCTTCACCTGGCTGGGGCTGGTGGGCGGGCTGCTCGGTACGGTCGCGGGCATCCTGATCGCCGACTACTGGATTGTCCGGCGCACGGTCCTCGACCTCGGGGATCTCTACCGCCCCGGTGGCCGCTACTGGTACGCGAACGGCTGGAACCCCCGGGCGGTGCTGGCCTTCGCCGTCGGCGGGGTGCTGGCCGTGGGCGGCTCGCACTCGGCGCCGGGGAAGGGCCCGTTCCCCGAGGACGGACTGATCCCCTTGCTGAAGCCGCTCGCCGACTACGGCTGGGCGGTGGGTCTCGCGGCCTCGCTGGTGCTGTACGCGGCACTGTCCCTGCCGGGCCGCCGGAGCACGGCGGTCTGACCAGGCCCGCCGCCCGCTGACAGCGGGCCACGGGTCGGCCGGCGGCGACCCGTCGGCCGTTCCGCGGGCCGACCGGGGCCTACCCCCCGGCCGTCCCGCCCGGAGAGGGACGGGGCCTACGGCACCCGGGCCGTCCACTCCGGGGTGCTGAACTTCGTCTCCGCCAGCTCCCTCGCCAGCGCCATCTCCTGGTCCGTGACCTTGCCGTCCGTCAGGCCGTAACGGTCCCGGAAGGAGGCGATCATCCGCTCGATGACCGCCTCGCGCGGCAGTCCGGTCTGGCGCCGCAGGGGGTCGACCCGCTTGGCCGCGCTGCGGGTGCCCTTGTCCGAGAGCTTCTCCCGGCCGATGCGGAGCACATCGAGCATCTTGGCGGCGTCGATGTCGTACGCCATGGTCACATGGTGCAGTACGGCACCCGTCCCGCTGACGACGCGCTTCTGCGCGGCCCCCGCGACCTTGCCGCTGTCCGTGGCGATGTCGTTGAGCGGCTGGTACCAGGCCTTGACGCCCATGTCGCCGAGCGCGCCCAGCACCCAGTCGTCCAGATAGGCGTAACTGTCGGCGAAGGTGAGCCCCTTGACGAGCGAGTCCGGCACCGACAGGGAGTACGTGATGGTGTTGCCGGGTTCGATGAACATGGCGCCCCCTCCCGAGATACGGCGGACCACCGTGATGCCGTGGCGCTCGGCGCCCTCGGGGTCCACCTCGTTCCGCAGGGACTGGAAGCTGCCGATCACCACCGCGGGCGCCGCCCACTCCCAGACCCGCAGCGTCGGCGGGCGCAGTCCGGCCGCGACCTGGGTGGTGATGACCTCGTCGAGCGCCATGTGGAGGGCGGGGGACTGGGGCGGCTCATGGACGAGCTGCCAGTCGTAGTCCGTCCAGTCGGTGGCGTGCGCCAGCGCGCGGCGGACCGCGATGGCGATGCCCTCGGCGGTCAGCCCGTACATCACCGTGCCCTCGGGCAGCGCCGCTTCGACACGGGCGGCGAGACCGGCGGCGTCGGTGTCGGCGGGCGCGCCCTCCAGGGCCCGGTCGATGGCCTCGATCGCCTCGTCGGGCTCCAGGAAGAAGTCGCCGGCGACCCGCACCCGGCGCAGCAGCCCGTCCTCCGTGTCGAGATCGACGACGACGAGCTTGCCGCCGGGGACCTTGTACTCACCGTGCACGGGAAACCTCCGCCTTTGGGGCATGACCTGTGCAAATCGTACTGCTGTCCGGTGTCAAGGCGTGACGAGGTGATAGTCGGAATTTCATGAATGCGCCGCTAATGCGCCCCAATTCGGGCCACAGCGCTCGGCTGAACAGGTGACTCCCTGTCAGTAGCCTTGTGGCGAAATCACCCGGATGGATTACTTCAGCTATGCGCATCGGCGGGCCTGAGAATCCGCGAAGACGCGAGCGAGCCCCTGATCAGGCGGTGCTTTTCGAGCCTGACAGGCTGTGTACGTCAATGACCTTCGGTGTGGCACCGGTGGCGCCGGACCGGCGACCGGGCACCGGACGAGGCCGTTGATATCCCACCTGGCCAGTGGACACAAGAGCTGACTCGCGACCTGCCGCGGTGACGAGGGCCCGGACGCTCCCATCAGCGCTCGGCGACACACCACATCCCGGGCGAGGAAGAAGCTCTCACATGCCCATCACTCCGAACCAAGGATCCAGCGGTGGCGGCACGCCCGTCACCATCACCGGCACCAATCTCACCGGCACCACCGCGGTGCGCTTCGGCACCCGGCTGGCCACCGCCGTCACCAATGTCTCACCCACGCAGGTCACCGCCGTCTCTCCGTCCGGCAGCGGGGCGGTGGGCGTCACGGTCACCACGCCGGGAGGGACGAGCAACCCGATTCCCTTCTTCTACGTCGGCGCGCCCTTCAAGCAGTCCCTGAGTCCGACCTCCGGGTCGACGACGGGCGGCGAGACCGTCACCATCAACGGCACCGGTCTCTCCAGCGCCACCAGCGTCGCCTTCGGCGCCAACACCGCGGTGCCCACCGTGGTGTCGGACAGCCAGATCACCGTGGTCGCCCCGGCCGGCGCGGCCGGCGCCGTGAGCGTCAGCGTCACCACGGCGGGCGGCACCAACAACGGCCTCTCGTACACCTATGTCGCCGCTCCGACGGTGACGGCGGTCGCCCCCGACGAGGGGCCGACGGCGGGCGGTACGGCCGTGACCATCACCGGCACCAACCTCACCAGCACCACCCAGGTGACCTTCGACGGCAACCCGGCTCCCTTCACGGTGATCTCCGACACCTCGGTGTCGGCCGTCACCCCGCCCGGCGCGGCCGGCGCGGTGGATGTCGTCGTCACCAATGACGCGGGCAGCGTGACCTCCACGGACGCGTTCACCTACGTCGCCGGGCCCGGTATCTGACCGAGCCTTCGAGGGCGGCCACTCTCGGGGCCGTCCCCATGCCGAGGCGGACACGGCGCTCCGCGAGGCGCACCTTCCCGCGGGACGCCGACGCCCTGTCCCCCTCCCGAGTCCCCGGCCCGGATCCCCTTCCGGGCCGGGGGCCACGGCCCGCCCGTCCGGAGGCGGGCGATCAGCCATTTCCGGCCCCTTCACGGCTTGCGAGCCCACTCACACCTACGGAGACACCGTGGACAACCGCGATCCCGCCGTGGCGGCGGCGCGGCCGACCGCCACCGCCGCCGCGCCCGTGCTCAACTCGGTCGTACCCAATACGGGTCCTACGGCGGGCAACAACGTCGTGACACTGAACGGCAGCGGTTTCACCGGCGTCACCGCGGTCACCTTCGGCACCGCCGCCGCTCTCCTCTACACCGTCAACACGACGACGCAGATCACCGCGACGGTGCCGCCCGGAACGGGCACCGTCGGAGTCACCGTCAGAACGCCCGGCGGGACCAGCGGCTCCGTCCCCTACACCTATGTGGTGGCGCCCACCCTCACCGCCGTATCGCCCAGCCAGGGCCCGACCTCCGGCGGCACCACGGTCGTCCTCACCGGAACCGCCCTCACCGGCGCCACGGCCGTGACCTTCGGGGGCACCGCCGCCACCAGTTTCGTCGTCAACTCCGCCACCCAGATCACCGCCGTCTCACCGGCCGGATCGGGCGCGGTACCCATCACCGTCACCACAGCGGGCGGCACCTCCGGGCCCGTCTACTTCTTCTATGTGAGCGCGCCCTACCTGGTCGACATCTCGCCCGGTCAGGGCCCGGCGTCCGGCGGCACCACCGTCGTGCTGACCGGGGCCGGCCTGACCGGTGCCACGGCCGTCACCTTCGGCGCCACCCCGGCCGCCGGCTTCGCGGTCACCTCCTCCGCGCAGATCACCGCCGTCGCACCGGCGGGTGCGGGGTCGGTCGCCGTCACCGTCACGGGACCCGGCGGCGTCAGCAACCCGCTCACCTACACCTATGTCGCGCTCCCGGTCCTCAGCGCCCTCTCCCCGGCCCAGGGGCCGACGAGCGCCGGGGCAGGGGTGACCCTCATCGGCAGCGGTCTGACCACCACGACGGCGGTCCGCTTCGGTACGGCGTCCGCGGCGTTCACCGTGCTGTCCGACACCACCATCGCCGCGCTCGCTCCGGCGGGCACCACGGGTTCCGTTTCCGTCAATGTCACCTCGGCCGGCGGTACCAGCAACTCCCTCACCTATACGCGAGTTGGGGTGCCCATGATTTAGCGCGTGCGCGGATTCCGTATACGTACCGAGTCCGTATACGCGCCGAGTTCGTATGCACGCCGAGTCCGTAGGCACAAAGAAGAGAATTCCTCTCCTTCTGCTGACCCATTCGACCGGAGTGGGCCGACCGCGCCAATGCCTCCCGGGAACAGCGGGACTCCGGGCGTAGGGTGACGCTCTCCGACCCGCCGCCCCCTGTGGCGGGTCTCTGCCCTTTCGGCGATCAAGGAGTGGAAGCAGTGGGACATCGGAAAGAACGGAAAGCCTGGAGAATGGCCACCGTCGCGGCGTTCGCCGCGGTGGTGGCCTTCGCCGCGCCGGCGGCGGCGGCCGTGCCGTCCACGACCACGGTCCAGGCGACGCCGTCCTCGGCGACCGTCGGGCAACCGGTGCAGCTCACCGCGACGGTGACCTGCGAGGGCGACCCCAGTGGCGGCCTCGGTATGACGTTCTTCGACGGTGGGGACATCCTGAACACCGTGCCCGTCGGAGCGGACGGGCAGGCGAATTACACGGCGAGTTTCACCACCACCGGAAGTCACACCATCACGGCCGCGTACAACGGCAATGACAATTGCGGCGCTTCGAACGACGAGACGACCGTCGTGGTGTCGACGGCACCGGTGCCGCCCACGCCCCCGAACCGCCCCTGTCTTCTTGTCTGCGGCAGCCTGATCAATTTCAGCACGGGCAACATCCACAACGAGATCAACATCTATTAGCGGGCGGCCCCGCCGGGGCGCCGCCACCGAGGGAGGACGCGTTTTCCGCGTCCTCCCTCCGCTTATTTCCGGCTCTCCTCACCGCCGTCGCTCCGCTCGCGCCCGATACCCTGCTGGGCGCGACCGGTCCGTCCCGACAGTGAGGTGGCATCCGTATGTTCACGACCCGGCCGACCCTTCAGGGCACCTTCGGCATGGTCTCCTCCACCCACTGGCTCGCCTCGCAGTCCGCGATGGCCGTCCTGGAGGACGGCGGCAACGCCTTTGACGCCGCCGTCGCCGCGGGCTTCGTTCTCCATGTCGTCGAGCCGCATCTCAACGGCCCCGGCGGCGAGGTGCCGATCATCCTGGCGCCCGCGGGCGGCGAGGTCCGGGTGCTCTGCGGCCAGGGCCCCGCGCCCGCGGGCGCGACCATCGCCCACTACCGCTCCCTCGGCCTCGAACTGGTCCCCGGCACCGGCCCGTTGGCCGCCGCCGTGCCCGGCGCCTTCGACGCCTGGATGCTGCTGCTGCGCGACCACGGCACCAAGTCCCTGGCCCAGGTGCTCCGTTACGCCGTCGAGTACGCCGAGGACGGCCACCCGCCCGTCGAACGGGTCGCCGAGACCGTGGAGTCGGTCCGGGAGCTCTTCGAGACCGAGTGGACCTCGTCCGCCGATGTCTACCTCCCCAGCGGCAAGGCACCGGCGCCGGGGGAGCTGTTCCGCAACCCCGCCCTCGCCGCGACCTGGCGCCGGCTGATCGCCGAGGCCCGGGCCGTGGGCGGCGGAGACCGGGTCGCCGAGATCGAGGCCGCCCGTACGGTGTGGCGCGAGGGGTTCGTCGCGGAGGCGCTGCTGCGCCAGGCCGCCCGCCCCACCATGGACACCAGCGGTTCCCGCCACACGGGCACCCTCACCGCGGCCGATCTCGCCGACTGGTCGGCCGCGTACGAGGCACCTGCCACGTACGAGTGGAACGGCTGGACCCTCTGCAAGGCGGGCGCCTGGAGCCAGGGCCCGGTCTTCCTGCAGCAGCTCGCCCTGCTGCCGTCCCGGGTGGCGGAACTGCCCGCGTACGGCTCGGCGGAGTACGTGCACCGGCTCATCGAGGGCTGCAAGCTGGCGATGGCCGACCGGGAGGCCTGGTACGGCGACGCCGCCGAGGCGCCGCTCGCCGCGCTGCTCTCGGAGCCGTACAACACCGCGCGCCGCGCGCTCATCGGTGAGCGCGCCTCGTACGAGCTGCGCCCCGGCAGCCCGGAAGGACGGGAGCCGGTCCTCAGCGCCCATGCCACCGCCGTCGCCGCCGGTGAGCCCGGTTTCGACCCGCTGGGCCTGCCGGCCGCGGGCGCCGGCGAGCCGACCGTCGCCAGGGACGGGGCCACCCGGGGCGACACCTGCCATCTCGACATCGTCGACCGCTGGGGCAATATGGTCGCCGCCACGCCGAGCGGCGGCTGGCTCCAGTCCAACCCGGTCGTGCCCGAACTGGGCTTTCCGCTGGGCACCAGGCTCCAGATGGCCTGGCTGGACCCCGGCCTGCCGAACTCACTGACCCCGGGACGCCGTCCACGTACCACCCTCACCCCGTCGCTCGCGCTGCGTGAGGGCGTACCTGTGCTGGCGTTCGGCACGCCCGGCGGCGACCAGCAGGACCAGTGGCAGTTCCACTTCTTCCTGGCGCTCGCCCTGCGGGCGCGGGTCCGCGGCGGATTCGACCTCCAGGGCGCCATCGACGCGCCCAACTGGCACAACGACAGCTTCCCGGGCTCCTTCTTCCCGCGCGGGATGCGACCGGGCAGCGTGACCGTCGAGGCGGGCACGGACCCGGAGGTCGTCGAGGGGCTGCGGCGGCGCGGCCATGAGGTGACCGTCGGCGAGCCCTGGTCGGAAGGGCGGCTGTGCGCGGTCGCCAGGGACCCGGAGACGGGCGTCCTGTCGGCCGCCGCGAACCCGCGTGGCATGCAGGGTTACGCCGTAGGGCGCTGAGAGTCCGCCGAGCCGTCACCCGGCCCGCCCTCCGGATTGTCAGAGGCGCGTGATTGGCTGGGAAGCATGATCGATGACTCTGTGTACGGAACGGTCCCCCTGCGAGGCGCGCCCTCGCCGGGGGACGGGGTGCCCGCCGGGCCCCGGGTGTCGGCCGTGGAGGCGGCGGTGCGGGCGGCGGCCGCCGCCGAGATCATGCCGCGCTTCCGGCAGCTCGCCGCGCACGAGATCAGCGAGAAGAGCGGTCCGCACGACCTGGTGACGACCGCGGACCGGCGCGCGGAGGAACATCTCGCCGCCGCGCTGACCGCGCTGCTGCCCGGCTCCGTGGTGGTCGGCGAGGAGGCGGTCCACGCCGACCCGGCCGTGTATGACGCGCTGCGCGGGAACGCGCCCGTGTGGATCGTCGACCCGGTCGACGGCACCCGCCAGTTCGTCCACGGAGAGCCCGGCTTCTGCACGCTCGTCGCGCTGGCCCAGGGCGGCGAGGTGCTGGCGTCCTGGACGTACGCGGCGGCGCTGGACGAGATGGCGATCGCCGTCCGCGGCCGGGGCTCCACGCTCAACGGTGTCCCGCTGCGCGCCGGAGCGCCCGCGCCCGGCGCGCCGCTGGAGATCGCGATGTCCCACCCCGACTACACCAGCGACGAACAGAAGCGCGCCCTCCTGGGCCTCTACACCGACGGCATCAGCACCCGCGCGTGCGGCTCGGCGGGACTCGAATACCTGGCCGTCGCCCGGGGCGCGCTCGACGCGGTGGCCTTCAACTGGGAACTGGCCTGGGACCATGCGGCGGGCCTCCTCCTGGTGACGGAGGCGGGCGGCGCCCAGACCACCCTCACGGGCGAGCCGTTCCGCATCACGGGCGGCAACGCGCTCCCCTTCACAGCGGCCCGCGACACCACCACGGCCCAGCGCATACGCGAAAAACTCCTGTCCGGCACCTGACCCCCGAGCGCCCGCCGACCCAGGCCTGAACAACCCGGGCCTGACGACATCAGGACTCCAGGACGGCTCGTACCTCCCGCACCAGATTCCCGGCCGTCTCCACCGCGTCCCCGTCCAGGCCCCTCAGCGCCCGCGCGATCCGCCCGGCGAAATCCGGTGGCGTGTCCGGGAGAGCGGACGCCACGGCGGTCGCGCCCTTCTCGTTGAGGCACCAGACACGGTGGTGCGCGAGCAGGGCCTGTACGAGCACGCCGAAGGCCCGGGACAGACAGAGCGAGACATGGAGGACGTCGCCCGCGCCCGCCGACTTACGGGCCGCCGCGACGGAGAAGTCCGCCTCCCAGGCCGCCGCGGCGATCGCCGTCCGCAGCCGCTCCGGGTAGTGCCGGGTCGCGTCCCGCAGCGCCGTCAACTCGCCCGAGGGGTCGGCCAGTACGCGGCAGAGGGCGACCTCGCCGGCGTACGCGGGCGACCAGAACCCGAGCGGGTGGCCCGGCTGCGTACCGATCTCGAACCGGCCCTCGCGGCACTGCTCCCAGACCCGTTCCACCCGGTCCAGATCCCGCAGGATCCAGTCCACGGCGACCCCGTCGACCCGCAGCCACGCGCCGCCGTTGACCCAGGGCCCCCACTGCCCGGGGCCCGCCACCTCCACCGGCGAGTCCGCCACCTCCGAGGCCAGCGCGGTCAGTGCTGGTACGTCGATCTCGCCGCGGTAGTAGACGCCCAGGTCCCAGTCGGAGTCTGGGCGGTGGCTGCCGCGGGCGCGGCTGCCGCCGAGTGCGACGGCGCGTACGCCCCGTACGGCCGTGAGCCGGGTCGCTGTCGTGGCGAGGGTGTGGGGCAGAAGGGTGTCCGGTGGTGGGTTCATCGTCGCGGACAGTACCCGCCCTCGGGCTGTCGGTGGGCGGGAATATCCTGGGGCTTCTTGCCATCGGCTACGAAGGAGTCCGAAGGTGACGTCGATGCTCGATGCAGTCGTCGTGGGGGCGGGACCCAACGGGCTGACCGCCGCGGTCGAGCTGGCCAGGCGGGGGTTCTCGGTGGCCGTGTTCGAGGCCAGGGACACCGTCGGCGGGGGCGCCAGGACCGAAGAGCTGACCCTGCCCGGATTCCGGCACGACCCCTGCTCCGCCGTGCACCCGCTGGGTATCGGCTCGCCCGTCTTCGCGACGATGCCCCTCGGCCGGTACGGGCTCGACTGGCTGCACCCCGAGCTGCCCATGGCGCACCCCTTCGACGACGGCACGGCCGCCGTGCTGTCCCGCTCGGTCGCCGAGACGGCCGCGTCCTTCGGCCCGCGCGACGCCGGGGCGTACCGCCGTCTGGTCGCCCCCTTCCTCGGCAAGTGGGACACCCTCGCCCGGGACTTCATGTCCCTGCCGCTGACCGCGCTGCCGCGCGATCCGGTCACCCTGGCCCGCTTCGGGCTGGCCGGGCTGCCGCCCTCGACCTGGCTGGCGCGCCGCTTCCACGACGAGAAGGCGCGGGCGCTGTTCGCCGGTCTTGTCGCCCATGTCATCGCGCCGCTGAACGGCTTCGCCACCGGCGCCGTCGGACTGATCTTCGCGCTCGCCGCGCACGCCGGCGGCTGGCCCGCCGCGCGCGGCGGCTCCCAGTCGATCTCCGACGCGCTCGCCGCGTACCTCCGCGACCTGGGCGGCGCGGTCCACACCGGATACGAGGTCAAGCGCCTGGACGACCTGCCGCCGGCCCGTGCCTATGTCTTCGACACCTCGCCGACCGCGCTGGCCCGTATCGCGGGCCTCGGCCGCGCGTACGACGGCTACCGCTACGGGGCGAGCGTCTTCAAGATCGACTACGCGCTGGACGGGCCGGTGCCCTGGACCGCCGAGGAGCCCCGCCGGGCCGGCACCGTCCAGATCGGCCCCACCAGCGGGGAGATCGGCACGGCCCTGCGCCAGGCGGCGGGCGGGCAGCCGCCCACGACCCCGTTCCTGATCGCCGCCCAGCCCAGTCTGGCCGATCCTTCTCGGGCGCCCGAGGGCCAACAGGTCTTCTGGGTGTACGGTCATGTCCCCAACGGCTGGCAGGGCGACCTCACCGACGCGGTCGAGCGCCAGCTCGAACGCTTCGCCCCCGGCTTCCGTGACCGCGTGCTGGCCCGCGCGACCGCGGGCCCGCCCGAGCTCGCCGCCCGTAACGCCAACTACGTCGGCGGCGACATCGCGTGCGGTGCCGCCTCGGGGCTCCAACTGCTCCTGCGCCCCAAGATCTCCCTCACCCCCTACGCCACCGCGCACCCCGCCGTCTTCATCTGCTCCTCCGCGACCCCGCCCGGCCCCGGAGTCCACGGGATGTCCGGGCACAACGCGGCGAAAGCGGTCTGGCGGCGGCTGCGCGCGACCTGAGGAAGCCACCGATATGGCAACCCTGACCCTTGTCCGCGGAGACATCACCGATCAGCGCGTGGACGCCATCGTCAACGCCGCGAACTCGTCACTGCTCGGCGGTGGCGGTGTCGACGGCGCGATCCACCGCCGGGGCGGCCCCGAGATCCTCGCCGAATGCCGCGCCCTGCGCGCCTCGCACTACGGACGCGGCCTCCCCACCGGCAAGGCCGTCGCCACCACCGCCGGCCGCCTCGAAGCCAAGTGGGTGATCCACACGGTGGGCCCGGTGTACCAGGTCTCGGGCGGCGACGACGCGCTGCTTGCCTCCTGCTACCGGGAGTCCCTCCGGGTCGCCGACGTCTTCGGCGCGCGAACGGTCGCGTTTCCAGCCATCTCCGCCGGTGCCTACGGATGGCCGATGGAGGTCGCCGCCCGTGTCGCGGTGGAGACGGTACGAGCCACGGAGACGGAGGTCGAGGAGATCAGATTCGTCCTCTTCGACGAGCAGGCGTACGCCGCGTTCGCCGCGCAGCTCCGTTGACGGAACCGCGGCCGGGTGCTGGGTGCCACGATCCCGCGTTGTCAGCCCCGGTCCCGCGTTGTCACTCGGCGGGCACGGTGAGCGCGAGCTTGCCCGTGACACGGCCGTCGAGGAGGTGCCGGACGGCTGCCGCGGTCTCGGCGAGCGGGTACACCCGGTCCACGACAGGGCTGAGCGCGCCCGTGTCGATGAGAGCGGTCAGGTCGCGTAGCCCGTCGGCGTGTTCGGATGAGATGAACGTACCCAGGTGCGTCCCCGTGAACGGGGACAGCATCTGGGCACGGAGCTGCCGATCAGCACCGCCGAGCCAGACGCCGTTCGTCTCACCGCCGGTGATGATCAGCCTGCCGCGGGGTGTGAGCGCGCGGCGCAGATCCCGAAGACTGCGGTTGCCCGCGATGTCGATGATGGCGTCGTGTCGATGATGGCGTCGTAGCGTCGCGGACCGGCGAGAAAGTCTTCGCGGGTGTAGTCGATGACGTGATCGGCACCCAACGCCCGTACGGCGCAGAGCTTGGGAGTGCTCGCGACGGCCGTGACCCGGGCACCGGTCGCGTGGGCGAGCTGGACGGCGAAGGTGCCCACGCCGCCGGCGGCTCCCGTGATCAGGACCTGCTGGCCTTCCTCGACCTTGCCGTGGTCGCGAACCGCCTGCAACGAGGTGAGCGCACTGACGGGGACCGTCGCCGCCTCCTCGAAGGTGAGCCCGGCGGGCCTGGGTGCGATCCTTTCGGGCCGGGTGGCGGCGTAGTCGGCGAACGCGGCGACCGCTGTGCCGTACACCTCGTCGCCGGGTGCGAACCCGGTCACGTCGGAGCCGACCACCCCGACTACACCGGCGACGCTGCGGCCGGGGTTGGGGAGCTTCGGCCTGCGCACACCGCTCACGGGCCGGACGAGTCGCGCCGTACGCAGCACGGCTTCCGGCTCGGTGCCGTACCGCTCCTGCACGACGGCCGTCATCGTCTTGGTCCCACCGGCGGTTGCGATCGGCTCGCTCATGTTCCGCATCGTCACTGCTCTCCGGTTCCGTCTCCACGCGAACCGCCCCGGGGACCCTCACCCGCCAGCGGGTGCTGCGCGCCGCCGTCGGAGTCGAGGCGATGTCCCTGTACAACCATGTGGCCAACAAGGAGGACCTGCTCGACGGCATGGTCGACCTGGTCTTCGGTGAGGTCGAACTGCCCACGCCGGGTGGTGAGTGGCGACAGGCGATGCGGCGGCGGGCCATGTCCATGCGTCAGGTGCTGTCCCGCCACCGCTGGGCGATCGCGCTGATGGAGTCACGCTCCAACCCGGACCCCGCCACCCTGCGGCACCATGACGCGGTGCTCGGCTGTCTGCGTCAGGGCGGGCTTTCCCTCACCCTGACCGCCCACGCGGTCTCGGTCCTCGACAGCTTCATCTACGGGTTCGCCATGCAGGAGAAGACCCTGCCCTTCGAAACCCCGGACGAGACCGCCGAACTGGCGGAGTCCATCATGAGCGGTTTCGGCGACGGCGAGTATCCGTACCTCACCGAGATCGCGACCGCTCATGTCTTGCGTCCCGGGTACGCCTACGGCGACGAGTTCGAGTACGGGCTGGACCTGATCCTCAATGGCCCCAGCAAGCGCGGCCTGACAGGCCCACCGGCTCACCGACTCATCCCCATCGGCTCTTCGGCTCTTCGACTCGTCACCGGAGCACGGCGAGGTCAGTGGATCCCGTTCGGCTTACTCAGCCCTGCTTGAGTGCGCGCGCTCATGTCCGGCGAACCCCCGCGCGGCCAATATCGGTCCAGCGGCGCGGTCGAGCGGCGCTGACCAGATCCAGTGCTGAGACAGTTACGGAGAATCCCATGTCCCGACGTATCGCTCTGTCCGTGGCCGCGAGTGTCGTCGTCCTCGGTGGTGCCGGCGCCTTCGTTGTCGCCTATGCGGGGGAGCGGACTCCGGTGCTGGAGCGCAGCACTGCCCGCTACACCGCTCCCGACGGGGACCGCGACGGCTCCCTGGTCTTCGCCACCGACGTCACGGCGTCCTCCGGTGTCAAGAGCGTGAAGGTGCTGGCCTGGCCCCAGGAGTCGCCCTTCGCCGAGAAGGAGCTGACCGCCAAGGACATGGCCGCCGTGGAGTCGGCCGTCTGCAAGCCCGCCGGGAAGGACACCGTGCGCTGCACCTATACCGTCGGGGTCACCGCAGCCGATGCCGAGTCGTCCCCGCGCGGTGCCTGGCACGTCGCTGTCCTGGCCACCGCGCAGGACGGCACCACGACCCTCGATGCCGAGGCGGCCGACTTCACCGTTCGGTGACCCGCTCAAACGTTGCGGTCCGTACATTGACTGGCGCCTCCACGGGCCTTTGGTGAATACTATTCACCAAAGGTGAATTCAGTTCACCTCGACTAGTGGAGTCCCTATGCCAGTCGACACCTCCTCGGCCTTCGAAGCCGCCCTGAAGCGCATCGGAAAAGGCTTGTACGTCAGCCTGACCACGTTCCGCAAGGACGGCCGGGCCGTCGTCACGCCGGTCGGGTGCGTGATCGAAGGCAGCACCCTGTACGTGCTGACCCCGCCCGGCACCGGAAAGGTCAAACGCATCCGCAACAGCGGGCGCGTGACGATCGCGCCCTGCAACGGGCGGGGGACCGTGCCGGTCGGCGCTGCCGAAGTCGAGGGTGTGGCACGTCTTCTGGACGAGCGGGAAATCGCTCGGGTTCAGCACTACATGGTCAAACGGACCTTCCTCTACCGCGTGGTGCGTATCGCCGACCGTGTACTGAGGCGTGAGCGCCGGCTCGTCGCCATCGCGGTGACGGAGTCCTGAGCGACGGCTGCACCAACGACGTCTTCCATCACGAAGGTGTTCGGGGCTACGCGAGGGGTTCGGGGCATGCGCACCGGAGACGAACGCACCCACCGGCGTTCCTCGGGCGGCCCCGTTCTCGCCGGCCGCCCGAGGGAATCCGGGTCACATGTGGACGACGGTCGCGCCCTCGGGAGCGGAGTCGGGCCGACCGCGCCGGAACAGGAGGGCGGCGATGACGGCGCCCACCACGAAGAGTCCCGCCGACCACCAGTAGGCGGTGGAGTAGCTCTCCAACTGGGCCTGGGCCAGATCTGCGGGCGTACGGCCGTGGTCGGCGAGGTAGGCGCCGGCGGCGCCGGCGGCCAGGGTGTTGAGCAGCGCGGTGCCGACGGCTCCGCCCACCTGCTGCATGGTGTTGACGGCGGCACTGGCCGCACCGGCGTCGTGCGTGGTGACCCCGTTGATGCCCAGGCTCATGGCGGCCCTGGGGAATGGGCGGCACTCGACAATAGGCGGGTGCTCACGGAGACGGATCGGCCGGACGCCGTCGCCCAGTGGGCGACGGCGTCCCACAAGACCGACGGACGGCGCTTTCCTCCGTGACTGTCCTCTGTTCTGTCACTGTCCCCTTTTCGGAAGGCGCGCCGCACGGGCCGAAACCCGGCGCCGACGGCAACGTGTATGTCACCGCCTACGAGCGCGGCATGGCCCACGGAGCGTACGTCCGACCGGGCAGCCGCAAAGGAATCCCGCCGGGACACCGCGAAAGCGACAGAGGAGTACACCATGACGACGAGCACGATGCGCGCGATCGCTTCCTACAGGGGACTGCCGGTGGACGACCCGGAGTGCCTCCAGGACGTCGAGGTTCCGACGCCGAAGCTACGGCCCCGCGACATCCTGGTCCGGGTCCATGCGGTGTCGGTGAACCCGGCCGACGTCAAGAGCCGTATCGCGCTCGCACCCACCACCGACCCGCGGATCCTCGGGTTCGACGCGGCAGGCGTGGTGGAGGCCGTCGGCCCGGAGGTGAGCACGGTGTCGGCGGGGGACGAGGTCTGGTACGCGGGTGACATCACCCGCGCCGGGGCCAACGCGGACCTGCACGCCGTGGACGAGCGGATCACCGCCCGCAAGCCCGCTTCCCTGAGCTTCGCCGAGGCGGCCGCCATGCCGCTGACCACGATCACCGCGTGGGAAACGCTCTTCGAGCGATTCAAGCTGACCACCGGCTCCACCGGGACTCTGCTGGCGCTGGGAGGAGCCGGTGGTGTCGGGTCGATCATGATCCAGCTCGCCAAGGAACTCACCGCGCTCCGTGTGCTGGCATCCGCCACCCGGCCGGAGTCACAGAAGTGGGTGAGGCAGCTCGGCGCCGACGGGATCGTCGACCACCACCGTCTCGCGGAGTCCGCCGGCGAGACGGCACCCGAAGGGCTCGACTACCTCTTCACCCCGCACTCGCGCGGCAACATTGAGGCGTTCGCGCGGATCGTACGGCCCTTCGGCCACATCACCGCCATCGACGAGCCCGAGGGACTCGACCTGCTCCCGCTCAAGCCGAAGAGCATCGCCTGGCACTGGGAGCTGATGTTCACCCGGTCCATGTACGAGACCGAGGACATGAACGAACAGGGCAAGCTCCTGGAGACCGTCGCCGGACTGGTCGACGGCAAGCGGATCCGGACGACCCTCACCACGACCGTGAACGACTTCTCCGCCGCCGGCCTGCGCGAGGCCCACCGTCTGGTCGAGTCCGGCCACACCGTCGGCAAGGTCGTCGTCGCCCGCTGAACGCTGAACCCCGCTGGACGCCGAACGATGAAACAGGCTCGGGCGGAGCCGACGACGGGTGAACGCACGGGCCGTACCAGGTCCACCATGACCACCCGTCCAGGGCCATGTCCGCCCGTCAGCTTCCGGTGACGTACCAGCCGAACACCCGTGAACAGCTCATACCCGGCCGGCCCCCGGGTCGAAGACGATGCCGGTCAGCTCCTCGGACCGGCTCCACAGACGCGACGCCACCGCGGCATCCAGACTGATCCGCGGAGGGCGGGCAAGGGCCGGCCGCCCGGAACTGCTGCGCCGCGGACCGTAGTACTGGCCCACCCCCCCGCCGGCCGACCACCCCTGGCGCACCATGCCCCACCACGGGATGACACCCCACATG
>NZ_LATD01000461.1 GCF_000981895.1 Streptomyces odonnellii | reverse complement strand
CACTCGCAAGGCCAGCACACCCACCGAACTAACGAAAAGATCAGTAGGGCGTGTTTCGGAAGTAGCGTCGTCCGCCCGCAGGGCGGGCCTCGCGGCGTCTGATGCGTGCAATCGCAAGGCGGAGGATCGGCGTTGTGGATGGCCCGGCCGTACTCGGGCGACTCCGACAACGCAGCGAGTGTGCGTGCCGGGCGTCGCGGGGCAGACGGGACTTCCGAAACACGCCCTAGCTCCATCGCGGCAGACTGGTACACCGTTGGCAGCGGCACACCGTGCCCACCTGGCGGGCCGGGCTGCTCCGCGAGTTCCTGGGCCTGCGCCACGGCGCACCGTGCGGCGTACGTACGCCGGGCCTCCCCCCGTTACCACTGATTTGGGGCATCACTTTCCTGGTGTTGGGGCGCGGCGGACTCGATGTCGTCGTACCGCGGCTCGGTTGGCGCAGCGGACGCTGCAGTAGCGCTGCCGCCCATTGCGTGTGACATCTACGACGATGTTTCGGCAGGGGTCGCCGGGGTCTTTGCCAGCGGCGCAGCGAGTGAGCCGGTTCATGCCCCGCGTGGTCAGGTGCAGTGCGGTGCCGACGCTGATGACGGCGTCCAGAACATGCGGCAGTGTCTGATCGAGGTCCCGGTAGTGCAGGTGCCAGCCTTCAGCATCGTGGTTGGTCAGGCGGGGGTAGGCGGATGCCTCCGCCAGGTACTGGTTGAGCAGAGCGGCGCGTTGGTCGGGAATCTCTTCGTCCACAATTGCCAGCCATCGGTCGATCACGGAACGGACGCCGGCGTAGTCCGTCGACCGGGCGGACGCGAATGCCATCCGCATCCCGAACGAACGTGCCCGGTCGACGACCCCCGCACGGTCGCACGGCCAGTCGTTCGCCAGGGAAGCGGCGAGCAGGACGGCGTACTCACCGTAAGGGTTGAGATGCATAACGGCATTACATCACACTGCCGACGAACTACTCGGGCGAGAGAAAACGGTTGTGGCGACGATGGGTGGCTGGGTCTCGTGGGGTGCAGTGGGTGGGATGGCGCTGGCGGCGTTGATCATGGTGCTTACGCCGGGACCGAACATGATCTACCTGGTCTCGCGCAGCATCGCGCAGGGCCGGATCGCCGGGCTGGTCTCTTTGGCCGGAACGGGAGTGGGTTTTCTCCTGTACATGACGATGGCGAACCTCGGGCTGGCCGTCGTCTTCGTCGTGGTCCCGTGGCTCTATGTCGGGTTCAAGGCCGCAGGCGTCGCCTATCTCCTCCACCTCGCGTGGAAGGCGATCCGGCCGGGCGGAGCCGGGGTATTCGAGGCGCGAACGCTTGCACGAGACTCTGCCGGGAGGCTGTTCCGGATGGGGCTGATCACCAACCTGCTCAATCCGAAGGCCGCCGTCATGTACCTCGCCCTGATCCCGCAGTTCATCGACCCCCATCACGACAACGCCGCCGTCCAGGGCTTCACGCTCGGAACCATCCAGATCATCGTCAGCATGATCGTCAACGCGTTGATCGTGCTGACGGCCGGATCGATAGCAGGGTTCCTTTCCGCCAGGCCGGCCTGGACGAGATGGCAACGCCGCATCACGGGGAGTCTTCTCGGTCTGGTCGCCCTACTGCTGGCCAGAGAAGTCCCGCAGGCCGCGCGACCCTGATGGCCCAGGAGAAGGCGATATGAACCTGCGTGGCTTCTCATTCGCCCTGGACCGCCGACTCCTGAAGGCCGCAAGCTCGTGAGCGGAGACCGGCCGCGACGGCCCATCAGATCTCCGAACACGGCGTCTCGGCCCACTCGGCGATGCTCCAGCAGTTCCTGCCCGGCAGGTCCGACAGGAGCCCGAACACGAGGTCCTTCACCCGGTGCCGGGGCTCGACCTGCGCGAACCGGCCCGCCATCTGGCCCATCAGGCCCTCGAAAGCCTCCCGCCGGCAGGCAGGGTCTCCGCTGGGGCCCGCGGCCACCACAAGATCATTAGTCTTCAACACGCCGATGATCAGCGGCAGCTGTCCCCGTCTCTCAGGCGCCCCACCAGCGTGAGGTTGGGTGTGGCGCGGAACCGCTGCCGCCTGATCACTGACCGACCGATGAATTCGAGTCTCCCGGAGGGTCTGTCCCGGGGGAAGAGTCCACAGGAGGTCCGCATGACCAAGGTCTATACACACATGACGATGTCGGTGGACGGCTACATCGCCGACCCCGAGGACGGAACCGGTGAGCTGTTCGGTTGGTACAGCGCCGGCGATGTCACCGTGCCGAGTGCCGACGCGCACTTGTCGTTCCACGTCGACGCGAACAGCGCGGAGATGCTGCGCCAGGTTCTCGCCGGGGCTGGTGCGCTCGTCTGCGGCCGCCGGCTGTTCGACTTGACCAACGGCTGGAACGACAGCCACCCGATTGGCGCGCCAGTCGTCGTCGTGACGCACAACGTGCCCGAAAACGCCGCGAAGTGGGTGCGTACGACCTTCGTCGACGGCGTCGCGGAAGGTATCGCGCGCCGGGGAGATCGCCGGTGACAAACACGTCAGCATCGCCAGCGCCGACATCGCAGGGCAGGCGCTCGACCTGGGACTGGTGGATGAGGTCTACATCAGTCTCGTACCGGTGCTGCACGGCAAAGGGATCCCATACTTCGCCGACCTGACCGGCGTACCGCACCGCTTCGACGACCCGATCGTGATCCAAGGCAAGGGCGCGACACACCTGCGATACCGCGTGCGACGCTGAAACTCCAGACCTCACCCACCGGACTGTCTTGTGCTACTGCCGCCGCCAACGCCACGCCAAGAACAGCCGCTACCAGCGACGATCACGGCAACCACTCGACGCGCAGCGCCGCGAAACCGTGCAGAGCCACCGTATATCTCGCCATTACCTCAACCCCTCCGCCTCAGGACCATGACCACGCTGTAGAGAACGCACAGCCTTAGACTCATCCTGAACGCCGTTTCGGGGGCCATCCCCGTGGGCGCGAGGAGCAGCCGAGCCTGGCAGTCCGGCGGGCCTTCTGCGCGGGAGCATCCCCGCACCTGCGGGAATGCTCCCATCTCGGCCTGCATGCCAGGCAGGCGCAGCCATCTGCTCCCCGCACCCGATGTACAGCAGCCTCGTCCTCGAAGGCGAAGAGCATCGTTCCATGTACGTCGCCCTTACCCAGGCACGACGCCACACTGCCGTTCTCGGACTCACCCACACTCGCGCGGAACCCGCACGTATCACTGCCCGCGCCCAAGGACGGCGATTGCGATCCCCTCGCCCCCAGGCGACCGCCACGCCGCCAATCCGGGCTCGCCACAACCGCGAGCTGGCCTTCGCTCTCCCATGAGCGCCTGAAGTGCAGCACTTCTCCGGGGTCTGCTGCACGATCGGGTGACATCTGAACTGGCTTGCCCTGTGGGGCGGGTGGGAAGGATGTCGCTGTGCCCAGGCCTTATCCGGAAGAGTTCCGCCAGGATGTCGTGCGAGTCGCGAGGAACCGCGGGCCGGGTGTGACGGTCGAGCAGGTGGCCACCGACTTCGGAGTCCACCCGATGACGCTGTGGAAGTGGATGCGTCGCGCGGACATCGACGACGGGAGCAAGCCCGGAACGACCAGCCAGGAGAGCGCATTGCTTCGGGAAGCGCGTCGGCGGATCAAGCTGCTGGAGCAGGAGAACGAGGTCCTGCGCCGGGCCGCGGCCTATCTGTCGCAGGCACATCTTCCGGGAAAAGGATCTACCCGCTCGTGAAGCAGCTGGCCGTGGACGGGGTGCCCGTCACGGTTGCGTGCCGGGTGCTGAAGCTCGCCAGACAGCCCTACTACCGCCGGCTGGACCAGCCGGTGACCGATGCCGTGCTGGAGGAGGCGCATCGCGCGAACGCGCTGTTCGACGCGCATCGTGACGACCCGGAGTTCGGCTACCGCTTCCCCGCCGACGAAGCGCGCGGCGCCGGGGCCGTGATGGCGGACCGGACTGCATGGCGGATCTGCCGGGACAACCGCTGGTGGAGCGTGTTCGGCAAGAAGCGTGGCAAGGGCAAGAAGGCCGGCCCGCCGGTGCACGACGACCTGGTCCGCCGTGACTTCACTGCGGCCTGTGCAAACCGGCTGTGGCTCGCCGACATCACCGAGCACGCCACCGGCGAAGGCAAGCTCTACCTCTGCGCGGTGAAGGACGTCTTCAGCAACAGGATCGTGGGCTACTCCATCGATGCGCGTATGAAGTCCCGCCTGGCCGTGACCGCCCTGGACAACGCCGTGGCCCGGCGTGGAGACGTCGACGGGTGCATTCTGCACAGCGATCGCGGATCGCAGTTCCGCTCCCGGAAGTTCGTCCGGGCGCTCGATCGCCACCGGATGGCCGGATCGATAGGGAGGGTCGGAGCTGCCGGCGACAACGCGGCCATGGAGTCCTTCTTCAGCCTGCTGCAGAAGAACGTCCTCGACCGCCGTGTCTGGGCCACCCGCGAAGAACTCCGGATCGCGATCGTGCCCTGGATCGAGCGGACCTACCACCGACGCCGCAGACAAGCCTCACTCGGCCGGCTGACCCCCGTCGAATTCGAGACCGTCATGACGACGCCGGCCCTCCAGGCCGCGTGATCGAACCTGTCACCCGAATCTGCATCAGACCCGGGTGAGTTTCGCCAGACTTCGCAGCTCGCCGCCCCAGGCATTCAGTAGTAGTGCTGCCCGTGGTCAACAACATGCTGCGTACGGCTATGGCCGCCCTGTTCTCCCGAAGCTACCGCGAAGTGACAACTAGGTGCTGTTTGGGGTTCGGATCATGTGGTTGAGGTGAGGAGCTTCAGCCACATGATCGATCCGCGGAGGTGGAGTCCGGCTTCGTAGCTGTCGGGAGCTTTGTCGTAGCGGGTGGCCAGGCCGCGCCAGGTCTTGATCTTCTGGAAGCAGCGTTCGACGGTGTTGCGCTGTTTGTAGCGTTCGGTGTCGTAGGTGATGGGCCGGCCTCCGGCCGAGCCCTTCTTCTTGCGGTTGGCCTGCTGGTCGGTCTTCTCCGGGATGACTGCAGTGATGTGGTGCCGGCGTAAGTAGGCCCGGTTGCCCTTCGAGGAGTAGGCCCTGTCCGCAGCCACGGCGTCTGGCCGGGTCCGCGGGCGGCCGACCGGACCAGGTATGCGAATCTTGTTCAACACGGTCTCGAACTGAGGGCTGTCCCCGGCTTGTCCAGGAGTGAGCACGAACGACAACGGCAGTCCTGTGGCGTCGACCGCTGCATGGATCTTGCTGCTCAGCCCGCCTCGGGACCGGCCGAGCCCGGCGGCATCCGCCCTGGCCTTGCGACGCCGTCGCGCTGCGGCCCGGTCCGGGCTCGGCGCGTCTGTACCACTCGCGTCCGTACAGGCCGTCGCCTCATCACCCGCAGTACGGGCGGCTGCTGGGGAAGCGGAGCCCCTTTTTCCTCGGTCAGAGCCTGTTCCAGGGCGTCCAGGGTCTCCCCGGCCACTGCCAGACCAGCCGATTCGTGATGCGCCCGCACCATCGTGGAGTCCACGCTGACCAGCTCCAGGCCGGCCTGCCCCCGCGCGGCCGCCTCGGCGATCAATGCGTCCATCAGGCCCTGGAACACCCCGGCCCTGGCCCAGCTGCTGAACCGGGAGTAGACCGTGGACCAGGGCCCGTAGCGTTCCGGGACATCACGCCAGCCGCTGCCGGTACGAAACCGCCACATCACCCCGTTGAACTGGTCCCGCACCCGCCGTGGCAACGGCCCCGTCGCCGCCACCGGCAAGTGCGGCTCGACCAAGGCCCACTCGGCATCCGTCACGTCAAAACGCGCCACACCCGAGTTCTACCAGGCACCGCCAACAGGCCACCGGGCCTCACAAAGATCCGAACCCCGAACAGCCCCTAGGGCGTGTCTTCAAAGTCCCGTCTGCCCGGCGACGCCTGGCACGCACGCTCGCCGCGTTGTCGGGATCATCCAAGTACGTCCAGTACGAGGATGACCCTCCGCCTTGCGATCGCACGCACCAGACGCCGTCGGCCCCGCCCTTCGGGCGGACGACGCTACTTTGAAGACACGCCCTAGGGCCTCTCGTTTGGATCTTGCTGGGCTCGCGTGCCCGCGGTGACATCAGCCGCTGCCGCGGCGGGCCGCGCCTCGCCGCGTTGTCGTCGGTCGCCAGGGCTCCGCCCTGACTCCCTCCTCCGCCTTGCGATCCGCCCCGTGGCCTGTAGGGCACGGGAGGGACCCCCTCCACCAGACCCCGCTCCCTGACCCAGCCAGATCCAAACGAAAGACCCTAGGTCACCAGCCCAACAGAAGCGACGGGTAGCAAGGTGCTCCAGCAGCAGGGCGGCGACCGGCGCGGAATCGGGCGACGCTGGCCGCCGAGTCGTAGCAGCACGGCGTGGCCGTCGTGGACGACATCGTCCACGGTGAGCCGGACGACGCGGCTCAGAGGCCGTGCGTAGAGAAGAACGATGACTCCGGCGTTGCGGAGTCGCATCCGTCTTGCCGTATCAGTCAGCAGGGCGGCGAGCCCTTCTTGGCCTTGCCGAACCGGACCTGGCAGCGGCCGTACTGGCCGAATTCGCCGCCGTGCGGGTTGCGACCGAAGTCGGCGGCGTCGAGCATCCGTGTCTCGTTGCGCCGTGTCCCGTAGGCGTAGGCGGCCTTAGCGTCGCGTCACGGAAGGCAAGCAGGCAGCCCTTGCGGCCGAAGGCTCGGATGCGGGCGGCCTCGTCGTCGCAGTGAGCGGCGCCCGTGTATGGGGAGGGGGTCTACGCCCACTCGGCGCGCGGCTTCGCGCTCGCCAGCATGCGGTCGGCGTCGGTGAGCCGGCTCTACCTCCAGGTGCCGAACGGCACCGATCCCGGGGACTGGTCCGACGAGCGCGGCGGCGGGCCTCGATGACGTTGCCGCCGAAAGCGGCCGGCGTGCCCCGGAACGTCGGCATCATGACGAAGGCCCGTCGGTGGCGCACCGACGGGCCTTTCGCGCGAGCGCTCAGGAGCACTCAGACATGCGCCCCGAGCTGCTTCGGGTCGTGGCCGTACTTGTTCGGGCCCGCGGTACCCGCAGTGGCGGAGAAGACGATCAGGATGATCCCGCCGACCAGCGGGATGAGTCCGAGCAGCAGGAGCCAGCCGGACTTGTCGGTGTCGTGGAGGCGCCGCACACTCACCGCCAGGCTGGGTATCAGGACGGCGAGAGCGTAGAGACCGCTGAGGACGCTGTTCAGACCAATCACGGAATCGATGACCGTGAGAACGATCTGCACGATGAGGTTGAACAGCACGAACATCCAGAACTCCGTGCGGCGCGCCCGCCCGCTGAAGCCTGCGTAGTTCTTGAGAACGCCGAGATACCAGTTCATTGTGTCCCCCCAAGGACGCGAAAGAGGCCCGTCCTTGTGGCAGGGCCATGGCGAAAGGTATGCGGCCGAAAATCATCTGGTCAAGTTGTTACATGACGGGCCTTCGGTGGGGGCGCGGGAACGGCACAGGGAACGGGACGCGAACGCGACGGGAGCGGACCGAAGCCGGACAGGCGCCCCGGCTCGCCGCAGTCGGGCCGGGGTGCCGCGCCGCGTCGGTCCGCGTACCCGGCAACGACCTCACGCACCTGCCCGAGACACCAGGACACGACGGGTTCGATGGTCCGCGCACCGACCGGCAGACGGCCCTCCGGCCGCCTTCGAGTTGACGTACGGCACGGGGTACGAGTCGGTCGCCGCCGCGGTCGGCCAGATGCGCCGCGGCGCCGGCGTAGGCGTGCGAGGGGTGAGGATACGGCGCCTGGGCGGGGATCCGCGGGCTGATCGACCTCGCCCGGGCTCGCACTGTCCTGCGGGCTGGCGTGCAGGACCGTGATGTGCATCCTGCAGGCCAGGCTGTTCGGCAAGCTCACGGTACGGCGCGTACAGCTGCTCCCGGCCGAGGTCAGCACCGGGAATGATCAACCAATGGAGATCTTTCCGCCCCGGCAGCCAGGCATGTGTGCGGTCTTCGACCTGGGCGAAAAAGTTCTCCATACGATGCCGTCGTTCAATCGCCGCTGCCGCCAGCCTCACGCCGGGCAAACCGGGGCTGCTGCGCGATCTGGACCAGGCGCCACTCAGGAAGGGATCTTGCCGCTAACACAGGCAGCCGCCACGTACCCCTTTTCCCCACCGGCTTGGGCCAGCCATATTGCCGATATAGCGCCGCAGGCCGAGTAAGCGCCCCCCTTCACTGGGTCCCCGCAGACCCGCACCCCTTTCTTGTACCTATAGATGATCGTGTGGTTCACCGTGGGGCCGCTCCGCACATTCAGCTCAGTCTCTGTCAACCCGCACGTGTCCGCCCTCATATCTGCTGCATTGGGTTTGGCCGGTCGACGCAAAGCCGCTCACTCCCAAAACCGCGGTAGCTACTACTGATCTTTTCGTTAGTTCGGTGGGTGTGCTGGCCTTGCGAGTG
>NZ_LATD01000460.1 GCF_000981895.1 Streptomyces odonnellii | reverse complement strand
GGCCGGGGCGGACGAGGCGGGTGCGTACGAGGGGGGCGGTGGTACGGAATCGGGCGGGGCCACCGTCACGGGCACCGGGGGCTCGTCCGCCTCCGCCTGCGCCCTGCGCCGGTCCAGCCGCTCTCCCATCCGGGTCAGTCCCGTGCCCATCTGGCTGAGCCACGCCGGCACTCTCGACATGATGGTTCCTCTTTCCCCCGTCCTTCTCCGCACTCACTCCCCCGGAACTGTTCGAATCGACCGTACACGGGTGAAGCCCCCCACCGTAGGGACGGCGGGGGGCTTCGGAAGGTTGAGCGCCTGGAGCCTGTGTGTCTCAGCGGCTACCGGGGCCGGGCACGCGCTGGTGCCGGAAGAGGACCGGTACTAGTACCAGTTGTTGGCCTGCCAGAACGACCAGGCGCCACAGGGGCTGTCGTACCGGTCGTTCATGTAGTTCAGGCCCCACTTGATCTGGGTGGCCGGGTTGGTCTGCCAGTCGGCGCCCGCCGAGGACATCTTGGAGCCGGGCAGCGCCTGGACCAGTCCGTACGCACCGGAGGACGGATTCTGCGCCTGGTAGTTCCAGCCCGACTCGTGGTCCACGATGTTGCTGAAGCACTGGAACTGGTCGGCGGGGATCATCTGCCGTGCGATCGCCTGGACCTGGGACACGGTGTACGAACTCTGCGCCGCGAAGGACGAGGCGGACCGCACCTCGTCACGGCTGGCACGCTCGGCGGCCTCCTTGGCCTCCCGCTCGCGCTCGGCCTTCTCCTCGGCGGCTTCCTTCTTCGCCTTGGCGTCCTTGGCCGCCTGGATACGGGCGGCTTCCTCCGCGGACTTCTTGGCGCTCGCGTCGGCCTCCGCGGCCATCACATCGGCCTGCTGGGTCAGCGACGCGGTCTGCACCTGCGCCTGCTGGCCCGCGGGGATGTCCGCGAGGAGCGTCAGGTCGGCTGCTGCTGTCTCGAAGTCGTTGTCCGAGACCTGGGGGTCGCCCGAGGCGACACCCACCACTGCGCCGACGGTGGTGACCGCGGTGGCCGAAGCCACGGCGAACCCCCGGACCGAGATCCGGCTCACACGGTGTCCTTCCAGCAACGCCCGCATCGGTGACCCCGCGGACGCGATCGTGCCCCTGGCACTGGCCTCCGCACTACTGGGTCACGGGAGACACGGGCCCGGTGGACAACCCCCTCACAGGGACTGCCGCATGGTGCACGGGCGGCATACGGCGGCAGTTGTTGAGTTGTGTGGTGCCGCACCACTGGGGGTGCGCGTGTGCCGCATGCGGGGCCTGACGGAAGCAAGACTCTGCCGGAAGGCAACGCCGTAGGGCAATTCTTCGTTGCGTGGGAAAGCTCACACCCCGTTTGGCCCGGGAGAAAAAGGAAAGAGCCGCGGCACACAACGCCGCCCGGCTAAGCTGCTGTGCTCATGCCGGGCGGCCAAGTGCGGCGATTGCACCCTAGGGCCTCTCATTTGGGTCTTGCTGGGCTCGCGTGCCCTGGCACCGCGCCTCGCGGCGTTGTCGTCAGTCGCCTACTCCCCCACAGCCTTAAGGGCGTGGGAGGTACCCCCTCCGCGTGGGCTCCCTCCTCCGCCTTGCGATACACGGCACCAACACCGACATCAGCCGCTCCCGCGGCGGGCGCTCCCTGATCCAGCCAGACCCAAACGAAAGACCCTAGATCTGACCGTCCTCCAACATTTCGGTCACCAGCGCGGCGATCTGGGAGCGCTCGGAGCGGGTCAGGGTGACATGCGCGAAAAGCGGATGACCCTTGAGTTTCTCCACGACGGCGACAATTCCGTCGTACCGCCCCACCCTCAAGTTGTCGCGCTGCGCGACATCATGAGTCAGCACCACCCGGGAGTTCGCCCCGATACGGGACAGAACGGTCAACAGGACATTCCGCTCCAGCGACTGCGCCTCGTCGACGATCACGAACGCGTCGTGCAGCGACCGCCCGCGGATATGGGTGAGCGGCAGCACTTCGAGCATGCCGCGCCCCAGCACCTCCTCGATCACCTCGCGGCCCGCGACCGCGGAGAGCGTGTCGAAGACCGCCTGCGCCCAGGGACTCATCTTCTCGGCCTCGGTGCCGGGCAGATAGCCCAGCTCCTGCCCGCCCACCGCGTACAGCGGCCGGAACACCATCACCTTCTGGTGCTGCCGGCGCTCCAGGACCGCTTCCAGTCCCGCGCACAGGGCCAGCGCCGACTTGCCGGTGCCGGCCCGGCCGCCCATCGACACGATGCCGATGTCGGGGTCGAGGAGGAGATCGAGGGCGATGCGCTGCTCGGCGCTGCGGCCGTGGATCCCGAAGGCCTCCCGGTCGCCGCGTACGAGCCGTACATTGCCCTCCGCGGTGACCCGCCCGAGCGCCTTGCCGCGCTCGGACTGAAGGACCAGCCCGGTGTGCACGGGCAGTTCGCTCGCCTCGGGGACATAGAGCGACTCCTCGGTGAAGAGGAGGTCGACCTGGTCCGCGCCGAGCGTCAGCTCACTCATCCCCGTCCAGCCCGAGGAGTCCGTGATGGCCAGCTCGGCGCGGTACTCCTCGGCGAGGAGACCGACCGACGACGCCTTGATCCGCAGCGGCAGGTCCTTGGAGACGACCGTCACGTCGTACCCCTCGGCCTGGAGGTTCCGTGCGACCGCGAGGATCCGCGAGTCGTTGTCGCCCAACCGGAAGCCGGCGGGCAGGATCCCGGGGTCGGAGTGGTTGAGCTCGACACGCATCGTGCCGCCCAGCTCGCCCAGTGGGATCGGGGCGTCGAGGCGGCCGTACCTGACCCGGAAGTCATCGAGCAGGCGCAGGACCTGCCGGGCGAAATAGCCCAGCTCCGGATGGTGCCTCTTGGCCTCCAACTCCGTGATCACCACGATCGGCAGCACAACCTCGTGCTCGTCGAAGCGGGACATGGCGTTCGGATCGGCCAGCAGGACGCTGGTGTCGAGAACGTAGGTGCGCCGGTCGGGCATGCGGCGCTTTGTGCTGGTCACCACGGAAGGACGTACCCCCTCGAATGAGGTCGGGGTGCGACGGCGTCGCGGGCGGGTGGGCCGGACTCGGACCCCATGCGCGGGCCGGACTCCGGCCCTCCATGTCGCCCGTACGTTCAACCGCACGGTCGTCCTGGTGCAAAGGGCCTCCCGGGCGGACGGCCCCATGCCGTCCGCTGAGACGCGATGTCCGCTGACCTGGCTTTTGGACATCGACCTGGGGGAGGTATTCCCTCGAACACGCGCCGCCATGCCATGGCATATGACGGACGGTGGATGAACCACAGGTGAAGGGGGTACGGAGGGGCTGTACGGAGGTGTCATCGGACGCTTGCGAAGCACTCCCGGCGGGCTACCCCGAGACGTCCCGGCGGCCGTGCCCGGGCCGCCCGGAGCGGGGGTCAGGCTCCGTAGCGGCGGTGGCGCGCCGCGTAGTCACGCAGGGCGCGCAGGAAGTCGACCTTGCGGAAGGCGGGCCAGAAGACCTCGCAGAAGTAGTACTCCGAATGGGCGCTCTGCCAGAGCATGAAGCCGGAGAGGCGCTGTTCTCCGCTGGTACGGATGACCAGGTCGGGGTCGGGCTGGCCGCGGGTGTAGAGGTGGGACGAGATCAGATCGGTGTCGACGATGTCGGCCAGTTCCTCGAAGGTGGTGCCCTTGTTCGCGTGGTCCGTCAGCAGGGAGCGGACCGCGTCCGCGATCTCCTGCCGGCCGCCGTACCCCACGGCGACATTGACGAGTATGCCCTCGTTGCCGAGGGTGGCCTGTTCCGCTTCCTTGAGGACGGTCTGCGTACGGCCGGGCAGCAGGTCGAGCGTGCCGACATGGTGGACCCGCCAGCGGCCGTCGGCCGCCAGATCGCGGACGGCGTCCTCGATGATGCCGACCAGCGGGATCAGCTCGTCCTCGGGGCGGTCGAGATTGTCGGTGGACAGCAGCCAGAGCGTGACGACTTCGACATTGGTCTCGGAGCACCAGCCGAGCAGCTCCTGGATCTTGCCGGCTCCGGCCTTGTGCCCCTGCTCCGCCGTACCGCCCGAGGCCCTGGCCCAGCGGCGGTTGCCGTCGAGGATGACTCCGATGTGCTTGGGCACCTGGGAATGGTCGAGACGGCCTTCCACCCGGCGTGCGTAGAGCCTGTACACCAGGTCGCGCAAGTTCACTGAGTCCACCCTCTCGATTCCAAGGGGCTCGATTCCATGGGGACCGGCGCGTCCCCCGGCGGGACGGCACATCCGCCGGACGGGAACTGGGGGCCGGTCCAGGCACCCCGGAGCCGTCACACTACTGCGCGGGCCCCATGGTCACCCAACCCGGTATGTCACAAGTCCGTGATAAGGAATGAACCATGACTGATTTTCCCTCTTACCTCGCCGCCGACGGCCGGTACGACTCCATGGAGTACCGCCGCACCGGGCGCAGCGGCCTGAAACTGCCCGCCGTCTCGCTCGGCCTCTGGCACAACTTCGGCGACGACCGGACGCTCGATTCGCAGCGCGCGATCCTGCGCCGCGCCTTCGATCTCGGCGTCACGCACTTCGACCTGGCGAACAACTACGGCCCGCCGCCAGGATCCGCGGAGCTGAATTTCGGCAAGATCTTCGCGCAGGACTTCTCGGCCTACCGGGACGAACTCATCATTTCCACCAAGGCCGGATATGAGATGCATCCCGGACCGTACGGTGAATGGGGTTCGCGCAAGTATCTGCTGTCCTCGCTCGACGCCTCGCTGTCGCGCATGGGCCTCGATTACGTCGACATCTTCTACTCGCACCGCTTCGACCCGGACACCCCGCTTGAGGAGACGATGGGGGCGCTGGCCTCCGCCGTGCGGCAGGGCAAGGCGCTGTACGTGGGTGTGTCCTCGTACACCGCGGAGCAGACCGCCGAGGCTGCGCGGCTGCTGAAGGAGATGGGTGTCCCGGCGCTCATCCACCAGCCGTCCTATTCGATGATCAACCGCTGGATCGAGGACGACTCGCTGCTGGACACGCTGGAGACGGCCGGAATGGGCTGCATCTCCTTCGTACCGCTGGCGCAGGGCCTGCTGACGAACAAATATCTGAAGGGCATTCCGGAGGGCTCCCGGGCCACGCAGGGCAAGTCCCTGGACCCGGATCTGCTGTCGGGCGAGGTCGTACGGCGGCTGAACGGGCTGAACGACATCGCGGGCCGCAGGGACCAGTCGCTGGCGCAGCTCGCGCTGAACTGGGTGCTGCGCGATCCGCGGATGACGTCCGCGCTGATCGGGGCGTCGAGTGTGAAGCAGCTCGAGGAGAATGTCGCGGCGCTGGCGGCGGCGCCCCTCACGGCTGATGAGCTGAAGGAGATCGACGACTTCGCGGTGGACACCGCGGGGACGAACATCTGGGCCGGGCGGGGCTGACGGTCCGGGCCGGCTGTCCGGCCCGCTCGGTAGGTCCGGAGGTCCGTCCGGGCCGCTGCGGCGGCGCTCCGGCCGATGGCCTGGCCGTGCGTCTGGTGAACAGATGAAAAACGGGCCGGTCCGTGGGGGGGATACGGACCGGCCCGAGGGGGGGTTTCCACCATAACCCTTCGTAAGGGATGGTGCGCGCCACGACGAGCCGTGATGACGCTCCGAAAGCGGCGACAGACCCTGCGGGGCCCGGGATTCCGGGCGCCACACGGGTTTCGGGGCCGGGCGTGGCGAGTAGTGGCCACGCCGCGCCGTAACCCTCAGGAGCGATGGGCGGGGCCGCGCCTTGACACGGAGCAACGGGGCGCCGGGACGTCGGAAGCCGGGCGCCGGGCGCCACGGTGGTCGTACGGTACGAGGCGCGCCGGGCCCTACGCGGCGGCGAGGCCGCCGAGGAGGAGACCGATCAGGGCTCCGGTGATCATGAAGGGTCCGAACGGGATCGCCGACTTGCGGCTCGCCCTGCGCAGCAGTACCAGCCCGAGCCCGTACACCGCGCCCAGCAGGAATCCGGCGAAGGCCCCGACGAAGAGGACCGGCCAGCCGTACCAGCCGAGGGCGACCCCGAGCGAGAGCGCGAGCTTCACATCGCCGAAGCCCATGCCGTTCGGATTGATCAGGAACAGCAGGAAGTAGCAGGCGCCGAGGGCGAGTCCGCCGAGCAGCGCCACCGTCCAGGAGCCGCCCGCACCGGGGAGCAGCGCGGTGGCGCCGAGCAGGACGGCCGCCGCGGCGGCGAGCGGAAGCGTCAACTGGTCGGGCAGACGGTGGACATGACGGTCCACCAGCGCCAGGACCACGGCGAAGGGCGTGAGCAGCAGCCAGACGGCCAGCTCGGGGCGCGGCCCGGTCGCGGCGGCGAGGGCCGCGCAGGCGAGGGCGGTGAGAAGCGGGAGAAGGACCGAGGGGGCGTAGCGGACGGCGGGTGCGGGCGCGCCGTCGGCCGCCGGTCCTGTGGTGCTCGTACCGCCGTCGACGGTGCTCGTCACGGTGTCGGTGCCGGTGTCCGTACGGGCGGTGGCACCGCGGTCGTCGGCTCCGGCCTCGGCCTCGGTGGTGGGTGCGGGTGCGGCGGCCGTACGGGCGGGGACGCCCGCTTCACAGCTCGCGCAGCGCGTACCGCCGAGCCATCCACGGGCCGGGCCGGTGATCGGGTGCCCGGCCGGGCAGTCCGCGCGCCAGGCCTCCTCCGGCGCGACCGAGAGCCGGTACACGGCACGCGGCAGCAGCAGTCCGGTGGTTGCGCCCCAGAGAACGGCGATGACGATCGGCGTGGCGTACACAGCACCGACCCTAGGCCGCCCCGCACGGGGCGGTCATGGGTCCAGGGGCCCACCGCGGACGCTCCGGGACCCGTACGGCGGGCCCTGGGACCCAGAGAGGGCGGCCAGGGCTTGCGGGGCGGACGGCGGGCGCTACGGTCTACGGCCATGGGCACTTGGCGGAACGGCAAGGGGCGGCTGACGGTCCCGGCGCAGGACGGATCGCGGGACGAGTCGCACGACGACGGATCACGGGGCGGATCGCAGGACGGATCGGTGGATCTGGAGATCGCCGCCTCGTACGGGACACGGCGGCGCGGGCTGCTGGGGCGCGACGGGATCGACGGCGCGCTGCTGATCACCCCGTGCAACAGCGTGCACAGCTTCCGGATGCGGTTCGCGATCGATGTGGCGTACCTGGACAAGGAGTTGACGGTCGTCGACGTCCACACGCTGCGGCCGGGACGGCTCGCCATGCCGCGCTGGAAGGCCCGCCACGTACTGGAGGCGGAGGCGGGCGCGATGGCGCGCTGGGGCCTGCGCCCGGGCACCCGGGTGAGTGTCACGGTCCCTGACCAGGTGTCAGGCAGGTCCAGCAGGTCTAGCTGAGCTTGGTGGCCTGGGCGGTGAGCAGGGCCGGGGGCAGGCCCGGAGTCCTGCCGTCCTCGAAGTTGGCCGTATAGAACGTGGCCACCGTGCCGCCGACCCGTACGAGATGGAACACCAGCGGGACCGGTTCGCCCTCGAAGTCGCCCGTCACCTGGTAGGCGAGCGCGTCGTCACCGGCCTTCACCGGGGGCAGCGGCTTCACTCCGGTGTATGTGGACGGGCCGTCGCCGCCGGTCGCGGTGAAGCCGTCGGCGCAGGCCGTGACGGCGGTGCGGAGGCGGCTCAGCAGGGCGGTCGCGCCTTGCTCGCCATGGGCGGTGAGGAACTCGGAGACGGCCGGGCCGCGTTCCTCCGGGCCGACGAGCTGCCGGTACACGACGGCCTTGGCGAGCGGCTCCGGCCTGCCGTTGATCACGGCGGTGAGGGGCCGGCACTCGGCCTTCGCGGCGCTCTCGCCCCCCGGCGGCGGGCCGGCCATCGGTTCGACCGTGAAGCCGGACACGTCGCCGGTGGCGAGCACCGCCCGGTCCAGCTCGCCCTGGCCGAGCACCCTTCCGTCGCTCGCGCCGACACCGGTGAGACCGGGGCGGGGCGTCGGCTCCCC